>DATGTW010000071.1:0-83845 GCA_035301625.1 Paenalcaligenes sp.
ATAATAACGTTACCAATGGTTTTTTTGGCCTGAGCGGCAATGGCGGATGTATCCATGATGAATTAGACCTCAAAAGCGACCACAACAGGGGTGTGATCTGAAGGGCGCTCATTGCCACGAGGCTCGGCATCTACCCAGGCATCTGTGCAATGCTTCCAAAGCACATTGGAAACCAAGCCCATGTCGATACGTAGGCCCGCGTTACGTTGATACGCGCGCCGTCTGTAATCCCACCAACTGAATCCAGGATCATCAGGGTGATGAGCACGAAACGCGTCAATGAGCCCTAAATCTAATAAAGATTGAAAAATCTCACGCTCTTCGGGAGAGGCGTGAATTTTACCTTCCCAGCGCTTTGGATCGTGCACATCGATATCAGCAGGGGCAATATTATAGTCACCTAAAGCAACTAACTGTGGGTATTTGATGAGCTGGTCTGTTAGCCATTCTTTTAAGGCAGCGAACCATTCCTTTTTATAAATGAACTTGTCACTTTCTAAAGACTCACCATTAGGGCAGTACGCACAGACAATGCGGATGGGGCCTTGGGCGCTTGCATAGGTAGCTGCAAGTAATCGTTGCTGTGGGTCCTCATAATTAGGCAAATTGCGTTGAACCTCGCTCGGCTCTGTTTTGCTAATCAGAGCAACGCCGTTATAGGTACGTTGACCGGCCCAAGTAGCGGTATAGCCGATCTCTTGGAAAGCCTCAAGAGGGAATTGGTCATCTGGCAGCTTTAACTCTTGTAGGCAAAGGACATCGACTGGGTGTTCATTTAACCAGGCAATGACCTGGGGTAGCCGGACACGCAGGGAGTTTACATTCCAGGTTGCAACTTTCACTGTGATCACTCAAATTAAATTTCATCGGCTCTCAAGTATACGGGATGACCGCATAAATGTTGAGTGCTTAGAGTCTGCTTTCAATTGCTGGGTAAAGCACAAACAGCAAGCTAAATTACCTTTACCCTAGGGTTAAATATGCTTGACGCTCATAAGCTGTTGTTGTTATTGGACTTTTTTGGATGTGTGTGTTACAGTGTAGTAATTAGTATACAAAAGTGCTTGCCTAATTTGACGAGCATCATCAAACCTTGAGGATAGATATTAAATATGGCTAGAAAGCGCAGAAGAAGAGGTCGTCGACAACAGCTTGAGATTGAGCCCTTGAATTGGGTTGCTCCCGAGGATCGTGAGGCAATGATCGCCGAGGATAAAGCTGCTCGTGACGAACATGAGGAGCAGGCCGAAAAAGTCGTCGACAAATAATGCAGTAGTATGTGCCAAATATATTCAAAGATGGCCCACAAAAGCGCGTGAACTTGGTTTCACGCGCTTTTTTTAATGTCTAAGTGACATCTATGTAGACGATAGGGCAGGCGACTGTCTTGCCATATATCTATCCTTGGTGTATTTTTACGTTTATATTTTTTTTGGTTATGAGATTTAAAATCTTTGTTTACAAGCTTGGGCTACTGTATAGAGTGGCACCGTCTAATTAGATTTCATATAAGGGAAAAATTGGACCATTTTATTGTTCAAGAAGAAGATTCTCCTGGGGATATTACTATTTCCGAAGATGGGGGGGTGCGGTATCTGCATTTTGGCACACGCTGGATTCAGGGTGCGATGAGTCTTACCCGTCCTAATGACTTGGTATTAACCTATACTCAACAAATGATGGGTTGGATGCTGTTTGAGCGTCCCCAGGGGATTAATAAGCTAGCAATTTTGGGGCTAGGTGCTGGCGGATTGGTACGTTTTTGCCATGAACACGTGCAACAGGCCCACATAGATGTGATAGAAATCGATCCAGAGGTCACAGCTATGTGCCAAGCATTTTTTCGTTTGCCAAAATCTAAACGCATAGAGATTATTCACGATGATGCTGAGCACTGGGTTAATGAGCCATCACAGCATGACCAGTATGACTTGTTACTTATTGACCTTTATGATGAACATGCTCGGGGCCCAGTGTGTTCATCGCGGTCTTTCTATCAAGGTTGTGCAAATAGTTTAAACAAGCACGGGATATGTGTGATTAACCTTTTTGGTAATCACGAGAGTTTTGACACTAATATGGAAAACATAGAGGCCGCTTTCTCTGGTCGCTACATTCTGCTGCCCGAAGTGGATGAAGGCAATGTCATCGCAATTGCCTTTAAAGGGACGCAGTTAGATGTGTCAGTTGGCGAGCTTTTAGAGCGTGCTGGTCAATTAAAAAAAACTTATCGTTTTCCGGCTTTAAAATGGATAAAAGGGTTATTATCTAGTCTACAAACCAAATAAAGTGCCAAGCTTTATGTGTTTCGTCTTCTTCTGCTTATTTTTGTAAAATAAAGCCTTTAACACTAAAGCAATTATATTCCACGCAAAGGAGTCATCTAAATGAAAAAGAATGTTTTCTCTCGGTTAATTGCCCCGGTTGCCTTGGGGCTATGTCTGTCAATGGGCGGTATGGTTGCAGCTCAAACCGTTTCGGTATCCTCTATCGTTGAACACCCAGCCCTGGATTCAGTTCGAGATGGCATTAATGATGTGCTCAAAGAAGAGGGGTATACAGACAACGATGATTTCAAATGGCAATTTCAAACTGCCCAAGGCAATACCGCGATTGCAGCACAAATTGCGCGCAAATTTGTCGGTGATGATTCTGATGTCATAGTTGCAATTTCTACACCTTCAGCGCAGGCAGTCGTGGCCGCGACCAAAGAAATCCCTGTGGTGTATTCTGCAGTAACTGATCCGGTAGCAGCTCAATTGGTCCCCCAGATGGAGGCCTCAGAGACAAATGTAACTGGTGTTTCGGATGCATTGGCCCTTGAAGATCAGGTCGACTTGATTCAACGGTTAGTCCCTGATGTAAAAAGTATTGGAATGGTTTATAACCCTGGTGAGGCCAATTCAGTTGTCGTCGTCGAGGCGTTACGCGAATTGCTTTCAGAACGAGATATTAAACTGGTCGAGGCTACTGCTGCACGTACTGTAGACGTAGGTGCTGCTGCGCGCAGTTTAGTTGGCAAAGTAGATGCTATTTATACCAACACAGATAATAACGTTGTGTCGGCCTACGAGGCCTTAGTCAAGGTTGGTAATGATGCGCAGATTCCTTTGATTGCATCTGATACAGATAGCGTTGAAAGAGGCGCAATTGCAGCTCTGGGTATCAACTACTATGATCTAGGTCGTCAGACAGGAACAATGGTGCATCGCATCTTGCAAGGTGAGGTACCCGGGGAAATGCCGTCGGAATATGGCCAAAAACTCGAGCTGTTTATTAATCTTGATGCCGCTAAAAAACAAGGGGTGACCATCGATCAAGAGGTCATCGATGAGGCAGTCAAAGTAATTGAATAGATTTAAATGATACGCCCTAAGGTCTCAATCGTGAGGCCTTATTGCGTTTTTTCATCATTACGCAAAATAGCGGGCAGGCAGTGCAAACGAGGCACCCTATTGAGCGCTTTTTGAAATAATACAAGCATGTCTATCTACACTATCTGGGGCGCATTTGAAATAGGATTGATTTTCGGGTTAGTTGCGTTAGGGGTTTTGATTTCCTTTCGCGTACTGCGCTTTCCCGATCTGACCGTCGATGGTAGTTTTCCGCTCGGTGGTGCTGTTGCTGCAGTTTTAATCAGCCAAGGCATGGATCCTTTTTTAGCCACCATTATTGCTACATTAGCCGGCGCTTGCGCTGGGGTAGTGACAGGCTGGCTAAACGTAAGCCTGCGTATTATGGATCTGTTGGCGAGTATTCTCGTCATGATCGCACTGTATTCAATTAATCTACGCATTATGGGGCGTCCTAATGTTCCCTTGATAATGGAGCCCACGATATTTACAGTGCTGCAGCCCCAAGGGTTACCTGATTACATGGCGCGGCCTTTATTGCTCTTGGTCGTTGTGCTGATCGCAAAAATTGCGTTAGATTGGTTTTTTGCAACAGAAACAGGTTTGGCCATGCGAGCGACAGGTGCAAACCCGCGCATGGCACGCGCTCAGGGTGTGCGTACATGGGCGATGGTTTTGTTAGGGATGGCCATTTCTAATGGGTTAGTAGCAATGGCCGGAGCATTTTTTGCCCAATCGCAAGGCGGTGCCGATATTTCCATGGGGATTGGAACAATTGTTATTGGTTTGGCAGCTGTGATTATTGGTGAAAGTATTATTCCTGCGCGCCGAATGTTGATAGTGACTTTATCGGTCATTATTGGGGCAGTTTTATATCGTTTCTTTATTGCATTAGCGCTCAATGCCGATTTCATTGGCTTAAAAGCGCAGGACCTCAACCTGCTAACGGCAGTGCTGGTGACCATTGCGCTGGTCTTACCGCTTTTAAAGAGCCGTTTTAAACGTCGCTTTCAAAATACTAAATCGTGATTCATCCTGTGTTAATACCAACCTATATAGAATTGGTTGGATCGACAAAATCATTTAAATGAAAGTGTTGTATGGAGTGCCTTTGCCATGATGCTCGAAGCCACAAATCTAAAGATCACATTTAATCCAGGTACTCCGATTGAAACGCGGGCGCTCAGAGGTATGAGTGTTTCCATCCCAAAGGGGCAGTTTGTTACAGTCATTGGTTCTAACGGCGCCGGTAAATCGACCTTGCTCAATGCGATTTCAGGTGCTCAATCCGTAGATGCTGGCAAAATACGTCTTGCAGGGGTGGATATTACACGGCAACCCGTTTGGGATCGTGCCAAGATGGTAGCTCGGGTATTTCAAGACCCCATGGCCGGGACTTGCGAGGAGCTCACTATCGAGGAAAATCTCGCGTTGGCGGCTCATCGCGGTAGCCCTCGCCGATTAAGACGCTCAGTCAATAAAGAAATGCGCGCAGAGTTTCAAGAACGTTTAGCGTTACTTGGCTTAGGACTGGAAAAACGTCTGACTGATCGGATTGGTTTATTATCAGGAGGGCAGCGTCAGGCAGTGAGCTTGTTGATGGCTGCAATGCGACCTTCCAAGATTTTATTGCTCGATGAGCATACCGCTGCGTTGGATCCGCGGACCGCTGCTTTTGTATTAGAGCTGACGCAAAAGCTGGTTGCCGATGAGCACTTGACAACCATGATGGTGACGCACAGTATGCGCCAGGCACTCGACATTGGTGAACGCACTGTCATGCTGCACCAAGGCAAAGTAGTCTTGGATGTCAGTGGAGAAGAGCGCTCAGGTCTGGATGTGGCTGATCTTTTGGCGATGTTCGAACGAGTACGAGGTGAGACACTGGATGATGATGCATTGCTTTTGAGTTAAGTTGTTGGACACACTTTTGTTGAAAAATCAACTTTGTTAATCATCGGTAATACCTATATACTTAATTTCTTTGATATTAATTCCTATTAACTTTAGCTGCTTTTAGTTGCTTATCTGCCCATCTGCAAGGAGCTTTTCTATGCCTCGTAGCCGCTTTTTATCACGGCGTCTTTTACAGGTTTTTTTATGTAGCACCGTGTTGTTGGTTGCTGCTTGCGGTAAACAAGAAGAACAATCGGCTCAACCCGATATGAAAGTTCCCGTACAGGTGGTACAGGTAAATCCAGAGCCAACCCCACTATATATCGATTTGCCAGGCCGCGCGGATGCCATTAAAGACGCCCAAGTGCGTGCCCGGGTGACTGGAATCGTGACGGGTATCCATTTTGATCAGGGTAGTGATGTTGATGAGGGGCAGCTATTGTTTACGATTGATCCTGCACCTTATGAGGCTGCCCGCAATCAAGCTAAAGCGCGTTTACAACAAGCCGAGGCTAACGCCAAATCAGCAGCAGCGCTGGCCAATCGCTATCAACGCCTGATTAAAGAACGCGCAATTAGTCAGCAAGACTACGATACAGCCATGGCACAGCACCACCAGACTCAAGCCGAGGTGGCAGGTGCCAAAGCTGCTCTTGAGTCTGCAGAAATTGATTTAGGATATACCGAGGTGACTGCACCTATTAGTGGGCGTATCGGCAAAGCCGAGGTCACCGAGGGTGCACTGGTCAGTGCGACCGAGGCATCGCATCTTGCTACCATCCAGCAAATTGACGAGCTATATATAGATATTCGCCGGCCAGCCGAAGAGTTCATAGCCCTGCGCAAAGCCATTGCTAGCGGCTTGATTAAATCGAATAGCGAGGGTGAGGCTCAGGTCACTGCGTTACTTGATGACCGCTCTGAATACCCAGAAAAAGGACGACTTCTCTTTTCTGGGGTATCTGTAGATCCCACCACAGGGCAGTTGGCCATGCGCGCTATTTTCCCTAATCCTGACCTCAATTTATTGCCTGGTATGTTTGTGCGTGTTCGTGTTGAGCAAGGGATAAAAGAAGATGCGTTAGCAGTACCAGCTCAAGCTATTCAATACGGTGCGGGCGGCTCAACCACTGTTTATATTGTTGATGAAGAAGATAAAGCCCAGATAGCTCCCGTTAAAACAGGACAAGAGGTTAATGGCGTTATCGTTGTAGAGGAAGGTCTCAAACCAGATGCGACGGTCATCGTTGCGGGGTTTCAAAAAATCCGTCCAGGAGCACCTGTAGAGAAATTACCCTGGAAGGATGATGAGCCTGTCACTGAAACAGATAGTGGGGCACCTGCATCTGAAGTCCAAGCCGAAAACGAATAATCTCTTAATAGCGTCTGTCTTCTGCAGCGAATGAGTTTGTCTTATGCCACATTTTTTTATTGATCGCCCAATTTTTGCATGGGTGGTTGCTCTGAGTATCGCGCTCTTTGGGTTGCTGGCACTGTCAACTATGCCAGTGTCGCAATACCCTGAGGTTGCGCCGCCTGCGATCGCTATTACTACAACTTATCCTGGTGCTTCAGCAGAGGATGCCTCCAGTTCGGTGGCCAGTATTATCGAAAATGAGCTAAATGGCGCCAAGGGGTTGTTGTATTACGAGTCGGTGAGTGATTCTTATGGTCAGAGCCAAATTACTGCTACTTTTGAACCAGGCACAGATCCGGATTTGGCTCAGGTTGATGTACAAAACCGAATCTCTAATGTGACTTCTAACTTGCCCGCTGCAGTTATGGAGCAGGGGCTCAAGGTAGAGCAGAGCACGGCCAGTTTTTTAATGGTTGTGGCGCTTTCATCCGAGGATGGCCGTTTAGACCAGGTGGATTTGGCAGACTACATTAAGCGTAATGTACAGAACGCTGTTTCTCGAGTGCCTGGAGTGGGGCAATTTCAATTATTTGCTTCTTCTCGCGCGATGCGTATCTGGGTAGATCCTGAAAAGCTAGTCAGCTATGACATCAGCATGAGCGAGGTTAACCAAGCAATTAGTGAGCAAAACATACTCATTTCAGCTGGTATTCTTGGTTCTCCACCGAACCCTGAGAGCCAGCTAGTGGCTGCACCCATTGTGGCCAATGGACAGCTCAAGGATGCGGATGAATTTGGCAATATCGTGTTACGGGCTTACCCCGATGGATCTAGCGTACGCATTAAAGATATTGCACGTGTTGAGGTCGGTGCCGACAACTATCAGTTTGGTGCGCGCTTAAACGGACAGCCTACTGCCGCTTTTGCAATATCTCTGGCTCCAGAGGCTAATGCTCTGAGTACCGCTAAGGGCATTGAAGAAATGATGGATGAACTCGCTGAGTTTTTCCCAGAAGGGGTGAGCTATTCGATTCCATACGACACGACCCCCTATGTAGAAACTTCTATTGAACAGGTGGTGCATACATTACTTGAAGCAATGGTGTTGGTTTTCATTGTGATGTATGTGTTTTTGCAAAACATTCGTTACACGATTATTCCGGCTTTGGTTGTTCCAGTGGCTATTCTGGGCTCTATGTTGGTCATGAATACACTGGGCTTTTCGGTCAACGTACTCACTATGTTCGCGATGGTCTTGGCCATTGGTATCTTAGTGGATGATGCCATTGTCGTGGTAGAGAACGTTGAGCGAATTATGTCCGAAGAGGGATTACCCCCCAAAGAAGCAACGATAAAGGCGATGCCACAAATCAGTGGGGCGATTATTGGTATTACCTTGATTCTTACTGTGGTCTTTATGCCGTTGGCCTTTATGGATGGTTCTGTAGGGGTCATCTACCGACAGTTTGCGGTGGCGATGGCCAGTTCGATTTTTTTCTCGGGTTTTCTTGCTTTGAGCTTCACCCCGGCATTATGTGCCACTTTACTCAAGCCAGTAGCCGAAGAAGACCAGGGTCGAGAGCGGCGTGGCTTTTTTGGTATTTTTAACCGCGTTTTTAATGGCATCTCTGATCGGTACGAAAGATTTGTGGGGCGCAGCTTTAAGCACCTCGGCAAAGGCATGTTGATTTATGCGTTGCTGGTAGTTTTACTTGCATGGGGATATATCCGTTTGCCCACTTCATTCTTGCCGTCCGAGGATCAGGGCTTTGTTATCGCTAATATGGAGCTGCCCAGTGGGTCTACAGCGAATCGAACCATGGATACTATTGAGGATGTAGAAAACTACTTCCTTAATCAACCTCAAGTCGATAATATGGTGGCGGTGCGTGGATTTAGTTTTAACGGTAATGGCCTGAATGCGGGTTTGGCTTTTGTGACTCTCAAAGACTTTAGTGAGCGCCGCGGACCAGGGGATTCTGCTCAAGCTATAGCGGACAAAGCCATGGGGCAACTACTGTATGGCATTCCTGACGCTATGGTCTTTACTATCGTGCCCCCCGCCATTATGGAATTAGGTAATGCGCAAGGTTTTGATATGCGCCTCGAGGACCGCGGTGGTCTGGGTCATGATGCTCTGATGGAAGGTGCCCAGCAGCTCATGCAAATGGCAGCAGAAAGCCCCGTGTTGACTCAAACGCGTATTACAGGCCTAGCACCTGGTCAGCAGTGGAATATTACGATTGACCGTGAAAAAGCAGCCGCACAAGGGGTGTCGTTCAACGAAGCAGCTCAGTTACTTTCTACTGCTTTGGGTTCAGCATATATTGGTAAATATACCAATGAAGGCTGGGTGGAAAATGTCTGGGTTCAAGCCGAAGAAGATTTCCGCATGGACATTGATCAAGTAATGCAGATGAATGTCAAAAACAACCAAGGCAAGATGGTTCCTCTAAGTACATTCGTGACTGCCGAACCTGACCTCGCCCCAGTTCAAATTGTGCGTTACAACAGTTATGAATCGATACGTTTTAACGGTGAAGCTGCGCCTGGCCACACCAGTGGTGAAGCCATGGCTGAAATGGAGCGGTTAGTCGGTGAACTACCTTCAGGATTCGGTTATGAATGGACTGGGCTCTCTTACCAAGAACAAGAAGCTGCTGGTCAGACAATCATTCTGATGGCCTTATCTGTGCTGGTCGTTTTCATGGTGCTCTCTGCCCTTTACGAGAGTTGGGCTATTCCGCTTTCTGTGTTGCTTGCGGTTCCCTTGGGGATGCTTGGTGTCGTAGGGATGGTTACTCTCAAGGGCATGGCAAATGACGTGTATTTTCAAGTTGGTATGATTACCGTGATTGGTCTTGCTGCTAAAAACGCCATTTTAATTGTTGAATTTGCCAAGGATGCGTACGCTCGAACAGATGAGCTAATCGAGTCCACAGCACATGCTGCGCGTTTGCGTTTTAGGCCGATTGTAATGACTTCTTTTGCGTTTATTTTAGGGGTCACACCCTTAGCTTTATCCAGTGGTGCAGGGGCGGCCAGCCAGAATGCCGTTGGGTTTGGCGTTTTGGGCGGAATGTTGGCCGCAACACCATTGGCAGTGATTTTTGTCCCTATTTTCTTTGTCGTCGTGATGCGTTTATTTAAAACCAAGCCCCGTCTATTAGGGGCAGATGCTCGTGCTTTCGAAGAAGAACAAGCACGTAAGCGTGCCTTGGAAAATAAGGGCGCATCAGACTCAGATAGTGACAATCAGGAGAACTCATAATGGGTGCCCCATTTAGATTAAAGATTTCTACCTTAGGTGCCGCTTTGGTGCTGGCAGGGTGTTCTTTGGCGCCGACATACGAGCAGCCAGAAGCCCCTATCCCTGCAGAGTACCCTTTGGTTGGGGTCTCTGAAACCGAGCTAGCACAAGCTGATACTGAATTTAATGAATTGGGGTGGGATCAGTTTTTTAATGATCCTCAACTTAAAAAGCTGATTGATGTCGCTTTAGATAATAATCGCGATATCCGTATTGCTCTGGATCGTGTCCTTGAGGCACAGGCACAATTTGGAATAGCGCGTAGTGACCAAGTACCAGCCTTTGGTATTGGTGGGAGTGGTGAGGTGACGCGCATGCCATCAGATATGCGTATCGCTGGTCCGCAGTCCCCGGCAATTAGCCGCACTTTCCAAGCTGGTGTGGGGATGACTGCCTTTGAACTTGACTTTTTTGGGCGCTTAAAAAACCTCAGTGAATCTGCCTATCAGCAGTTTTTAGCAACCGCCGAGTCACAGCGTACCGTGCAAATCAATGTGATCGCAGCTGTTGCCGAAAGTTATTTACGATGGCGTGCTGCCCAAACAATGTTGCAGCTCACAGAGCAAACTGAAAAGAGCCGTCAAGAGACACTTAATTTGGTGACTCACCTATATGAGGTTGGGACGGCATCAGCACTCGATCTCGAGCAAGCTCGATTGCAGCTTGATACGGTGAGAGCCGATCTCAAAGAAATGCAACGTCAATTAACATTGGCTAAAAATGCGCTTGAGCTAGTATTGGGCACCTCAATGCCTGTTGACTTGCCAGAAAGCATTGCGTTCTCCCAAGACCAAATCATTGCGGATATCCCAGTGGGATTGCCTTCATCCTTATTGGTTAGACGTCCAGACATACGTGCTGCAGAGCACCAACTGAAAGCGTCTTATGCTAATGTAGGTGCAGCGCGGGCAGCATTTTTTCCGCAAATATCGCTCACAGGTTTATTTGGTTTGGCCAGCCCTTCGTTTAGCCGTTTATTCCGTTCTGGGAATGATTTTTGGCAGTATTCGCCTCAAATCACCATGCCCTTGTTTTCTGGTGGTGTCGAAGGGGCTTATGACTTGGCTAAAGCCCGACAAAATATCGCTGTCTCTGAATACGAGAAGACCATTCAAACTGCATTTAGAGAGGTTTCAGATGCTTTAGCGGGTGAAGCCACTTACCAAGAGCAGTTAGATTCTATGCGCGCCATGGAAGGCTCAGCAGCAGAGAGTCTGCGATTAGCCAATCTACGCTACGAAACGGGGATTGACAGTTTTTTACAGGTACAAACGGCCGAGGTTAATCTATACGGTACGCAACTGCAATTTGTGCAAACAGGCTTAGAGTCTTTGCTTAACCGTCTTAATTTATATAAGGCTTTGGGCGGCGGGTGGAACTTTGATGAAGATACGTTGCAGGCCCTTGAAGAGCAGCAACGCGAACTACAAGAGGCTCGAAACTCACAGAATTAAATGAGCATGATAAAGTAATTACAGAAGTCTCTTTGAAAACTCTATTTTGAGGTAAGTAATGATTGAATTAGGTGTCAATATTGACCACGTTGCAACACTACGTCAGCAGCGGCTAACTACTTATCCAGATCCGCTGCGTGCAGCTCAACTTGCTGAAGATTCAGGTGCAGATCTGATCACCTTGCATTTACGCGAAGACCGTCGCCATATTCAGGATGCTGATGTCTATGCTTTACGTAGGCAAATTCGCACACGTATGAACCTTGAATGCGCGATCACAACCGAGATGCTGGATATTTCGTGCGAGGTCTTACCTGATGATGTGTGCCTTGTGCCGGAAAAACGCAATGAGCTCACGACCGAAGGTGGTCTCGATGTGCTCAAGCATTTTGATCAGGTAAAGGCTGCAGTTGCACAGCTACAGAATGTAGGAATACGAGTTTCTATCTTTATTGATCCCGATGTGGAGCAAATAGAGGCCGCAAAACGAGCCGGTGCGACTGTAATCGAGCTGCATACAGGCACCTACGCAGACGCACCTGATGCCGAGCGCCAAGAGCAAGAATTAGAAAGAATTCGCATTGGTACGACAGCGGGTGTTGCCGAAGGTTTACGGGTCAATGCGGGGCATGGTTTGCACTACCAAAATGTACAACCAGTAGCTGCTATCGAAGGGATTGATGAATTAAATATTGGGCATGCTATTGTTTCTCAGTCAATTTTTGATGGGTGGACCAAAGCTATTCGTGACATGAAAGCATTGATGCGACTTGCACGTGGCACATTTTAATTCTCAGAGAGGCTTATGAACCCCGTAATTGAAAGTTTACAATCACGAAATTCTGTCAAGTTAGTTAAAGCCCCTGGGCCAAGCGCAGAAGAGTTTGCTCAAATCATGCAAACAGCGATGCGCGCCCCCGATCATGGTCGTTTACGCCCGTGGCGTTTCAAACGCATATTGCCAGAGCAGGTCGATCAATTGATGGATTTAGCGATTAAGGCGTTGGCAGATGAGGGCACCCCTTATACGGATGCTAAAATTGCTACCACTCGCCGTTGGTTAGATCAGGCCCCTGTAATCATGGCAGTGGCTTGTTATATTGATCACAGTAATGAGCGCATCCCACATCAGGAACGTATGTTAGCTACGGGTGCCGCTGTGATGAATATTTTAAACGCCAGTAATGCCTTGGGTTATGCGGCTTATTGGAGTACGGGTCTTGGGACCTATACTCAGGCAGTACCTGAGGCACTGGGCTTTGACGATTTGGAATACCAATTCATGGGCTTTGTGACTATCGGTACGCCCATGGCCGAAGTCCGACCCAAAGAGCGTCCTGACTATACAGAGTTTTATAGTGAGTGGACGCCTTAGAATTAGTTGAGGCCTTTTTAGTTGGAAATAAACATATACGCGGTAGGCGGTTTAAATATCACCTGCTGCGTTTTTGTTTTCCAGACCCTGCAAGATAGGACAATCTGGTCGATCGTCACCTTGGCAGCGCTCGCTGAGCTCTTTTAGGGTAGCAGCCATGGCTAAAAGGGTATTGGCACGTTCCTCTAGGGATTGAATGTGTTTTAATGCGAGTGATTTGACCTCAGAGCTACTGCGTGATTTGTTATGCCATAGTTGCAATAGTTCTTGTAGTTGAGCCAATGAAAAGCCTAATTTACGAGCTTGACGGATAAAATGCAGGGTTTGGAGGTCATTGTTGTTGAATAAACGATAACCACTCTCTGATCGGGTCACGGCCCCCAAGAGGCCGTGACGCTCGTAGTCGCGTATCATTTTGGCAGTCAAGCCTGTTTTTTTGGCAATTTGGCCAATCGTATAGGTGGTTTTTAGATGGTTCATCGCAAGTGTATGTATCGTAGTCGTAGCGCATTGCTCACAACGAATACACTGGAGAGTGCCATTGCTATCGCGCTATAGATAGGCGAAAACAAATGGCCTGAGAAATAAAACAACACACCAGCGGCAAGAGGTATAAGCGCAACGTTGTATGCAAATGCCCAAAATAAGTTTTGCTTGATATTGCGCAGAGTCAGTCGTGCTAGTTGGATGCCAGTTGAAATATGTGAAAGCTTGGCGCCTAGCAAAACTACATCGGCTGACTCAATGGCGACATCAGTGCCGCCGCCAATGGCAATACCAATATCAGATTGTGCAAGGGCGGGCGCGTCGTTGATACCATCCCCGACAAATGCGGTTAGCCCATCTTGTGCCTGAAGCATTTTGACAATTGAGGCCTTATCGTCGGGCTTTGTCTGCGCGTACACCCCGTTAATTCCGAGTTTATCAGCAACATATTGTGCTGTTAAGGGGTGATCACCCGTAATCATTGTGCTTTTAATGTGATTTTTTGTTAACCAGCTGATGACTTCTTTAGCTTCTTGGCGAATGGGGTCACTGATGGTCAGCACACCAAGCAGTTGATTATCTCGGGCAATATATACTGGTGTTTGTCCTTGTTTGGCCCATTCGTTAAACCGCTTGGCAAATGCTTCGGTGTTTACTTGACGCGATTTCATTAAATCGTCCGAGCCCAATAAATAATGGTGTCCTCTTACGTTGGCTTGAACGCCAAGTCCAGTGAGCGCTTTAAATTCATTGGGTTCTTGCCAGCTGAGATTCTGCTCTTCGGCAGCGGCAACGATGGCCAAAGCAATAGGGTGTTCAGAATGGCTTTGCACAGCAGCGAGATCACTGAGAATCTCATTTTTATCTATTCCCTCGGCGACTTCTAAGCGGCTAAGCGTGGGCTCGCCAATGGTTAGTGTCCCTGTTTTATCAAAAGCGATGTTTTTTACTTGGGCCAGTTGCTGTAGGGCTTGTCCTTGGCGAAATAGTACTCCTGATTTGGCTGCGCGGCCGGTGCCCACCATAATGGATGTGGGTGTGGCCAGACCCATTGCACATGGACATGCCACAATTAAAACAGCTACGGCGTTAACGACTGCAATGCTTAATCCTCCTTGGCCTGAAATAAAAGCCCAGTAAATAAAGCTTAATGTAGCAATGACCAACACTACAGGCACAAACCAAAGCGTAATTTTATCTACGAGTGCTTGTACGGGCAGTTTGTTTTCCTGCGCATTTTCAACCAAGCGGATAATATTGGCCAAGACTGATTCCTGTGGCAAATGGGTGACGCGAACGCGTATAGAGCTAGAGCCATTCAAAGTGCCTCCGATGACCTCATCACCTGACTCTTTGCGCACAGGCATGGATTCGCCAGTAATCATCATTTCGTTGATATGCGCAACACCATCTACAACGATCCCATCAGCAGCAACAGTTTCTCCAGGTTGAATAAGGATTTCATCATCAATACGTAACTGATCGATGGGTAATATCTCCCAACGACCTTCACGGTAAATACGTGCACTGGCACTCTGTAGGCTGAGCAATTCTTGGATTGCTGCACCTGTTTGTCCCTTGGCTCGTGCCTCAAAGTATTTACCCAGTAGAATCAAGGTAATAACGACTGCTGCAGCCTCAAAATATAGATGGGCTGCACCTTGGGGTAATAATTGTGGCGCGACGGTTGCGACTGTTGAATAGAGCCAAGCACTGCCCGCACCAATAGCTACCAGTGTATTCATGTCAGGAGCGCGTTGAGCCAAAGCGCGAAAACCCAAAGAGAAGAAACTCCAACCAGGAAACAAAATAACCAATGTGGTCAGTACGAATTGAAAGTAAGCTAGAGTACGCACAGTAACCATGCTGTGCAGCCAATCGCCAAAGCCGGGGATGAGGTGTGCACCCATATCCGTAATGAATACAGGCAAGCTTAGAATCAAAGCAATATAGAAGTTCTTCTTTTTGGTTTCAGCCTCATCATGCAATGCGGTTTGCGAAGCAGCAAAGATTTCCTCTTTGTTGTCTTCGGTAATTTCAGTTGCATGAAAGCCTTTTTTATCAATGGCACCGATCATCTCGTTGATGGCTGCAGGCTGACTGGCTTCGAGCTCGACATAAGCTTTAGCAGTGGCTAAGTTGACCGAAGCTAGCTTGACGCCAGGCAATTCAGTAAGTGCTCGTTCTACGTGCCGTACACAGGCTGCACAATTCATTCCTTGCACTGAAAGCTGAACGGCATTTGATGGTTTTGTGTCCATGCTATCCTCGAAATAATTATATAGATATCTATATTATGAACCTTACCCTAGGGTCAAGGTCAACATGCTAAACATAGGTTGTGGGTAGAAGGGGAATCTGCATCAACACATCGCTTAAATCCTGTGCATTTTTATTCTCAATTGGTATTATTTATGCAGCAACGGTAGTGAATACCTAGTATCTAAAAAATGTATTCATGTTGGTTGTGTTTATTTCTTGAACTTTATGAGGGCAAGTATCATGGCTATCAAATTTCAAATACCCGATATGACCTGTGGGCATTGTGTAAGTACGATTACCAAAGCTATTCAGGCCCAATATGATGGCGCACAGATTGAGGCTGAAGTGGAAACTCATACATTGACGGTAAATGGCATTGAAGATGCTGAGGCTTTGGAAGCAATCATCACAAAAGAGGGCTATAGTCCTGCACGCCTTTGAGCGCCTGCGCACTGGGTAGTGCTATAAAATAAAAAACACATAAGCCGTAACTATCCGCTGCTGCAATGCTTGCAGCAAGGCTACGGCTTTTCTTTAAGCGATTCCCGAGGCACTCGCTTTAAAGTAAATCTTGAACGGTTTCTAAAAGGTCCTCTACGGATTCAGAGTCAGAGGCCAAGTAACGCGCTTTGCCTCGATCATCAAAGATATAGATACCACGGCTGTGTGCAACCTCGTAACGGTTTGGGTTATCAGCGGGCGGTTTTTCGATTTGATAGGCGACACGGTAGCGCCTGGCTAAATCTGCAATTTGCTTTTCAGAGCCAGACAGCCCTGTCGCGTAGCGGTCATCAAATGCTTCTACATATGATTGCAGCATGTCGGGTTTATCCCGATGTGGATCAACGCTAATAAAAACTATCCGTACTTTTTCCGCATCATCGCCCAGTTTTTCCATGACTTCTGCTAATTGTGCCATTGTAGTCGGGCAAATATCTGGACAATTGGCATATCCAAAAAACATCATGACTACTTTGCCGCGAAAGTCATCCTGGGTGATGGTTTGATTATTAGCGCCTTGTAAAGAAAACTTTAAATTGGGCATAAAGCCACGGATAGTATGGATTTGTGTATCGGCGGCTTGGGCTTCGGGAAAGGCAGGTATGCCCAATAGACATGCCGTGCCCAGTATGCTGGCAGCAAAGGCTGCACGCATACCTCTTTGTACTCGCTTTTTAGTGAGAATTGAGCATTGATTAAGCGCTGATAGAAGCGAAAATATACTGCGTGTTTGCATTTTGGGTATCGTGTTTTATGCTGCTGGGTCCTCGACCAGGCCGCTGTGACGCAGCAGGGCTTCGGGGGTGGCCTCACGCCCTCTAAATGCTTTGAATGATTCAGCCGAGGGGCGAATACCACCGACGGCCAGAATTTCATTCAGGAAGCGTTGACCCACTGCGGGGATTAAAGTACTTTCGCTGTTTTGCTCTTTGGCGGCCTCTTCAAAAGCTGCAAATGCATCGGCAGAAAGAACCTCAGCCCACTTATAACTATAGTAGCCTGCTGCATAGCCACCCGCAAATAAATGTGAAAAATGATGTGGAAAGCGATGCCAGCTGGGAGGAAAGACTACGGCAACCTCTTGGCGTACATTATCCAAGGTGCGCAGTACTTCTGTAATGGACAGTCCCTTGGCCTCGCTATGAATGAGCATGTCAAAGAGCGAAAACTCAATTTGTCGAACCATCTGCATACCACTAAGAAAGTTTTTAGCCGCCAGCATACGCTCGAAAAGCTCTTTGGGGATTGATGCGCCGGTCTCTACATGCGAGGACATCTGCTCAACAACAGACCAATCCCAGCAGAAATTTTCCATAAATTGCGATGGTAACTCAATGGCATCCCATTCTACTGCTGAAAAAGCGGCTACATCAGGTTCGTCAACTTTTGAAAGTAAATGGTGTAGTGCGTGGCCACTTTCATGGAAAAGAGTAATGACATCGTCATGTGTCAATAAGGCAGGACGACCATTTTGGGGCGCGCTGAAATTGCATGTCAGGTACGCTATTGGCAGGTAGTCTGCGTCGAGTTGGTTGCGACGGCGATGTCTTTCACTGCCGACCCAAGCACCGCTTTGTTTGCCTTGGCGAGCATAAAGATCCATATATAGGTAACCGACTGGCGTACCTTCTTGGGAAACCTCGTAGACACGGGCATTTTCGTGCCACGTAGATGCATCTATTTCATTGAATTGGGCATTAAAGAGTTTTTCACCCACCGAAAACAAGCCTTTCAGTACGTGGGGCTCGGTAAAGTATTGCTTGACCTCATCCTCTGAGTAATCGTAGCGGGCTTTTTTCATTTGCTCGGATACATAGGCAACATCCCAAGGCTCAAGTGTATCTATGTTGAGTTCTTGTTGAGCAAAATCCGTTAGGCTTTCAAAATCGCGCAGAGCAAATGGTTTAGAGCGTTCTGCTAAGTATTGCAGAAACTCGGTAATTTGTTCAGCAGTATCTGCCATTCGCGTCTGCAATTGGAGCTGGGCAAAGTGCTCGTATCCAAGCAGTTCTGCTTCTTGGATGCGCAGTTGCAGTAGTTTTTCAATCGCTGAACTGTTGTCCCACTTGGGCTCATCGCTTTGTTCGGAAGCGATGGTTGCATAAGCTTTGTATAAGGTTTTGCGTAGCTCTTGGTTGTGCGCGTATTGCATGACTGGCAAATAGCAGGGCATCTGCAAGGTTAGTTTCCAGCCCTGTTTTTCATCTTGCTCCGCAGCGTGCTGTGCAGCATTTTTTACGTCTTGGGGAATACCGTCCAGCTGCGTTTCATCGGTGATATACAATGCCCAGTGATCAGTGCTATCCAGAACATTTTCAGAGAATTGTTGTGATGTTGTGGCTTGCTTTTCTTGGTTTTTGGCAAAAACTTTGCGTTCTTGTGCATCGAGTTCAGCACCACCTAAGACAAAGCTTTGTAAAGCCAATTCAACAGCGCGCTTTTTAGGAGCATCCAGTCCTTGTTCGTTACTATCTGAGGCCAAGGCTTTGTATTGGGCGTAAAGCTTTTGGTGTTGTCCCATCCAAGTAGCAAAAGCACTTATTTTGGGCAAGCAAGCGTTGACGGCCTCGCGTAACTCGGGTGTATTTACAACAGCATTGAGGTGTCTGCTGACAGACCATGCGCGCCACAATCTTTCGGTAGCATCATGTAGCGCCTCGACTAATGAGTCCCAAGTAGGGTGCGTTTGCTCAACTAGTTTTTCGATATCTTGACGCGCGTGCGCCAAAAGCATATCAAGTGCTGGCTCAATGTGTTCAGGACGGATGGCTTGATAGTCAATGAATTCATCAATTGAGATTAAAAGAGGATTCAGAGGGTTCGTCATACTGTAAATCACTTGTGTTGGGTTTGATGTCTTGGAGGGTGTTCTTAAAGCTTTAGAGGACGTTTCTTTGGGCTGCCTCTAGTGTATTGACCAATAGCATGGCAATGGTCATGGGGCCAACACCACCCGGAACTGGAGTAATGGCTTGGGCGACAGATTGGCATTCCTCAAAATTGACATCGCCGACGAGACGACCGTCATCAAGACGGTTAATGCCCACATCAATGATGACTGCACCGGGTTTTACCATGTCGCCTCTGATCATATCGGGTCGGCCAACGGCTGTTACCAATATGTCTGCGCGCCTAGTATGTGCAGCTAAATCACGAGTTTTGGAATTGCAAATCGTGACCGTGGCGCCAGCGGCTTGTAAGAGCAAGGCAATAGGTTTGCCCACGATATTACTGGCACCTACGATGACGGCCTCGGCACCCCATGCAGAGACCCCCTCATTTTCAAGCATACGCATGATGCCGTAGGGGGTGCAAGGTTTCACCTTTGGATCGCCAACGAGTAAGTGACCAGCATTGATAACATGAAAGCCATCGACATCTTTGTTTGGGTCAATTGTTGCGATAACAGCATTTTCATCTAAATGGTCGGGTATGGGTAATTGGACCAAAATGCCATGAATATTAGAGTCATCGTTTAAGTTGCAAATTTTTTCCAGCAGTTTTTCTTGGCTGATATCCGCAGGTAAGCGAATAACCTTGGAGTGCATCCCTGCTTTTTCGCATGCAATGGCTTTATTGCGCACATAAATATGCGAGGCAGGATCGTCGCCGACGATCACGACGGCCAGACCCGGTGTAATATTTTTCTTTTTAAGCTCTTGAACTGCTAGGGCTACATCGTTACGGACCTGATCGGCCAAGGCACGACCGTCTATTCGACGGGCACGGTTTTCACTCATGTTGTTTCCTCTCCGGTAGGGGCTAGTGCGATTTTCATCAAGTCGGCCACAGTGGTGACCTCTAGTTTTTCCATGATGTTGGCGCGGTGCGCTTCAACAGTTTTGATGCTGATATCCAGATCGCCTGCTATTTGCTTATTGAGACGACCCGCGACAATGCGTTCGAGTACTTGTTGCTCGCGTGCTGTGAGCCGTGCAAGGATTTCTTCGTGCTGCAGGCGCTCTTGCTCTCTTTGGTATTGTTCGACAGCAATATCGATCATGCGTGCAACAATGGTGCGCAGTTCGGCTTCATTGAAAGGCTTTTCCAAGAAATCAATGGCGCCTTTTTTCATTGTACTTACGGCCATAGGAACATCGCCGTGTCCCGTAATAAACACCATGGGAATGTTAACGTCACGCGCGAGTAGAGCTTCTTGGAGCTCGAGACCGCTCATCCCGGGCATGCGTACATCAACAATAAGCACACACAACTGATTTGTGTCGTAACTATTTAGAAAAGCCTCGGCAGAGGCATAACATTTGACTTGATAACCGTTGGCCTCAAGTAACCAGCGCAAAGAGTCTCGGACTGCCTCATCATCGTCAATGATAAAGATGCTGCACTGGTTGTGGTTACTACTCATGCTTGTATCTCCTTGGAAATTTGCGTAACGGCTTGGGCATCGGTCTCAACTTGTGGGTGAGACGCGTCGGGTTGGCCACTGGGTAAACTAAACCGGAAAATTGTGCCCCCCTGCGGGTTAGAGGTTGCCCAAAGACGCCCATGATGTGATTCGATAATAGTACGACAGATATTCAACCCCATTCCCAGACCCTCTGACTTAGTGCTGTAAAAAGGTTCAAAAAGGCGCTCGGGGTCTTTGAGGCCACAGCCACGGTCAATAACTGCGACCTCTATATGTTGATTGAACAGAGTTACCTCAACATGGAGTGTGTGATAGTCGCTTTTCTCCATGGCTTCGATAGCGTTTTTTAACAAATTAAGCAAAACCTGTTCGATAAGGATAGGGTCAGCTACGACAAATGGTGGCTCTTTGGGTAGGTGAGTCTGGATAGCTACCTGCCGCTTGCGTGCGTCAATGTCTGCAAACCCTACTGCATTATCCAATATATCTAATAAGCTGACAATTTGTCGTTTTGGTTCACTGCGTTTTACAAACTCGCGGATGCGGCGAATGATCTTTCCGGCACGTTCGGCTTGATGCGCTGTTTTTTCTAAAGCCTCGACCAATTGTTCGGGGCGCGCTTGTTCTGAGCGGACCATCGCAACCGCGGCCATGCAGTAATTACTAATGGCTGTTAAGGGCTGATTAAGCTCGTGGGCTAATGATGAGGCCATTTCACCCATCGTGGTGAGGCGGCTGGTTAGCTGGGCTTTTTCTTGTTGAACACGTGATTCCTCTTCGTGTTCACGTCGCTGAGTGATGTCCCGGGCCACCTGCAGACGAACTTTGGTGCCATCTGTCCAAGTGAGAAATCGATGTTGGACTTCAAACCAGCGCTCGGCAGATAAAGAGTAAATCTCGAGTGTTTGATCGGCAAAGCGATTGAGTCGGCTGCCCATCAACTCGGCATGGCCTACAGTTTGTGCACCGAAATAGCGACGGTAGGTGCGATTGGCAAACAGTAGCTCAAGCCCACCAGGGCTATCAGCAACGACAGAAATGGCGTCATCCAGACCCTCTAGTACTGTCATAAAGCGTTCATGTGCCGCGGTTAAAGCCTCGCGAATGCGCTTGGGCTCGGTGATATCGGTCATGGAAGTCATCCAGCCTATTTGTTTACCGCTGGGATCGCGCAAGGGTGAAACATACATGCGGGCGGTAAATCTGGAACCATCTCGGCGTTGAGCTTCAACCTCTAAGCCGCTGCTGGGCGTGCGTCCGGAAAGAAGGATATCCAAGGTTTCCTGGTGATGTTCGAAACGATTTGGAATCCAATATGGAAATGGGGCAGTGCGGCCAATAAGATCGGCTTCATTCCAGCCAATCATGCGACAAAAGGCTGGATTGACGTAAGCAATGCGTCCATCCATGTCAAAAACACGCATGCCTGTAGACATTGAATTTTCCATCGCACGTCTAAAGCTGGTTTCTGCAATCAGAGCAGCTTCGGCGCGCGTTCTAAACCGCGTGTAATTCCACAATGCCAAGAGACTAAGCACTATCAATAAAGAGAGAGCTACGACAACCCAAAAAAGTCGTTGTTGGCGCATCTCTTGATCAATAGTGATAAACATCACACTGTCGCTTTGTAATTGCTGCAGCCAGAAAAATACCCCCATGACACACAGATAGAGGAAAAGCACGATTACTGGGGTTAGCCAGTAAAAGCCACGGCGACTTTGACGTGCCTGATCATAGAAAGTGGTTGGGATAAGCGATTGTTTGGATTGATTTGACATATCTACTGTCTGTAATACGTTTGCCCTTATTGTAAGCGACTAGCGCTGCGATGTAAGGGGAATATAGACATTAAAATGCATGCATAAGGCGCATTTCTTTCCACATTGTAAAAATTACACTCGCTAAGTGGAATTTAGCTTGAGTCAGGCTGACTTCTTCCCTAAAATGAAACGTGGGTAAAAATACATTACATCCAAAAACAATTTCCCTGTTTTTTCTCTGGTAGCTCAAAAGGCAAAAGCCATAGAAAACTGACATCAACATTTGGAGACGCCTTATGTCCTCTATTCAACACACACCCATAGACATACATGCGGAAGACCTTGATGAGCTCGAAACTCAAGAGTGGCTTGAAGCACTGTCTGCAGTTCTTGACCGTGAAGGTCCCGAGCGTGCTCATTACCTGATCGAGCGTCTCACAGACTTGGCGCGCCGCTCTGGCTCGCGGATTCCATTTTCACCGCACACAGCTTATTTAAACACGATTCCTGTAGGGCTCGAGCCTGACTATCCTGGCGATCCCGTGCTCGAAGAGCGGATCCGTTCTTATATCCGTTGGAACGCCATGGCAATGGTTGTCAAAGCTAATGAAAATCCACCTACTGATGGAGGTGGTTTAGGGGGGCATATCGCCTCATTTGCTTCCTTGGCAACCATGATTGAGTGTGGCCAAAATCACTTTTGGAAAGCAGATGATGGCGAAGGCGGTGATCTAATTTATTTCCAAGGGCATACTTCGCCAGGCATGTATGCACGCGCTTTCCTAGAAGGTCGTTTGACCGAAGAGCAGTTGGATAATTTCCGCCAAGAGGTTGATGGCAAAGGGATTCCATCCTATCCGCACCCCAAACTCATGCCCGAATTCTGGCAGTTTCCGACCGTATCAATGGGGTTGGGGCCACTGATGGGTATTTATCAAGCACGTTTTCTTAAATACCTAGAAGCACGCGGATTGGCCAAGACCAAAGGTCGTAAGGTCTGGGTGTTTTTGGGCGATGGCGAGATGGACGAGCCAGAATCCCTCGGCGCTATTGGTTTGGCAGCACGAGAAAAGCTGGATAATCTGATTTTTGTTGTTAACTGTAATCTCCAACGCTTGGATGGCCCTGTGCGCGGTAATGGAAAAATCATCCAAGAGCTCGAGGGCGTATTCCGCGGCGGTGGTTGGAATGTAATTAAATTAATTTGGGGGGGTTATTGGGATCCCCTTTTAATGCGTGATAAAGAAGGTATTTTACGCCAAGTCATGGAGGAAACTCTTGATGGCGAATATCAAGCATACAAAGCCAATGATGGTGCTTATGTACGCGAGCATTTCTTTGGCAAGCATCCTAAACTCCTCGAGATGGTCAGCCGGATGAGTGACGAAGATATTTGGCGTTTAAATCGGGGAGGGCATGATCCTTACAAGGTTTTTGCTGCTTTTGATTCTGCAGTTAAGCATGAGGGTCAGCCCACTGTGATTTTGGCAAAAACCATTAAAGGGTACGGCATGGGGCACGTTGGACAAGCTCAAAACCCCACGCACCAACAAAAAAGTCTGGATGTAGATTCGATTCGTGAGTTCCGCGATCGCTTTAATATACCCATTCCAGATGAGCGTTTGAGTGATATGCCTTATTTCAAGCCAGCCGCTGATTCGCCCGAGATGGAGTACATGCTCGAGCATCGCCGCAATCTCAATGGCTTTTTGCCCAAACGTCGTGTCAAGGCTGCTGAATCATTACCGGCACCTGAGCTTTCGGCCTTCCAGGCAGTGTTAGATCCCACCGCTGAAGGGCGCGAGATCTCAACTACACAGGCTTTTGTCCGTGTGCTTAATCAGATTTTACGTGATAAGACCTTGGGCCCACGTGTCGTGCCTATTTTGGCTGATGAATCCCGTACTTTTGGTATGGAAGGTTTGTTTAGGCAAATTGGTATTTATTCTCCAGTAGGACAAAAATACACTCCTGTCGATAAAGGGCAGGTGATGTACTATCGCGAGGATAAAAAAGGCCAGCTCCTACAAGAAGGAATTAATGAGCTGGGAGCATTTAGCTCTTGGATTGCTGCCGCAACTTCTTATTCCAGCAATAACCTAATCATGATTCCCTTCTTTATTTATTATTCCATGTTTGGTTTCCAACGCTTTGGTGACTTGGCATGGGCCGCAGGGGATATGCAGGCGCGCGGCTTTGTTCTAGGTGGTACAGCAGGTCGCACGACGCTAAACGGCGAAGGTTTACAACACGAAGATGGCCACAGTCACGTACAGGCTTCTGTCATTCCCAATTGTGTGAGCTATGATCCCACCTTCGGCCACGAGGTAGCTGTTGTCATCCGCGACGGTTTGCGTCGCATGATGCAAGATCAAGAGGATGTTTTCTATTACATTACTTTGATGAATGAAAACTATGCACATCCTGGTCTTAAAGAAGGTGATGAAGAAGGCATCCTCAAAGGGATGTATCGCTTCAAAAGCCTAGACAAGGGTGAGCATCGTGTCCAGCTATTGGGATCAGGGACCATCCTGCGCGAGGTAATAGCCGCCCAGCAAATTTTGGCAGATGATTGGGATATTGGCTCTGATGTCTGGAGTTGCACCAGTTTCACTGAATTGCGCCGTGATGGTTTAGACTGCGAGCGCGAGGCACTATTAAACCCTGAACAGCCTGCGCCTACCCCTTATGTAACGCGTATGCTTGATGAAACTCAGGGACCCATCGTTGCCTCTACTGATTACGTTAAAGCTTTCGCAGATCAAATTCGCGCATTTATTCCTGCTGACCGCACGTACAAAGTGTTGGGTACCGATGGTTATGGGCGCTCTGATTATCGTGCCAAATTACGTTATCACTTTGAGGTTGACCGCCACTTTGTTGTTATCAGTGCGCTCAAGGCGTTGGCTGATGAGGGTGCCATCCCGCTCAGTAAGGTGACCGAAGCCATCAAAAAGTATGGCGTCGATGCTAATAAATTAAACCCACACCACGCTTAAAGGAGATCGTCATGAGTCGTTTAGTTGAGGTACTAATTCCTGATATCGGCGATGACGGCGAGGTGGACGTCATTGAAGTTTTAGTCAATGAAGGGGATACGGTAGAAGTTGAGCAAAGTCTTATTACATTAGAATCTGACAAAGCTTCGATGGAGGTTCCTTCGTCACATGCTGGCGTGGTCAAAAAACTGCGCCTCAAGGTGGGTGATAAAGCCAGCGAAGGGACAGTCATTCTCGAACTCGAAGAAGCAGGTCAAGCAGCTGCTAGTGATCAAGATGTAGCCGAGGAACCTGCATCCAAATCCGCACCTGCTGCCGCAGACGAAACCGCAGCTGCAGCAAGCACGGCTGGTGAAGCAGTCACTGTTGTAGTTCCGGATATTGGTGATGATGGCGAGGTAGACGTAATAGAGGTTTTGGTGAGCTCGGGTGATACTGTCGAGCTAGAGCAGAGTTTAATTACTCTCGAATCTGATAAAGCTTCGATGGAGGTCCCATCTTCTCATGCGGGCACAGTGAAAGAGTTGCTCGTCAAGGTCGGCGATAAGGTGAGCCAAGGCAGTGAAATTTTGATTCTCGAGACGGCTGGTCAAGAGTCTACAGCTGATGAAGCAAAGCCTGCGGATTCAGAAACCCGGTCGGAAACAGCTACGAGCACAACGACAGCGGCGGCTGCATCAGAACAACGTACTCAGAGCAAGATCGTAGGTTCTGAATCCGGGAGAATGGCGTCAGAGCCTCCTGCGCGAGTATCACCTACCGAAGCATTTGCTGTAGCGGATGTACCTGCAACCAGCTTGCCGCACGCTTCACCATCAGTACGTGCATTTGCACGTGAACTTGGTGTTGATCTGAATCTGGTCGAAGGAACAGCACGAAAAGGGCGGATCACAACTGATGATGTCAAGCTTTTTGTCAAGACACGCATGGCCGAGCCAGCTGCTGGTGCACCTGCCACTGCTGCAGGGGCCCAACTGGGTGGCCTCGAACTATTGCCCTGGCCCAAAGTGGATTTTGAGCGATTTGGCGAGGTCGAAACACAACCACTCACTCGTATCAAAAAAATCTCTGGCGCAAATTTGCATCGCAATTGGGTCATGATCCCGCATGTCACCAATAATGATGAGGCGGATATTACCGATCTGGAAGCTTTGCGCAAGCAGCTGAATAATGAATATAAAAAAGAGGGGGTGCGCGTTACGATGCTCGCTTTCTTAATCAAAGCATGCGTCGCAGCGCTTAAAAAATTCCCTGAGTTTAATAGCTCATTAGATGGGGATAATTTAGTCCTCAAGAAATATTATAATGTTGGATTTGCTGCAGATACACCGCACGGATTGGTTGTGCCCGTGCTCAAAGACGCTGATAAAAAGGGCGTTATAGAAATAGCCCAAGAAATGGGCGATTTAGCAGCCCAAGCCCGTGATGGAAAATTAGGGGCAGCCCAAATGCAAGGTGGTTGCTTTACTATTTCTTCACTAGGTGGAATTGGTGGGACAGACTTTACGCCCATCATTAACGCCCCCGAGGTTGCTATTTTGGGTGTATCGCGTTCCAAGGTGCAACCTGTTTGGGATGGCAAAGAATTCGAGCCACGTTTAATGTTGCCGCTCTCGCTCTCATATGACCACCGTGTCATTGATGGTGCTGCTGCAGCACGATTTAACGCCTATTTAGCTCAATTGTTGGCAGACTTCCGCCGCATAATTCTATAAAGGGGACACTTATGTCTAAACACACTTTAGTGATTCCAGATATTGGAGCGGATGAGGCGGTTGATGTTATCGAGGTATTAGTGGCGGTAGGTGATCAGATCGAGGAAGAGCAAAGCTTAATTACTCTCGAGTCTGATAAGGCTTCCATGGAAATCCCTGCCAGCCATGCTGGCGAGGTCTTGGAGCTTTTGGTCAAGGTTGGGGACAAGGTTAAAACTGGCGATGCTATCGCTGAGATTCGCCTAGCCGAGCAAGACACGGAAGACACCCCGCCTACCAAGGCCAATGCCGAGCAGGAGGCGGCATCTAAGCAGACCAGCACGACCACTGAAACCGCTGCAACGACTGCACCTGCCGCATCAACAGCCTCTGCCAGTAGCCAGGTTCCAGAAAATGCTGTTGATCTGGTTGTTTTAGGGGCAGGGCCAGGTGGTTATTCTGCAGCATTCCGGGCTGCGGACCTAGGTTTAAATGTGGTTTTGGTTGAGCGCTATAACACTTTGGGCGGGGTATGCCTTAATGTGGGTTGTATCCCCTCAAAGAGCCTGTTGCACACTGTCGCTGCATATGAAACCGCATTAGAGCTTAAAGAGCAGGGCATCAGCTTTGCAAAACCCGACATCGATTTGGATCAAATGCGCACATTCAAAGATGGTGTGATCGGCAAACTCACCCGAGGTCTTGCTGGCATGGCCAAGGCGCGCAAAGTACGCGTGATTCACGGTGTTGGTGAATTTCAGGACGCCCATCACTTATCGGTACAAACTGACAGTGGCAACGAGGTGATTGCTTTCAAGCATGCTATTATTGCTGCCGGCAGTCGCGCGGTGCATTTGCCATTTATGCCAGATGATGAGCGGGTGATTGATTCGACAGGTGCTCTGCAGTTGCGTGAGATTCCTCAGAAAATGCTCGTCATTGGTGGGGGTATTATTGGGCTTGAAATGGCAACCGTTTATGCTGGGCTGGGTGCCAAGATTGACTTAGTCGAAATGCAACCAACATTGATGCAGGGTGCCGATAAGGATTTAGTCAAGATTTGGCAAAATTATAATGCTTGGCGTTTTGAAAATACTTGGCTAAATTCCAAAACCGTGAGTGTGCGAGCTGCAAAGGACGGTCTATGGGCTCAGTTCGAAGGCGATAAAGCGCCTAAAGAAGAGCAGCGCTACGATCTGGTTCTGCAGTCTGTCGGTCGGATACCCAATGGTAAAAACATTGGAGCCGAACAGGCCGGGGTAGCCGTTGATGAGCGTGGATTTATCGCCGTTGATCAACAAATGCGTACTAATATTCCCCATATATTTGCTATAGGGGATATTATTGGTCAACCAATGCTTGCGCACAAAGCTGTACACGAGGGCCATGTCGCTGCCGAAGTTGCCGCAGGGCACAAGAGCTACTTTGATGCACGCGTTATTCCTTCTGTGGCTTATACAGATCCAGAGGTAGCTTGGGTAGGGGTTACCGAAGAGGATGTCAAAACAAAAGGGTTAGAAGTTCAAATTGGCCGCTTCCCTTGGATGGCATCCGGACGCGCAATCGCCAACGCACGTGACGAAGGTCTGACCAAGTTGATCTTTGACAAAGAGACCGGGCGTATCATTGGCGGGGCTATTGTAGGTACTGGTGCAGGCGATATGATTGGTGAGGTTGCACTGGCAATTGAAATGGGTGCTGATCAAGTAGATATAGCCAGTACCATTCACCCCCATCCCACCTTGGGTGAATCTATTCACATGGCTGCTGCTGCGGCTTTGGGTATTTGTACTGATTTGCCACCACAACGTAAATAGTATTTCGAGAATGGCTGGCATTGGATGATTGGCAGGTGGGTTATGCTCACCTGCCAATGTTGTTTTTGAAAGGAGTATCGCCCATGGGGCATGCGCAAAATGAACTTAAAAACTTGCAACAATGGCAAGAGTATTTACTTGCTTTACATCCCACTGAGATTGATATGGGGTTAGATCGAGTACGGACCGTTTATGAGCGATTAGACACAAAAAGCCCAGCTCTGAAAATCATCATAGGTGGGACCAATGGTAAAGGCTCGACCGCAGCCCTCTTGGAGTCCATCCTTTTAACTTCTGGCTATCGGGTAGGTGTATATAGTTCACCTCACTTAGTTCACTTTAATGAACGATTCCGCATTAATGGTGATTTGCCCACAGACGAAGAGCTCTGTCGCCATTTAACTGCTGTTGAAGCTCAACGCGGTGATACTTCTCTTACTTTTTTTGAGCACACAACATTAGCTGCATTTCATTTATTTGCGCAAAAAGATTTAGACGTATGGATTTTAGAAGTGGGATTGGGTGGACGTTTAGATGCGGTAAATCTGGTTGATGGAGATTGCGCAGTGTTAACACAAATTGATCTTGATCACCAAGAATACCTAAGCGGTGATCGCGATCAAATTGGGTTTGAAAAAGCAGCTATTTTCCGTGCGGGGCGGCCTGCTATTTGTGGCGATCCGATGCCACCGCGCAGTGTTCTGGATTATGCTGCGCAAATAAAAGCTCCCTTATGGGTGATGGACCGCGATTTTAGTGTTCAAGTAGACATGCACCAATGGCAATACCGAGGCCCTCATCGCCGACGTTCTGCATTGCCTTTCCCTGCGTTACGTGGTGCTAATCAATTGCCTAATGCGGCAATAGCATTGGCTGTATTAGATGCTTTAAGTGAACGCTTGGTGATACCTATCCAAGATATTAAGCATGGGTTACTCAACGCACATTTGGACGGGCGATTTCAAGTTTTGCCCGGTCAGCCTACAATAATTCTTGACGTGGGCCACAATCCACATGCGCTACGTTCTTTTGCCTACAATTTGCAGCAAATACCAACAACTGGGCGTACTATTGCTGTCGTAGGTATGCTAAAAGATAAAGAGGTGGTGAACGCCCTTAAACCCTTGGTTAATCACATTGACTTATGGCTCTGTGCTAGTATCCCAGGTGCTCGAGGGCTCGATGCTCAGACACTGTCAAGCTTTGTGAAACAAGCATATGCAACAGCAGAAAACCTTGCTATAAACCCGTCTGATGATACCACCACACAACAACGACCTACTGTTCGTCCGCGTGCGATACCAGCGCAAGTTGGTGCCTTGGAAACCCAGTGTTTTGATTCGGTCACAGATGCTTTCCAAGCAGCGCAGCGTTTGAGTACGGATAATGATAAAATTGCAGTCTTCGGTTCATTTATGACCGTCGGGCCAATATTGGCTCATATAAACACGGGTAAAGTTGCTTAGTCCTTTGCCTACTCGGTAAAGCGTCTACCACAGGGTTTTAATATCTATGGGATTTTTTGCACGTAAGGGTGCTGCATCGCAGCGTAATCAAGGCAGCCAGGAAGAACAGCTTGTCGAATTGCGTCGACGAGCTCGCAGACGGTTGATAGGCGCTCTTGTCATCGTTTTGATAGCGGTTGTGTTTGTGCCTGTCTTTCTTAAAAGCGATGGTGCAGAAGAGGTTGAACAGGTGGTTCAGGTGTTTCCACCTATTGTTGCCCCTGATTCTGAGCCGCAGGCGGGTTCAACTGCTTTGCAGGACAATGGTGGCTATGCACCTGTAGATTCATCTGATGTAGAAGATATCCAAGACCCTCTAGATGAGCAGTCTACCTCGGATACTCAGGTGCTCGATGAAAGCGCCGTCAATATCCCTGAGATAGAAATGCAGACGGAAGCCGAGGCGGACCACGATAGCGCCAGGCAATCAGAACAAGAATCAGAAACCAAACCCAAAGAGTCCGAGCCAAGCAAAGAAAAAACCGAACCTAAACCTGAACCCAAGCCCAAGGCAGAAACAGTCCCCAACGAGCCAGAGCGTACTGATGACGGATCGGTAGCATTGGCACTCCTCGAGGGGCGTACGCCCGAAGAGTCAGGTTCTAGCAACCAAAATGCGTCAGCCCAACGAGGTTCTTTTACAGTTCAAGTGGCTGCTTATTCTAGTAGCGAAGGGGCCAGTAATCGTCGCGAGCAATTAAGCTCAGCTGGCGTGAGCAATGCATTTGTAGAAGAAAGCGGAGGCACATATCGTTTGCGAGTAGGGCCTTTCGAAAGTCGCCAAGCTGCAGAGGCTGCGCTGACACGTTTGCGCTCTTTAGGTTATGACGATAGCTTTATCCGTTCCCAGTGAGTACTTTAGATTATTTCATTCTTGTCGTTTTGCTCGTTTCTGCTGGGCTGGGCTTCGTACGCGGTATCATTAAAGAAATACTTTCATTAATCGCTTTTATTGCAGCTTTTTTAGGAGCCCTTAATTGGGGGCCATATTTGGCAGCGATAATGACAGAGTTCATTTCATTTCATCCTCTTTTGTTGTCTGCCATCGCATATATCATTGTCTTTGTTGTGGTTTTACTTATCGTTGGCATGCTTAATCTTTTGTTGACCACACTGATAGACAAGACTGGCCTAAGTCCTGCAGATCAAGGTTTGGGTATTTTATTCGGTTTATTACGCGGTGCGGTGATCGTATTAGCCTTGGTCGTTCTAGCGAGTTATACTGCAATTCGCCAAGAGCCTTGGTGGCAAGCATCCCAATTAGTACCCATCGCAGAGCTGGGTATCGCTCAAATAAAGGACTGGATGCCTGCAACAGCTGAGTGGTTGCCTAACTAGTCAAAAAGGATTTTTTATGTGTGGTGTGGTCGGTGCGATTGGTCGTTCATCCGTCAACCAACTAATTTACGATAGCTTGTTGCTTTTGCAGCATCGTGGTCAAGAGGCGGCAGGTATCTCTACCTATCATGAGCAGATGTTTTTTGCCCACCGTGGTGCCGGGCTGGTGCGCGATGTATTTCGTACTCGTAATATGCGTTCGTTACCGGGTAACAGTGGTTTGGGCCATGTACGTTATCCGGCTTCCAGCTCTCCTGAAAGTATCGACGAGGCACAACCTTTATATGTGAATGCTCCTTATGGGATTAGCTTTGTTCATAATGGGCAACTAACTAATTGGAAGGGCTTACGCGAAGATCTCTTTAAATTCGATCGCAGGCATATTAATACCCAATCAGATTCAGAAGTTCTACTGAATATCTTTGCTCACGAATTGCAGTTAGCTTCTGCTAACGATGAGCTCAAACCTGAAATTATTTTCAAAGCAATTCGCGCCGTTCATAAAAGGGTAAAAGGGGCCTATGCAGTGATCGCTCACATTGCCGGATTTGGCCTGGTTGCCTTTAGAGATCCTAACGGTATCCGACCGCTCTGTTATGGCAAGTTAGATAGTGAAGAAGGCCGTGAATGGCTAGTTGCTTCTGAGTCAGTGGCACTGACTGGGAATGGATTTCGCTTGGTCGACGATGTAGCACCCGGTGAAGCACTGTGTATTACCGAAGACGGAAAACTGGTAAAAGAACAATGCGCAGAACACACTAGACTCATGCCTTGTATGTTCGAATATGTATATTTTGCGCGGCCCGATTCCATCATTGATGGGATTTCCATTTACCATGCGCGCCTGAAAATGGGCGAGTATTTGGGTAACAAGGTTGCCAAAAATTTACGATTGGCCCAGGTTGATGTTGTGATGCCGATCCCGGACTCGGCGCGCCCATCAGCTATGCAGCTAGCTTCGAGTTTAAATTTACCCTACCGAGAAGGGTTTCTCAAAAATTATTATATTGGCCGCACATTTATTATGCCTGGGCAGGCAGTGCGACAGCGTTCGGTGCGCCAAAAATTAAGTGCATTACCACTTGAGTTCAAGGATAAAAATGTACTGCTGGTGGATGACTCTATTGTTCGTGGCACAACCAGTAAACGCATTGTTGAGATAGCCCGATGGGCAGGTGCAAAAAAGGTATTTTTTGCCTCGGCTGCCGCCCCAGTAAGGTATCCCAATATTTATGGTATAGATATGCCCACCAAAGAGGAATTAATCGCGCACACGCGCGAGGTGGATACCATTGTCAAAGAAATAGGGGCTGATGGTTTGATTTTTCAAAACCTCAGCGATCTATATACGCTTTTGCATGAATTAAACCCAAAAATTGATGGATTTGAAGCCTCTTGCTTTCACGGGCACTACATCACCGAGGATGACCAGGCACTTTCCAAGCTGCAAACAGAATTAGGTCTAGTTAGCTAGGCCTACGAGGTGGGTTAGAGATCAATTGGCGGTATTGCAACCAAAGCGCGGCAACTCCGATCGCACTAAGAATAATAAATAAATTAAATGCCCAAAGTGCATAATCCAACCCGAGCAAACTCACCTTTGCATCCATGCAGCTAGCGTAGATGCCAAATACTTTAGGCAAGGCTTTGTCCAAGCCTAATTGAGTGATCGCCTTGTCCGCAAAAGTCAGAGAGCAGGAAAACTGGTTCGCAGCGACGCTGTATTGATGCCATGCTGAAACAATCCCCGCTAGAGCGCTAAAAACAAATAAAAAGCCCATAACCAGCGTGCTTTTAGGGTACGTTTTTTGATGAAAAACATAAGCCAGTAATGCGAAAAAACATGCCCCCAATAAGATCAGGCGCTGAAAGACACACCACGCGCAAGGTGCCATACCTAGTACATGCTGAGAAAACAAAGCGATTAGAAAGGAAACTATGCCAATGGCTAAAGCAGTCAAATAAAAATAGCCGGGCAAGGACATCACTCTGGAAAATTGTGCCATAGTCTAAATGAAGGGACATTCAAGTTAATAAGCGGAGTATATCGCGAATTAAAGTAGCGCGAAAATCATTGTTTTCAAGTTTTTTACTATCGAGAATAAAACTATCTTCTACGCGTTCACCTTGGGTCATGATTTTGGCGGAGCGCAAATTAAGCTTATGATTGGCAAAAAATTGGGACAAATCAAAAAGCAAACCTTTACGATCTGTGCCCAAGACGGATAGTTCCCAACTTGAATGTTGCACATGGCGTAACTGAGCGCTGGGAGTCAACGGAAATACCTGCGCTTGGGCGGAACGGGCATCATGATAATTAAAACTGTGCGCTTGAGGGCTGTTTTTTTGATCTTTTAGTAGCAGCAAGGATTCTTTTAATGTATTAATTAACAGTATCCATCCTTGTTGATCCTCGTTTATAGCACGCGCAGCCTGCACCACAAAAGTGTCGACAACCCAGCCATTCGGATTAGTATAGATTTGAGCGTCTTGGATGCTAAACCCTAATCTTTCAAATGTCTCGCACAAAGTCATGAATAATTCAGGTTGGTCATTAGCATGAATCATGACTTGCCATAGTGCATGATCTTTTATTGACTGACTTGTTTGTTCTGTATGGTTCCGATGAATATCATCACTATGTGCATTGGTTGGTAGCGTACGCAAATTTATTATGGGTAAATCAGTACCTTTCTTTTTTTGTGTGTTTAGAGTAAAGGTTTGAAAATGCCAATAAATGGTGTTTAGGGGGTGGCGAGCAAAATAATCCGCATCGAGTTGCTGCCACAGCTCTTCAGCATAGGTGCTTTGGGAAAAAAGTGGGTATAACTTGCTGTAGGCAGTATTTCGCCGTGTTTTTAGAATTTCTGCACTGCTTTGCTGGTTGAGCAACAGATTACGTGTCTGCTGATAAAGACTATCAAATAGGGTTGCTTTCCAGCTGGTCCATATTTTTGGGTTTGTTGCTTGGATATCAGCAATGGTGAGTAAATACAGTGCATTAAGTTTTTCGATAGTGTTAACTTTTTCTATAAATTGATGCAAAATTCTGGGGTTATAGAAATCCTCTTTTTGAGCATAGTGAGAAAAGAGTAGATGCTCTTTTACCAAGAACTTTATAAACTCGGTTTCTTGAGAGGCTAATGCATGCTCTCGACAAAACTCACCAGCAATTTCCGCGCCCAATTCAGCGTGGTTTCCACCTTGGCCTTTGCCTATATCATGAAATAATGCTGCTAAAAATAAAAGCCATGGAAAAGAAAACTCTTTCATTAATTGATGGGCCAGCAGCGGGGCATGCTTGGGTCGCTGGGTTTTGCGTAGCTGGCTGAGGTGCTCGATTACGCGCAGCGTGTGCTGATCCACTGTATAGACATGAAATAAATCATGCTGCATTTGTCCAACCACCGCACGAAACGCCGGAATATAACGGGGCAAAATGTTAAACAAATTTAGTAATGCCAAGCTTTCATACACACGCTGTGGTTGTTGCAGTATTTTTAGAAATAAATGCTTGTTATGTGGGTTGGACCTAAAGTCGCTGTCGATTAATTTGCGCCCATGCCACAGTGCCCGTAAAGTAAGCGCATCAAACCCAAGTATTTCTGGGTGTTTTTGAAACCACAGTATGCCTTTAAGCAGGTTATCAGGGTGTGTTGCTAATCCTGCGGGATGCACTAGTTTTAAGTGTTGATTAACGATGGCAAAATTGGCATCCAAACGAATCACATGCGTCGTTTTCGGCGGATGAATTATTTCATCAAAGCTTTGTAGTAGTGTGGTTAAGAGTTGTGTAACCAAGCGCGTAGCCCAGTAGTAACGCTGCATCAAGGCCTCGCTAGCATGCCGGCCACTGAGCGTGTCACTAAGGTCATATATTTTTGCCAGTTGTGGTTGCAAATCAAAACGCAGAGTGTCTTCGGCACGCCCTGTTAGCAGGTGCAGTTCAATGCGTAAACGCATCATTGCTAGTGATACACGTTCCAAGGCTTTTTTTTCGGCTTCGGTTAACAAGCCTGATTGAGCAATTTCAGCCCAATCGCGACCTACCCCTGCTGCATGCGCTAACCAACCTAATAATTGCAAATCACGCAACCCTCCAGGTGATTCTTTACAATTGGGCTCTAAAGCATAAGGGGTGTTTTGATAATTATGGTGACGCTGTTGCATCTCTTGGCGTTTGAGTAGATAAAAATCAACTAAATCCAATTGCTTTTGGTACTGGTTTTTTAATTCAAACCAAAAACCTTTATCACCTGCCAGATAGCGCGCCTCCAGCAAAGCTGTTTGCAGTGCGACATCTTGAGTGCAACGTTCAAGGCATTGTTCTAGAGTTTCTACTGAATGAGAAAGGTTCAAACCTAAATCCCAGCAGGCAGCAATGAGCTGTTCTAGTTTATGTTGTTCTTCTGCTTTATTTATGGGATCGGGGATTAAAAATAATAGGTCAACATCGGAATGGGGGTAAAGGGCTTGTCGACCGTAACCACCCAGCGCTAAGCATGCAGAGCCTGTGGGTAGTGGGTAGTGCTGAAATAACCTCTTTAAGCAGTTATCAGTCGCGCGACTGAGTCGGTGTAATAGCCTTTGCGGATTAGGGCGGTGGCGGTAGCGGGCTATGGCATTGGCCCGCTGCGCCTGATACTGAGCCTTGAGTGCTTTCAGGGACTCATCCATTACTTAATCATTAAACACTTAATGCCGAAACAAAGCCTTTAGCGAACGCTGGGGGCTGTGGCATGCCGGGGGATACTGTGAGTACCTCGTAACCCGAATCGGTAACAAGAATAGTGTGTTCCCACTGGGCAGAAAGACTGCGATCTCGGGTCACCACGGTCCATTGATCGGGCAGTGTGCGCAACTCACGCCGGCCTGCATTAATCATAGGTTCGATTGTAAAGATCATGCCTGGCTCGAGAACCATTCCCGTTCCTGGACGGCCATAGTGTAGTACCTGTGGGTCTTGGTGAAATGCTTGACCAATACCGTGGCCGCAATATTCGCGAACGACTGAATAATCATGGCCTTCGGCATGTTGCTGGATAGCATGACCAATATCTCCAAGTGTTGCACCAGGGCGGACTTGTTCAATGCCTAGCCACATGCACTCGTAGGTGATATTCGTCAATCGACGAGCCAGGATGGAGGGCTCACCAACATAAAACATGCGACTTGTATCTCCATACCAGCCATCTTTAATAACCGTAACATCCAGGTTGATGATATCGCCTTTTTTCAGTTTTTTATCACTGGGGATACCATGGCAAATTACGTGATTAACTGAAGTGCATACAGCACCAGGGAAAGGCGGGTGCCCAGCAGGAGCATACCCTACAGTGGCTGACTGTACGTTGAGCTCATCAGTGATGTATTCAAGACACAGGCGATCAATCTCTGCTGTGGTGACGCCCGGCTTAATAAATTGCTCTAAATAGTCAAGAGTTTGTGCAGCTGCTTGGCAGGCTGCGCGCATTTTGTCTAAATCTTTTGGATCGGTGACGAGTATTTTTTCCATAAACTTGTCTAGTGGGTATTAAAAATAGTATAATCGTGTGATTAGCTTTTTTGGGCTACGAAAGGGTTTTGCTTGGCTGAGTCTATCTAGTGATACCTGATTGCTTAGGCTTTATGCGCATTAATTGGTAATCAGGGCTGCCATGCAATAACCTTGTCAATATAAAAAGCATACCACTAATTATCTACGAGAAAACCCTTTAGTGGCCTTTTTAGATTGCATCCCTCAAAAGTAGCTTTTTTATTTTTGTTTTTAACTAAGAAAGGCGCAGGTTATCGCCAAAGGGTGTCCGGAAAACGGATCCTGATAACTTGTTAGACCGAACCCTTGGAGAATCTATCATGTCTTTAATGCGTAAAATGCTCGCTTCGGGCGTCCATTTTGGTCACCAAACCCGTTTCTGGGATCCCAAAATGGAACCTTATATCTTTGGCCGCCGTAATGGCATCCATATTGTTAACCTCGAGAAAACTGCAGTTATGTTTATCGAGGCTCAGAAATATGCCAGCCAAATTGCTGCAGAGGGCGGTACTATTTTGTTTGTAGGCACCAAGCGCGCAGCGCGGGAGATTATTGCCGAAGAAGCCCAGCGCTGTGGTATGCCTTATGTGGATAACCGCTGGTTGGGTGGCATGATGACTAACTTTAAGACCGTAAAAAGCTCTATCAAGCGCCTTAAAGACATGGAAGCCCAGGTCGAAGAGGGCGTGCTCGAGCGCCTGACCAACAAAGAAGGTCTTCTCATGCAGCGCGAGATCGATAAGCTGAACCGCTCAATCGGCGGCATCAAAGATCTCACCAAGCTTCCTGATGTGTTATTTGTTGTTGACGTTGGCTATCATGCGATTGCAGTAGCTGAAGCACACAAGCTGGGGATTCCCGTTATTGGTGTGGTTGATACTAACAACTCCCCTGAGGGCATTGCCCGTGTCATCCCCGGTAATGATGACTCTGCAAAGGCTATCGCGTTGTATACCCGCGGAATTGCTGATGCTGTTCTCGAGGGTCGCAGTCGTGCTTTGAGTGGCTTGGTCGAAGAGCTACGCGAGGGTGAGGACTTTGTCGAGGTTGATGAAGCCGCCCAAGAAGCACAAACTGATGCCTCTGCTGCCGAGGACACAGAGCCTTCAGCAGAGACACCAGCCGAAGCCGAAGTAAGTACTACTCGCGAAACCGAGTAATCTCACTCCCTCATTTCTTAGATGCCCCATAGGCCCATTGCATATGCGGCCTTGGCGGGCATAGCTAGCAGGCTCGCGATCGTTAGAGTGACGGTGAATTAATGCGAGCCTGTTCCAGACCCCTATCAACTTGCTTCGATTTGTCCGAGGCGAAATACCAAATTGGAGAGTATTGTGGCTGAAATTACAGCATCTATGGTTAAAGAGCTGCGCGAGAAGACTGATGCGCCCATGATGGAATGCAAAAAGGCTCTTGTTGAAGCAAATGGTGATATGGCTCAGGCCGAAGAGTTGTTGCGTGTCAAGCTGGGCAGTAAGGCCAGCAAGGCTGCATCTCGTGTAACCGCAGAGGGACTCGTAGGTGTAGCAATCAGCGACGATGGCAAGCGCGGCGCCCTGGTCGAGGTCAATTGCGAAACAGATTTTGTGGCTAAAAATGAAGAGTTTATCAAGTTTGTCAGTGATGTGGCCGATTTGATCGCTGAAAAAAACCCTGCTGATATCGATGCCTTGGGTGCATTGCCACTGGGTGGGAAAACCGTCGAAGAGTTTCGTGCTGAATTAATTGGGCGTATTGGTGAAAATATAACTATTCGTCGTTTTGAGCGATTCGAGACCGAAGGTCGTCTTTCCGAGTATGTACATGGCGGAAAAATCGGTGTGGTGATCAATCACACGGGTAGTGACGAAGTAGGTCGCGATGTTGCTATGCACGTTGCAGCCATGCGCCCTCAGGCACTCAGTCGCGAACAACTAGACAACGAAGTGCTCGAGCGTGAGGCACGCTTGGCCGAAGAAAAAGCAAAAGAGCTTGGTCGTCCCGAGCATATCATCGAGAAGATTGTTACTGGCACGGTGGACAAGTATGTCCAAGAAACAACTTTGCTGGGCCAGGCCTTTGTTAAAGATGATAAAAAGAGTGTTGAGCAAATGCTCAAAGATAACGACGCCACTGTTAATGCTTATGCTATTTTTGTGGTTGGCGAGGGCATCGAGCGTCGCCAAGAGGATTTCGCTGCCGAAGTAGCTGCTGCTCAAAAATCCTCTTAATCGGGTGTCCACTCTCCTGATTTTCACAAGGTGCCGTTATACGGCACCTTGTGCTGTGTCTTATACTAGTTCCCGTAATCATCTATACGAGTTTCTATGCTATGAACAACCCCTTATATGAACGCGTTTTGCTCAAACTATCGGGTGAGGCGCTGATGGGCGAAGACGCATTTGGTATTAATCGTGCCACCATTATGCGCATGACCGAGGAAATTGCTCAAATCGCTAACTTGGGTGTGCAAATTGCCATTGTTATTGGCGGGGGTAATATATTTAGAGGTATTGCACCCGGAGCACAAGGCATGGACCGAGCAACTGCGGATTATATGGGGATGATGGCTACTGTTATGAATGCGTTAGCTTTACAAGATGCCTTGAAGAATCAGGGTATAGATGCACGCGTTCAATCGGCTTTAAATATCGAACAGGTTGTAGAGCCCTATATTCGTCCCAAGGCTTTGCGTTACCTCGAGGAAGGCAAGGTAGTCGTTTTTGCTGCAGGCACTGGAAACCCATTTTTTACTACGGATACAGCAGCTGCATTACGAGGCGCAGAGGTGGGCGCTGAAATAGTGTTAAAGGCCACCAAGGTTGACGGAATCTATAGCGCAGACCCTAATAAAGATCCAGGTGCTACCCGCTATCAGCGCATTAGTTTTGATGAAGCGATCGTACGTCGCTTAGAGGTCATGGATGCGACTGCGTTTGCTTTATGCCGCGATCAAAAATTACCCATCAAGGTGTTCTCTATTAACAAGGCTGGTGCTTTGGCACGCGCAGTCTGTGGTGAGGACGAAGGTACCCTAGTGCACGTTTAACAATAGGATAATGATATGAATCACTCCGAGATACAAAAATCCACGCAAGATCGCATGAAGCGTTCCATCACTGCACTATCAAATGGCCTGGCCAAAATACGCACAGGTCGAGCACATACTGGCTTGCTAGATCATGTAACGGTGGAATACTATGGTTCCGAGGTTCCTGTCAGCCAGGTTGCCAATATCACCGTAGTTGATGCACGAACACTCAGTGTGCAGGTTTGGGAAAAGCACATGGCCGAGGTTGTAGACAGAGCAATTCGCGAGTCCGATCTTGGGCTTAACCCTGTATTGGCAGGCGAGACTTTACGGATACCCTTGCCACCATTAACCGAAGAGCGCCGTCAAGATTTAACGCGTATTGTGCGCGCCGAAGGCGAAGAAGCCAAGGTAGCTATCCGCAATTTACGCCGCGAAGCCAATGATCAATCCAAGCGTCTGTTGCGTGAGAAATCAATATCAGAAGATGATGATCGTCGTTTTCAAGATGAGATCCAGCGCTTGACAGACAAATATGTTGCCGAGGTAGATACCCTGGTAGCGAACAAAGAAGAAGAGGTGATGACGGTCTAACCTCGCCAAGTAAACATGACGACAAGCTCAACTTTGTCTATCCCTTCAGTAGGTAGTGTGCCTCGCCATTTAGCCGTCATCATGGATGGCAATGGTCGGTGGGCCACACGCCGCTATTTGCCCCGTACAGCTGGACATGCGCGCGGGGTTCAATCGGTGCGTCGAGTCTTGCGCGCTTGCGGTGAGGCAGGGGTACAGTATCTGACCTTATTTGCATTTAGTTCGGAAAATTGGCGCAGACCCCAAGATGAAGTCTCTTTGTTAATGCGGCTTTTCGTGCAAACCTTGGAAAAAGAGGTGGGCAAATTATCCGAGCAAGGGGTGCGCTTGCGGATTATAGGTGACGTTTCAGCTTTTGAGCCTACACTGCAGAGTTTGATTGCGGATGCCGAAAAAAGAACAGCACATAATGACCGCTTGCACTTGACGGTAGCTGCAAATTATGGGGGTCGATGGGATATCTTACAAGCGACACGCCGAATGTTAGCTCAGCATCCCGAGCTTGCCCAACACCCCGAGGAGCTTAGTGAAGATCATTTGACCCCCTATTTATCCATGGCTTTTGCGCCAGAGCCTGATCTGTTCATACGTACTGGCGGTGAGCAAAGGGTTTCAAATTTTCTTATTTGGCAATTAGCCTATACTGAGTTGTACTTTACTGAAACTTATTGGCCGGATTTTGATGCCAAGCACTTGGCCAAGGCTTTCGAGTGGTACCGTACCCGCGAGCGCCGTTTTGGCCGCACCAGTGCACAAACAGCCGGCGCACAAACGAACTAAATCAAAATATGCTCAAACAAAGGGTTATCACAGCGGTTGTTTTGCTGGTCGTGTTAATAGGCACGATGTTCAGCGGTTATCAATGGCCGTTTGGTGTTTTACTTAGCTTGATAACTGCTGCAGCCCTGTGGGAATGGCTACGGTTGAGCATGGCTAATAGATTTCATTTTCTAGCCTTGCCACTTGCTGTTTTGTCATTTATGTATTTTGTTTATGTCATCTATCGGCATGAGCAATATCTGTTTGTACCCGGTGCTGTAGCCCCCGATGCTTGGACAATGCCGCTAATGTTGCTCAGTCCAGCTGTCTTGGCCTATTGGATATTTGGGGCTGGTTTTTTATTGCTAATGGGCTTTAGACGCCATAAAACACATACAGTGACCCTAAGTATCTTTGGTATAGCAACATTAGGTGTTGCTTGGTTGGCTTTGCTGGATATGTGGTTTGTGCATGGTGCATGGTATCTCATCTCCATGCTTGCTGTTGTTTGGTTCAATGATACCTTTGCCTATTTTGTAGGTCGACGCTGGGGCGAACGCCGCTTGGCGCGTCGCATTAGCCCAGGAAAAACTTGGGCCGGCTTTTGGGGTGGGATGGTTGGCGCTGTGGTTTGGGTACTGTTCAGTGCTCAATTTGTAGGTTCATTTGGTGCCGAGGTAGTCGCACGATGGTCTTGGTTAGGGGCGGTTTTGTTTGCAATGTTGCTTTCTTTCATGGCAGTGATAGGGGATTTATTCGAGTCACTGCTCAAGCGTCGTGCACGTGTTAAAGATTCTAGTGCGCTATTGCCCGGCCATGGTGGCGTACTCGATAGGATTGATGCTTTAATCCCGGTAGCTCCAATGGCTGCATTTATCGCTGGGCCCTGGTTTGATGCCCTGTTCGTTGGTTAATTCACTGGTGTGTTTATATGGATACCCAGCAGGTTTGTATTTTAGGCGCTACAGGATCAATTGGGCGTAGTACGCTTGAGGTAATTGCGTTGCATCCCGACAGGTTTTCAGTCTATGCGCTAACAGCTTTTAATAATATTGATACGTTAGTGCGTTTAGCGTGGGAAAGCCGTGCTCAGGTTGTGGTCGTTCCTGATCAAGCTGCACAACGGCGCTTTAGTTCGTTGTGGCCCACTGGGCGTCCGGTACCTGAAATACGACTAGGTCAAGAGGGTCTTTGTGAAACAGCAGCAGATCCTGCTGTAGATACTGTCATGGCAGCCATAGTAGGGGCTGCTTGTTTGCCCTCTGTGTTTGCCGCTGCCCAAGCGGGCAAACGCATCTTATTGGCTAATAAAGAGGCTCTGGTTGCTGCCGGGGCCGTTTTTCTGGATGCTGTTCGCTCTGGTGGCGCTCAGTTATTACCTATAGATAGCGAACACAACGCTATATACCAGTGCATGCCATCAGAATTATTGGGGCAGGTGACAGACTCCCCTCATCCCGCAGTAAAGCAGTTAATACTGACTGCTTCCGGCGGCCCTTTTCGGACAGTGCCACTAGAGAGTCTGGCTTCGGTAACTCCTGAACAGGCTTGTTTACATCCCAATTGGATTATGGGGAAAAAGATTTCTGTAGATTCTGCGACAATGGCCAATAAGGGTCTAGAGGTGATCGAGGCGCATTGGCTGTTTGGCATGCCCGTAGAGCAGATTTCAGTGGTTATTCACCCCCAAAGTGTTGTGCACTCTATGGTCGAATACGTGGATGGTTCAGTTTTATCACAGATGGCTGCTCCTGACATGCGCGTACCCATTGCATACGGATTGGGTTTCCCCCAGCGTATCCACAGTGGAAGTACTGCCTTAGATCTGGCTGCACAACCAGCATTAGAGTTTGCAGAGCCCTGTTTAAAACGTTTCCCGGCTTTAAAATTGGCTTTTGAGGCCTTAGGTACCTCTCAAGAAGCCTGCGTCGCTTTAAACGCAGCTAACGAAGTTGCGGTAGACAGGTTTTTGCAAGGCAAACTGGGTTATATCGCTATTGCCCAGGTTGTTGAACAAACCATTGAGCAGGTAGTCGGTGAGTCTCATGATGATTTAAATACACTTGATGCGGTAATTGCACTAGATGGGCACGCGCGACATCTAGCACAGCAGTTTTGTATCTACAAATAGCCGACTGTCTTTTGGCATTAACACCATGTTTTTAACCCTCCTTGCTTTTGCTTTTGCGATTGGTTTGCTTGTGGTTATTCACGAGCTAGGGCATTATTGGGTGGCTCGTTATTGCGGGGTTCATGTCGAGCGCTTTTCATTTGGTTTTGGCAAGGTTTTAGCTAAATACACCGACCGCCGTGGTTGCGAGTGGGCATTTTCAGCTATTCCTTTGGGTGGTTATGTGATGATGCGCAACCAAGCCCCGGAAACCGCCAGCGAGGATTACAAAAGCAGTACTGTTCAAAGCAAAACTGTTTGGCAGCGTATCGCGATAACAGCAGCTGGACCGATTGCTAATCTTGTTTTGGCAGCCTTTCTGTACGCTATTCTGGCTTGGATGGGTACGCCAGAACCTGTCGCAATCCTGGCTGAGCCAGCTACAAATACCCCCGCAGCCGAGGCGGGTTTCAAGGCGCAGGACAAAATTCTCGCGGTTGAAGACAAGCCTTTGTCAACGTGGTCGTCATTTCGTTGGGCAATGCTTGATAGGGTGCATACGGATAAGCCAGTGGAGATTACGGTCTCAGACTTGGGCGGTCACCATACCACTCGCGTACTGAATAACCCACATGTTAATTTTGCCGATAGTCAAGAAATAGATCCTTTGGAAGAGCTGGGTTTTGCCATGCTCATGCCCAAACCTAGTATTCAGCAGGTAATCGCAGGTGGTGCTGCTGAGCGTGCAGGGCTGCTTAAAGGTGACGAGATTGTCTCTATTAATGGACAATTTATCGATGGTGTACATGATTTTTTAAATTGGGTACGTGCACATCCTGACACTGCAGCTACATTTGAGGTCATTCGTAACGGGCGCGCGCAATCGTTTCCTGTTCATGTAGATGCGGTGCAAGAACAAGGGGAGCAAATCGGCCGAGTAGGTGCCATGATTGGCGCACAGCCTGAAATTGAGCATACACGGGCAGGGCTTTGGAAGGGTCTGACAACGGGTGTTGAGCGCACGGCCAATACCTTTTGGTTTTCAGTAAAAATGCTCGGCAGGATGGTCACTGGGCAAATTTCAGTTAAAACAATTAGTGGTCCAGTGACCATTGCAGATTATGCGGGGCAGACTGCACGGGTAGGCTTAGGAGCCTACATACAGTTTTTAGCGCTAATTAGTGTTAGTATTGGTTTGTTAAATTTGCTGCCGATCCCTATGTTAGATGGCGGCCATTTGTTGTATTATGCCATCGAGGCGGTGCGTGGTAAGCCCTTGCCGGACAAGTGGCAAGACATCGGCCATCGCATTGGTCTTAGTCTTTTGGCAGCGTTGATGGTGTTAGCCTTTGTGAATGATTTTACTCGTGTATTGCAGTAGAGTAGACCGCGAGTATGTTTTGTTTTGGCCCATTTCTTATTTTTGGCTCAGTTCGAGGATGCAAAGAATGTCGTTGAAAGTTAAATTACAAACAATAGCGCGCACATTATCCCGGCTTATCCTGAGTAGCTTGTTGCTAATGCCTGCTTTGGCGTTGGCGTTTACGCCATTTGTAATTCGCGACATTCAGGTCCAGGGATTACAACGTTTGGATCCAGGTGCCGTTTTTGGATATTTGCCAGTAGGTGTGGGTGATGAATTCACCGAAGAACATGCCAGTGAAACGATTCAACGGCTATATTCCAGTGGTTTTTTCAATGATGTCAGCATTGATGTAGAGGACGAGGTGCTCGTGGTGGCCGTTCAAGAGCGCCCTACAATTGCATCCATTAGCTTTACTGGGATGCGTGAGTTTGATCCAAAGGCCATCACAAAGGCTTTGGCTCAAGTTGGCTTTTCAGAAGGCCGCATTTTTGACCGCTCTATGCTCGAGCGTGCCGAGTTCGAACTAAAGCAGCAGTATTTATCCAAGGGCAAGTACGCGGTCGAGGTTGAACCCGTTATTACACCTTTGCCACGTAATCGAGTAGGGGTGAGCTTTGACATCTTCGAAGGTGATTTGGCAAAAATTAAAGAAATAAATATCGTAGGTAACGAAGATATCTCTACCAGCGATTTGTTGGCCGAAATGGAGCTCACCACATCGGGCATTATGACTTGGTATACAGGTACAGATAAATACTCACGTGAGAAACTTGAAGGCGACCTCGAGCGAATACGGTCTTATTACCTGAATCGGGGTTATTTGGAATTCCATGCTGAGCCGCCCCAGGTCACTATTTCTCCTGATCGTAAAGAGATCTTCATCACTTTGACCATTGATGAGGGCAAGCCCTTCCAAGTGAACAATGTACAGTTAGCAGGGGATTTACTTGGGCTTGATGATCAAATGCAAGAGCTGATCACGGTCAAAGAGGGGGATACTTTTTCAGCCGAGCAGACCAATGAAACTGTACAAGCCATCACTGATTATCTAGGCAGTTTAGGCTATGGCTTTGCCAACGTTAATCCACAGCCCATTATGGATCGTGACGAGCAGCAAACTGATCTGACTTTTTACGTGGATCCTGGTCGTCGAGTCTATGTGCGTCGGATCGAAATTGGTGGCAACGTACGTACCCGGGATGAGGTAATTCGCCGCGAGATGCGTCAACAAGAGGCCGCCTGGTACGATGAGGGTAATATTAATCTATCACGTGATCGTATTGACCGATTGGGCTACTTTTCCGAGGTTGACGTTCACGCCGAGCCTGTTCCTGGTTCTCCGGATCAGGTGGATTTAGTGGTGGACGTTAAAGAACGTCCTACCGGGATGGTTAACTTAGGTATTGGGTATGGGACCACTGACAAGGTCATGTTGTCTGCGGGGATCAGCCAAGACAACATTTTTGGTAGTGGAAACAGCCTCTCACTGCAGTTAAATACCAGTAAAATTCACCGTACTGCCGTTTTGGCGCATACGGATCCTTATTGGACAAAAGACGGCGTCAGTAAAACAACCTCACTTTACTACCGTCGCACCAAACCCTATGACTATCGTTGGTCCGAAGGGGATTTCCAGGTCACCTCAATTGGGCTTGGTTTAAGTTTTGGCGTTCCAATAACGGAAAATGATACGATTTTTGTCGGAGGTAGTTTTGAGCGGAACGGTCTGGACAAGCTGCACCCGCGTTACACGCCTGAAACTTACCAACAGTTTGTTGACGAATATGGCAAGTACTCCAATGCCTTTATCTTTAATCTCGGTTGGGACAAAGACACTCGTGACAGTGCCTTAGCACCTACACGAGGCAGCTTTACCAGTGTTTCTGCTGATTTCTCTGTACTCGATTTAAAGTACTATATGCTCAGTGCAGAACATCAGCATTACTTGCCTATCGGACGTAGTATGACCTTAGCCTTGAACGGTATGATTGATTACGGCCGTTCGTATGGTAGCGATAAGCCTTTCCCCATCATTAAAACCGTTTATGGTGGCGGTATCGGGACTGTGCGCGGATACGAAGGGGGGTCATTAGGGCCTCGCGACCCACGCACAAATGACTTCTTGGGGGGTTCACGTCGCATCGTGGGTAATGTACAGTTATACCTACCGTTTCCCGGGGCAAGTCGGGATCGCACTTTGCGGTGGTTTGTGTTTGCCGATGCGGGACGCGTCGACAATACACAGGCACCCACATGTTACAAGGGCGCAGCACCGCATCGCGCAGATGATCCTTGCGGGTGGAAATACTCTGCTGGCGTAGGCTTATCATGGGATTCTCCACTTGGCCCCTTGCAGTTATCGTATGGCCGTGCCTTGAACGCCAAGCGTGGCGATGAAAAGCAGGCATTTCAATTCCAAATCGGTACTGCCTTTTAAGTCAACATAAAGACAGGTTTTTTTGCAGCGTTTATAGCAAGGTAGATTTACATGACATCTAAATTAGCATCTCAGTTTTCCGCTCTCGCACAGGCTACGGCCCGTGGCAACCGTGCACTTGTTTTTGCCGCTTTGTTGGGGGCATCTAGCTTGGTAGCTACGCCTGTAGCACAAGCACAGACTAAAATTGGTTATGTGAATGTAGAGCGCATCTTGCACAGCTCGAACACAGCCAAATCGGCACAGTCAAAAATTGAGTCCGAGTTTAGCAAGCGCAATGACGAGCTAGAGCGCTTGGCTAACAATTTGCGTGCTGAAATCCAAAAATATGACAAGGACGCTCCTGCGCTTTCAGATAGCGAGCGTGTACGTCGTCAGCGACAGCTTGAAGATCTCGAGTCTGACTTGCAACGTAAAGAACGTGAATTCCAAGAGGATGTAAACTTGCGTCGCAATGAGCTGTTTTCCGATATCATTGACAAAGCCGACGGTGCGATTCAACGCATTGCCGAGTCTCAGGGCTATGACCTGATCATCACCGATGCAGTTACAGTGAGTCCTCAGGTAGACATCACCGACGAAGTACTCAAGGCTATTGGTGGTTAATCCATTATGCCGGTATTACTTGCGTCAGAATCGGCGCCTACTTTATTTGAGTTACTAACACAACTCGAAAAAGACAGTGGGCTCGATTGGGTTCTGCCAGAGGGTGCAGCGCGTACTGTGTATGAGCAAGTACGGGTATGCGGTATCGGCTCTTTGCAAAGCGCAGGTGAGACTGAACTTAGCTTTCTGGCAAACCCTAAATTACGCGCGCAGCTACACGATACCCAAGCTGCCGCAGTATTTCTGCGTGCGGATGATCTTTCGGCTCTGATACAGACAGGGATACAGTATTCATTCTTGCCGATTATTTGCGATTCCCCTTATTTCGCCTATGCTCTAATTGCCCAATGGTTTGATTCTTTACGGCTCAAAAAGCTACCTAAGGCGCATCATCCCAGTGCAGTTATTCACCCGTCAGCAACAATTGCCCAAGGTGTACATATAGGCCCGCACACCGTAATAGAGGCCAATGTGTGTATCGGCGAGGGCACCCGTATCGAGGCTAACACCTATGTTGGTGATAACGTGTCGATCGGTTCTGATTGTCATATATACCCAAATGTCGTGCTCTATCACGGTACCCAGATAGGGAATCGTTGTATTATTCACGGTGGCGCTGTACTGGGTGCAGATGGGTTTGGTTTTGCACCGCATCCACAGCACGAGGGTCAGTGGGCTAAAATTGCTCAACTTGGCGGGGTTATGATTGGCAATGATGTTGAGATCGGTGCTAATACAACTATCGATAGGGGGGCATTGGACGCTACTCAGATCGATGATGGTGTCAAATTGGATAACCAAATTATGGTGGCCCATAACGTTACTATTGGTCCACATACTGCAATTGCTGCCTGCGTAGGAATTGCGGGTTCGACACATATAGGTGCACGCTGCATCATTGGTGGCGCAGCGATGATATCAGGTCATTTATCAATTGCTGATGATGTACAGGTGTCCGGAGGGACTGCAGTTACATCCTCCGTCCACCAAGCCGGTCGCCTGACCGGGGTATACCCCTACCAAGAGCACAAGCAATGGCAGCGTAATGCGGCCGTCATTTCCCAACTATCCTCGTTGCGAAGGCGTGTGCGCGATTTAGAACGCGCCTTAAATGATTCGACAACAGAGACAGAAAAATAAATCAGGATTTATTATGGAGCTAAATATTCAGCAGATCATGGAGCGCCTACCACATCGCTATCCTATGCTGCTTATTGATCGTGTGATTGAGATGGTCCCAGCCGAGCGTGTGGTTGCCATCAAAAATGTCACTTATAATGAACCTTTTTTTGCTGGTCATTTTCCGCATCATCCTGTAATGCCTGGCGTATTGATTATCGAAGCAATGGCTCAGGCTGCGGCTGTATTTTCTTTTGAGGATGATGCCGAGGTCAATCCAGCAAGTCAAAAAATTGCTTACTATTTGGTTGGGGTAGATAGAGCCCGGTTCCGAAAGCCGGTTGTGCCTGGGGATCAATTACGGATTGAGGTTGATGCCGAACGAATTAGCCGTTCAATGTGCAAATATGCAGCACGTGCCTTGGTAGACGGTCAGGTCGTCGCCGAAGCTAAAATTATGTGTGCCATCCGTGTTATTGAAGAGTAGTTTGTATGGGCTTGATTCATAAAACAGCTCTGGTTTCACCGACTGCTAAATTGCATCCTACTGTTGAGGTGGGTGCCTATAGTATTATCGGCGATCATGTATGTATTGATGAAGGCACTCGCGTTGGTCCTCATTGCGTGATTGATGGCCATACTACTATCGGTAAAAACAATGAGTTTTATCGATTTTGTTCTATCGGCGGTATTCCTCAGGATAAAAAATATGCAGGTGAACCAACATGCTTGGAAATTGGCGACGATAATACCGTACGCGAGTATGTCACCATCAATACGGGTACAGTCCAAGACGTTGGGGTGACCCGCATCGGCAATGACAACTGGATCATGGCCTATGTGCATATCGCGCATGATTGTCAAGTAGGTAATCATACAATTATCGCCAATAGTGTGCAGCTGGCCGGCCATATACATATTGGTGACTGGGCTGTTCTTGGGGGGCTATCCGCTGTTCACCAATTTGTTCGTATTGGTGAGCATTCGATGATTGGAGGCACGAGCTCAGTGCGACAGGACATCCCCCCATTTGTCATGGGTGCTGGTGACCCGTTTCGTGCCATAGGTGTCAATAGCGAGGGGTTGCAACGTCGCGGCTATAATCAAGAAACCATTGCCCAGCTCAAGCAAGCCTACCGACTACTTTATAGGCGCAAACTCACCACGGATGAGGCTGTTGCTGAGATACAAGGGCTTAGCGCAGATAGTGAGCAAACCAAGAATGTATTGCAACATTTTGCTCAGTTTGTCCAGACATCCAAGCGCGGATTTGCTCGTCCATGACTCAAATAACGATGGTTGCAGGAGAGCCCTCGGGTGATTTGCTAGCTGCACGTGTGTTGCGTGGTATCAGAGCGTCTTTGCCCAACTGCCAGTTTACTGGTATTGGTGGGCCTGCTTTGCGCGCTGCAGGACAAGCACAATGGCATGATATGGAGGCTTTGAGTGTTTTTGGCTATGTAGATGCGCTCAAACAGTTACCTCGTTTATGGCATATTTTTCAAAACACAAAAAAACGCTGTCTTAGTAATCGTCCTGATGTTTATGTGGGGATTGATGCCCCCGACTTTAATCTGCGCATGGAAAAGGCCCTGAAGTCATCAGGCATTCCAACTATTCAATTCGTTAGCCCATCTATTTGGGCTTGGCGCTATGCGCGCATACACAGCATACGTGAATCGGTCTCACATATGTTGGTACTCTTTCCATTTGAAGTCCCTCTTTACGAGAAAGAAGGCATACCTGTTACTTTTGTGGGGCATCCTCTGGCCAAAGAAATACCTTTGGAACCTGATATGCAGGTGGCGCGTAAGCGTTTGGGTTTAAATGAAAAATCACCTGTGTTGGTTATACTTCCAGGTAGTCGGGCGTCAGAAATTAAATGGCTGGCGCCTTTGTTTTTTCAGGTAGCGTCTCGTTTGCAACAGAAACATCCGGAACTACAGCTGCTAATCCCGGCGGTTAACCCTAAAAGGGCAACAGAGATAAAAGCAGAATTAGGGCGCCACTCACTAAAACAAGTACATATAATTGAATCAGAGCACTCATTAAAAGAAACCATCGATGATAGCGTAGAGTTTTCTGACCAGCCATTATCTTGGCAATGTATGCAAGCCGCAGATGCCTTGTTGTTGGCCAGCGGAACAGCTGCACTCGAGGGCATGATGTTCAAAAAGCCCATGGTGATCTCTTATATTTTATCACCACTCATGCGTAAAATTATGGCCTGGCAGTCAGGACAAGAGCGCCCCTATACGCAGTGGGTAGGCTTACCCAACATTTTAGCCAATAAGGAAATAGCCCCTGAGTTTCTGCAAAATGACGCCACAGTAGAAAATATTTTGCCAGCGATGGAAACGGCATTATTCGATAGTGATTATAGACAATGGGTACGTCAGGAATCATCTGTATTACACCAACAATTGCGCCAGGACACAGCGGCGTTAGCAGCAAAGGTCATCGTTCAGTATTCATAGCTTATGCCTTTATTCCAACAAGTCGTCGAACATATAGCCGGTGTTGATGAAGCGGGCAGGGGGCCTTTGGCCGGCCCTGTATTTGCAGCTGCAGTGATCTTGAATCCTTCTCGGCCTATCGAGGGTCTAATGGATTCTAAAAAACTGAGTGCGCAGCGCCGCGAAGAACTGGCTACCATTATTCGGGCTCATGCCTTTTCTTGGTGTGTGGCCCAAGCTTCGACGGTAGAGATAGATAATATAAATATTCTTCAGGCTACTTTATTAGCGATGCGTCGTGCTGTTCATGGTTTGGATTTAAATCCTGATCAGGTCATTATCGATGGGCGCAATATTCCTGAAGGCTTAGGCATTGATGCGATAGCAGTCGTCAAAGCGGATCAGGATTACGCTCAGGTGGCAGCTGCCTCTATATTAGCCAAAACTGCTCGTGATCGATGGTGTTTGGCTCTAGATGAAAAATATCCTGAATACGGTTTTGCACAACATAAAGGCTATGGCACAGCTTTGCACCAAGAGCGTTTAAAAGAGTTTGGTCCTTGTCCAGAGCATCGCCGCAGCTTTGCACCGGTACGACGCTTGCTCAAGCATCCACAGAGGATTGGCTAATGCGTCATATTAGCTCTCGCCAGAATCGTTTTTATAAAGAATGGTTACGCATAGCACAGGCGGCTGGGGGATCTCGTAGTGACCTTGTTTTGCTTGAAGGGGTGCATTTATGCTCCGCCTGGTTACAGCATTTCGGAGCCCCGAATGCTGTTCTGTTAGATCAAAGTCAAATCAACGAAAGTGCCCTTGCAGAACTTTTTGATGCTTTAGTCGACGATGCGCCCACATATGTTTTAAGTCCAGGTTTGTTTAAAGGACTAAGTGATGTTGTGAGCCCTCAAGGGGTAATTTTTGTAGTGCCCAAGCCCACCCCGCATACCCTAAAGGAAATTAACCAGACCTGTGTGCTTTTAGATCGCATCCAAGATCCCGGTAATTTGGGCACAATTCTTAGAACAGTCGCTGCTTTGAAAATAAATCATGTTTTTTTGACACCTGGTACGGTGGGAGCTTGGTCTCCAAAGGTATTACGCAGCGCCCAAGGGGCCCATTTTTTAACTACTATTCATGAGCAGGTTGATTTTGCCCAGTGGGTGACGGGTTTGAAAATACCTTTGGCACTGACACTGTTGGACTCACAATCACGGTCTTTATATGACAGCGATTTGCAAGGCCCTATTGCTTGGGCCTTTGGCAACGAAAGCCAGGGAGTTGATTCACATTGGCAGAGTGCAGCCAAGCACTGCTTGATTATTCCACATGCAGCACAAATTGAATCTTTAAATGTATCCGTGGCTGCGGCAGTGTGCTTATTTGAGCATCACCGTCAAAACTTGCTAGCCTGAGCTTGAACGATTTAGCAATGGGTGAAATATCCTTTAGGGCAGGGAATATAAGCACGCCAGTGGGAAAACTGACTTTAGTAGCTGCGTCGATTGAGCCCGACTTCGTTAAGTATTTTGGTGGAAATTTCCTCGATGGAGCGATTGGTGGTAGATAGCCAAGGGATACCCTCGATTCTCATCAGGCGCTCGGCCTCGGTGATTTCATATATGCTCTGCTCTAGAGATGCGTATGTGCTGTCGGGGCGGCGTTCATTACGTACTTCGGATAAGCGCTCAGGATGGATGGACAGCCCGAACAGCTTTTTCCGATATGGGGCCAAGGTAGAGGGTAGGGTGCCACGTTCGAAGTCCTCGGGGATGAGAGGAAAATTGGCAACCTTTACGGCGTATTGCATGGCCAAGTACAGACTTGTCGGTGTTTTACCACAGCGCGAGACCCCAATGAGGATAACATCGGCTTGGTCTAGGCCACTGACAAACTGCCCATCATCATGTGCCAGGCTAAAGTTGATGGCATCAATGCGTGCATTATATTGCTCTGAGGTGACATTGCTATGTGAACGACCTACCGAGCGACTGGATTTAACCCCCAAAGCACGCTCGATATGCCTAACAAAGGCCCCAAAGAGGTCAAAGAAATTGCAATCCGCTGAACCAATAATGCGTGCTATACGGGGATCCACCAAGGTACTAAATACCAGTGGTTTATCCTTGTTTTCCTGGGCGCAACGGGTAATGCGTTCAGCGACCTCGTGGGCTTTTTCGACCGTATCTACGAAAGGGATACGCACCGCGTTAAATTGGAATTGCTGGAATTGTGATAAAACAGAATGGCTAAAAGTCTCTGCAGTGATCCCGGTGCTATCCGAGATGACAAAGACGGTGCGTTCAGTAAGTGGGTCGCTCATAGAAGGAGGTATTACATTAGAGGAGAAAACGGTACAATCTAAAAAGATTAACAGCGCCTTTGGATTGCCGCAAGGCTTGTTTGCTTAGTGTAGAGAAAATTACTGGCTTTGCATTAAGCAAACTAGCTTTTTTAACTTCTAAAGGTGTCTTTATGTCTTATGTAATTCCCTTCGAAGAGTTGCGCATGACAGATGTCGAGGTAGTAGGCGGTAAAAATGCCTCGCTTGGCGAAATGATCAGCCAATTATCCGATGCTGGAGTGCGTGTTCCGGGTGGTTTTGCTACGACTTCCCAGGCTTTCCAAGAATTCCTGAAAACGGATAACCTGGGTGAACGTATCAGCGAACGTTTGCGCACGCTCGACTACGATGATGTGCGCGAGTTGACAGCTGCTGGCACAGAAATCAGGCAATGGATTATCGATACGCCTTTTCCTTCTAAACTCGAAGAAGAGATTCGGACAGCTTTTGCTGCACTAGATGTAGATGGCCAAGGTTCATTCGCTGTCCGTTCCTCTGCGACGGCAGAAGATCTTCCAGATGCTTCTTTTGCCGGCCAACAAGAGAGCTATCTCAATGTAGTGGGCGTTGATGATGTTCTTGAAAAAATTCACTGGGTCTTTGCTTCTTTGTACAACGATCGTGCTATTTCTTATCGTGTACACAAAGGCTTTGAACACAGTGAGGTTGCCATTTCTGCTGGCATTCAACGTATGGTGCGCTCGGATAAAGGCAGTGCCGGGGTAATGTTTACTATCGACACTGAATCTGGTTTTGATCAGGTTGTTTTCATCACGTCATCATATGGGTTAGGTGAGACCGTTGTCCAGGGCTCAGTTAATCCGGATGAATTTTATGTGTTCAAGCCTGCACTTGAGGCAGGCCATTTTCCCATTATCAGCCGTCGCATTGGATCAAAACTACTCAAAATGGAGTTCAATCCAGATGCGCAGGCCGAAGAAGCTGTGCGCACAGTTGATGTGCCCGTATCAGAACGCAATCGTTATTCCCTGAGTGATGCCGAAGTGATCGAGTTGGCAAACTACGCCACCATCATCGAAAAGCACTATCAACGACCTATGGATATTGAATGGGGTCGAGACGGTGTGGATGGCAAGATCTATATTTTGCAGGCACGCCCCGAGACTGTGATGTCACAGAAAAAGGCCAATGATGTTCAAGAGCGCTATCGTTTGAAGGCCACAGGGGATATTCTCGTTACCGGTCGCGCAATTGGTCAAAAGATAGGTTCGGGCAATGTTCGTATCGTAGGTGATGCCAGCGAAATGCACCTGGTACAGGCCGGGGATATTTTAGTCACTGATATGACAGACCCCAACTGGGAACCTGTCATGAAAATGGCGGGTGCGATTGTGACCAACCGCGGCGGGCGTACTTGTCATGCTGCGATTATTGCTCGCGAGTTGGGGATTCCGGCTGTGGTTGGGTGTGGTAATGCCACTGATGTGCTCAAAAACGGCCAAGAGGTAACTGTCTCGTGTGCTGAAGGTGACGAAGGCCGTATTTATGATGGTTTGCTTGAAACCGAAATCGAAGAGGTCCGCTGGGGAGAAATGCCTGACATCGGTCTCAATGTCATGATGAACGTGGGTAACCCACAACTGGCATTCGATTTCTGCCAGATTCCTAACGAGGGGGTTGGTTTAGCGCGTTTAGAGTTCATCATAAATAACAATATTGCCGTACATCCCAAGGCTGTATTAGATTATCCCAATGTGGATGCTGATCTGAAAAAAGCGGTTGAATCTGCTGCCCGTGGTTATGCTAGCCCGCGTGCTTTTTTCGTTGAAAAATTAGCCGAAGGGGTCGCAACTTTGGGTGCTGCTTTTTACCCCAAGCCTGTGATTGTTCGTTTATCCGATTTTAAGTCGAATGAATACCGCAAGCTTATTGGGGGTTCTCGTTACGAGCCCGAAGAGGAAAACCCGATGTTGGGTTTCCGTGGTGCAGCGCGCTACTTGGCTGATGAGTTTGCCGAATGCTTCCGCATGGAATGTGAAGCCATCCGCAAGGTGCGTGATGAAATGGGCTTGACCAACGTCGAAGTCATGGTGCCCTTTGTGCGTACCCTATCTCAGGCCAAACGTGTGACCGAGTTACTCGCCGAGCACGGTCTTGAGCGTGGTAAAAACGGTTTACGCATAGTCATGATGTGCGAGGTTCCGTCCAATGCGATTTTGGCCAAAGAGTTTTTGCAGTACTTTGATGGATTCTCCATTGGCTCTAATGACCTTACGCAATTGACCCTAGGTTTAGACCGAGATTCTGGATTGGAGCTGTTGGTCGAAGACTTTGACGAACGCGATGAAGCTGTCAAGGTATTACTTGCACAGGCAATCCAAGCATGTAACGATGCTGGCAAGTATGTCGGTATTTGCGGCCAAGGCCCCAGTGATCACGCTGATTTGGCCGAATGGTTGCGCGATCAGGGCATACAGTCCTTGTCTTTAAACCCAGATACTGTCATCGATACCTGGCAGCGTTTGGCCAAAGAGACTGCCTAGGCATAGTTGGAACTGCGATTGCTACCATTATTTTTATAGCGTGTCTCCCTATGCCTTTAAGGCATAGGGGGGCCACTCGTTTTTATGAGGCAATGTGATTTAATGTCAGGTGAGTAATAGAGAATATGTGCTGTTAGCGTACAACGTTACGCAATAGGCGCTGTTGCTCGCGTTGCCAATCACGATCACGTTGGGTGCGTCGTTTGTCGTGTTGTTTTTTACCCTTGCCCAAGCCCACATCCATTTTGATACGCCCGCGACGATAATGCAGATTAATGGGTATTAATGTATAACCTCTTTGCTCTACTTGCCCAATTAGTTTGTTGATTTCATGTCGATGCATGAGCAGTTTGCGTGATCGGGTGGGGTCTGGCTTAATATGGGTGGATACGGTCGATAGGGGGCTGATATGCATACCGATTACCCACAGCTCGCCATCTCGGACGATGACATAGCTCTCGGCCAGCTGCACACGGCCTTCGCGGATGGCTTTGACCTCCCAGCCCTCGAGTACGAGGCCTGCTTCTGAGACCTCTTCGATGAAATATTCGTGACGTGCTCTTCGGTTGTGAACAATACTCATTGACAGTCGTCTAACTAAAAGTTGTTAAATTAAAAACCATTTTATCTATTAAATTTATCGATGCCTACAGTAAAGCGTTCCGTAATTGTCCCATATACTTCTGAACAAATGTTTGATTTAGTTTCCGATGTGGCTCGGTACCCCGAGTTTATGCCTTGGTGTGGCGGCGCTGACGTGATGGAGCAAGACGAATCGGGCATGGTTGCGTCGATAATGATCAGAATTGCTCGCATTAGCCAAAACTTTACCACGAAGAATACCCATGATTACCCGAATCGGATACAACTCGAATTAGTTGATGGGCCTTTTTCCAATTTAACAGGGGATTGGTCTTTTACTCCGTTGGGTGAGGATGGCTGCAAAATCGATTTTGTGATGCAGTATGAGTTTTCTAGCCGTGCGTTAGAAATGGTAATTGGCCCTATTTTTAATCGCATTGCCACGAGTTTTATTGACTCATTTACGCAGCGGGCTAATGAACTGTACGAATAATAACATTCCATTTAGCGTATCCATATTCGAGCTACGGCCATTTTTGGTTTGATTTATGGTGCAGGATAATAATTATGATTAAGGTAGAGATTGTTTTTGCGCCAGTAGCTCAGCGAGTTTGGAAAAAAACTGTTGATGTTCCCAACGGGGCCACACTTGAGCACGCTTTGGTACACAGCGGCTTTTACCAAGAGCACGGGCAACAATGGCAGGAAGCGCCATGTGGCATTTTTGGGGTGCAGCGAGATAGGGATTATAGATTAAGCGAGGGCGACCAAGTAGAAGTGTACCGATCTTTGGTTTTTGATCCCATGGAATCCCGTAGGCGTCGGGCAGCACATCGTGAACGCCAACGAAAACAAGCTAAGAAAAAAAACTAACTATCGACTATAAAAAGGACAGTGAGGATGACTCAAAAGGTAAAAATCGATACTTTAAAAACAAATCAAACGGGTTTATCAATAGGCGTCTTAACAATAAATAGGCCGGCTAATTTAAACAGCATCGATCTGTCAATGGTTAATACCATGCTCAATCAAATGCGTGTATGGCAGGCAGATGCTGGTATTGTTGCGGTGATCATCTGCGGTGCCACTCACAAAGCCTTTTCTGCAGGCGGTGATTTACAAGCCCTTTATCAAAGCATGAATGCTTATCCAGATCTGCAATCTCCCTGGGAGAATGACTACGGTCGGGATTTTTTTGCACAAGAGTATCAGCTCGACCATTTGATTCATACCTTTGAAAAACCCATTATCGCACTTGGTTTTGGGGTTTTAATGGGTGGTGGTATTGGGGTATTTACTGGTGCGAGTCATCGAGTTGTAGCTCCTAAAACCCGTTACGCAATGCCGGAAATTGCGATTGGTTTATTTCCCGATGTTGCTGGCTCATGGTTGCTAGCTCGTTTGCCGGCGGGAATAGCGCATACCTTGGTCATGACTGGAGCACATATCAATGGTGCTGATGCTTATTATTTGGGCTTGGCAGACTATTTGTTTGATGAAAGCACTGATTCTGAACGTATTATTACTGATCTATGTGAGGCTCGGTGGCAGGGTTGTCCTTATGCCACGTGCAGTCGGGTACTCAGTGCATACCACCAGCCTAGTTTGAGTAAGCTAGGCATGTTGATTCCACACTATGAGCGGTTGCGTGCCTTGGGTGCAAATTCTGATTTTGATGTCTTGTGTACACAGTACACACATTGGGCCGAGCCCGATGCCATGGGTGCCGATCATGATCCTTGGTTGCAACGTGCCGGCGAGCAGTTCTTAGCAGGTAGCCCATTATCTATCCGCCTCAGTTATGAGCTTTTAAAGCTCAATCGCCACTATTCATTGGCCGAGGCCTTTCAGGTTGATTTTAATGTTGCGATGCATTGTTTGGTACATCATGATTTTAAAGAGGGCATACGGGCTTTGATTGTTGATAAGGACAGCGCACCGCGTTGGACGCATCAAACACCCCAGGAGGTCACTATCAACGAGGTGATGGCCTTTTTAACGCCGGTACACCCCAAAGATGTAGAGCATCCGCTACAAGACCTATCTGATTATTGATTTGGCAGCGATCATATCTGTTGACTGCTTATTAATTAAAGCGCTGGGCCATTAGTAAATGACATCGGCCCAGCAAAATAACAGGCAATCAATTTCAGCTGCAGAGGTTCAAACTATTTCAGTAAGGATTATTTTTTTTCCCAAGGCAGGCTATCTTCAAAGGGTAAGGGCTGATGCGTAAACGTCAACTGTGGGTAATTGGCTGGCGCCAGTTTTGCATGATTCAGGATTTGATCCAACTGAGTTTCGACCAATGCCCATAGATGACCATTATGCAGTGTGCTGCTACTAATGCGGCCAATGGCACGGGCTTTCTCTAGATCAGTATCAGCCTCTGGGGCCAGAATAACATCAGTCCCGGTTAATGCTTGTGCAGCATCTAAATTGATATCAATATCAGCGTGTAGCTCGGCACTCATCAACACAGATCGTCTGCGAATGGTCGCACGGTAATGACTGCGCGCCACAACTTCTTGCCCTGGAAAGCAGCCCTTGGCAAAGTTAACTGCTGGCAATATATCCAAATTGATGTTTTGTGGGATAAAAGTCTCTGTGTTTTCTTCGTTGATCCATACCCATCCATTAATGATTTCCTGAAATAGCCAAGCTTCTGGTGTGACCAGTTGGTGCGGCTCTATTTTTAGATCGCTGTGTTCGTTGCCACTGAGATCAATGAGCCAATAACGTTCGGGCTGATCTTTTGTGCCGGCAGCTTGGATGCTCAGGGTGTTGCCTAGCCATAGCATAGGTAGTTGCCAATCAGCAGCGGCAGGCTGGGCATCTATTTGTGCACCTAGCACAGGGCTATTGCAGCCCAGCACGACACTATTATCCAGTAATTCCAGCGTAACTTTGGCGCGCAAGACATACATTTGCAGTCTGCGCAACAATGTCTCGGCAATGCTTTGATGCAGCATTAAGTAAATAGTATCGGGCTCTTCTGAATGGCGCCAATAGAGGCCATCTGCCATGACCCGACCTTGTGGGGTGCAGTAGGCAAACACTCTGGCTTGATCCGTGGATAAATCATTCACAGATTGAGTCAATTGGTTGTGGAGGAAATCTTGTGCATCAGCACCCTGACAGGCAATGATGCTAAAAGGTAGGTGGTGATTAGTCATGTTTATTGGTGCGTCTCGAATTAAAACAAATGAGCAAATAACTATAACAACACTGTATCAAAGTCAATTTTATAACCCTAGTAAATCCCGTGTCTACGCAGTGCTAAACTTTAGTGCTTTTCTAGGCTATTATGATGCACTGTAATGGGTGGCGGGATTAACACATTGAATAGGCTAGCCGGTTAAATAGTATGAGGCGATCTGCGCGGTTTTTTTTGTTGGGTCTTTTGGCATTGGCAGTGGGTTTAGCCTTAGTGGCGTGGAGCGGTTGGTGGTGGGTGATGCAACGTTCAGTACCCATGGATGCACCTACGGTTGACTATATGGTTGAGCAGGGCATGGGACCACGCCAGATAGCGCGTCAAATGACCCGTGCGGGCATTGCTTTGAACGAAGATAGTTTTGTGTTGTTGGCTCGATATGCTGAGACTGATAAAAGTCTCAAGGCTGGAGCATACCAAGCGCAATCTGGGGATACATTGTGGGATTTGCTGCAACGAATGGTTGATGGCGATATGCTGCAAACGCGCATTACATTTGTCGAGGGTTGGACTTTTGCACGAATGCTAGAAGCCATGAGTAATCACCCTGATATTAAAAATACTTTAAGTGAGGCTACCCCTGCTGAGATCGCACAAGAGCTCGATATGCCAACAGAATACCCTGAGGGGTTATTTTATCCAGACACCTATGTGTTTGTACCAGGCACAACAGATTTAGTGTTACTGCAAAGGGCACATGAAGCGCAGCAGAATGTCATCGATAAGTTGTGGGAGCAACGTGATTCCGATTTACCAATTAAAACTCCATACGAGGCTTTGGTTTTGGCTTCTATAGTCGAAAAAGAGACAGGGCATACGCAAGATCGCGAGCGGGTGGCTGGGGTGTTTGTAAATCGTTTACGCACAGGAATGCTATTGCAAACCGATCCTACCGTCATTTATGGTATGGGTGAGCGCTACCAAGGTCGAATACGTAAAGTAGATCTGAATACGGATAACCCGTGGAATACCTATACGCGTCCAGGTTTGCCACCCACGCCTATCGCGTTGCCTGGCAAGGCATCTATACTGGCAGTATTACATCCTGAGAAACATGACTACTTTTATTTCGTCTCTCGTGGCGATGGCAGCAGCGAGTTTTCAAAAACGTTGCGGGAGCACAATCGAGCAGTGGCGAAATATATTCTCAAACGCAATTGAGGAATAATGACACAGCAAGGTTTGTTTTTAACCCTCGAAGGGGTTGATGGCGCAGGAAAAAGCACTCACATCCCTTTCATGAAACAGGTGCTCCAGGCGCATAATATTTCTGTGGTAGTGACTCGGGAACCCGGGGGCACTCCATTAGGAGAATCTCTACGCGAACTACTTTTGCAGCAACCCATGCGTCTCAAGACAGAATGTTTGTTGATGTTTGCGGCGCGCAACGAACATATCCAAACCCGTGTTTTGCCAGCATTAAAAAAAGGTCAATGGGTATTGTGTGATCGCTTTACTGATGCTAGTTATGCCTATCAGGGCGGGGGTCGGGCGTTGGGTACTGAGCAGATACGCGTGTTAGAGCAATGGGTGCATGCTGGCTTACAGCCTGATCGCACCTGGTTGTTTGATGTTCCATTGGATTTGGCACGCCAAAGAATGCTAAATACACGTGTATTGGATCGATTTGAAAAAGAAGACGTAGAGTTTTTTATTCGTACGCAACAAGCCTACTACGATCGAGTTCATCAAGATCCCCAACGGTTTTATATGGTTGATGCCAGCAGGGATATACAAACCATTCAAAATCAGCTCAATAAAGAACTTTTAGCGCTTATTGATTCCTGGCGCGGTGTGGCCTCTTGAGCACATTTTATTTATTAATCTTAGACCGTTCACATGCAATTACTCCCCTGGTTTGAAACTACTGCGAGCAGTTTTTTAAAACATAAAACACATTTAGCTCATGCCTGGCTATTAACGGGAGCACGCGGGATTGGCAAGTTCGAACTGGGGCAGTTTTTAGGTGCATCTTTACTGTGCGAGCAACCTAACGAGTTGGGGTTTGCTTGTGGTCGCTGCCGTGCCTGTGGCTGGGTAGAAAACAACACTCATCCAGATTTAAAATACATTTATCCGGCTGCTTTACACGGACAGCTATTCCCCACCCAAGAGCCTACTGACAAAGAGGAAAAGTCTCAAGAAATTCGCATTGAGCAATTACGCGCACTGGATGATTGGTTTTATGCCAGCACGCATCGGGCAGGGTTTCGAGTGGTGATTTTTTATCCTGCACATCAAATCAATGGCATTACGGCTAACGCTTTGCTAAAAATACTTGAAGAACCAATGCCACAGACAGTGTTTTTGCTCATTACTGATCAATTGCCTTTGATGTTGCCAACGATACGTTCGCGTTGCCAGTTAATGCGTCTACAAAGTCCTACAAGCGATATGGCTTTGGATTGGCTCGAAAACCAGGATATCAGTAATTCAGCACAATGGTTGGCAGCGCATGATGGTGCTCCATTTGAGGCTCTCAAGGCGGCACAAAATGATAAGCAACCGATACCAGAATGGCTTCAGCAATTAGTAATAGCTCTGGAACAGCGTCAGTTAGCAACCTTATATACTTTGTTAGCCGCGCTCGAGCCATTACCCTACGGTCTGGTACTGACTGTTTTGCAGCGGTTATTATTAGACATACAGTATTGTCAGTTTGGACTCGAGCCGCGTCATTTTGCTCAGTTGCAACCGTATTTACTGCCATTGGCTAATCGCAGCACCCGCCATGCAGTGACGGTTTTATTAAAAAATCTGACACAAAGTCAAAAAACAGCACAACACCCTTTTAATCAGAAGTTGCGGGTACACCGATTATTGGATCTACTCTACGGGGCATTAGCATAAGTTACTGTCTGCAGGGGTGTCACTCTATACAGTTATTTAGCTAGCGCTTGCGTACGCCTTACAATACGAAAGTACCTATTTAAAATTGTTTTGAAAACAAGAGATATTTATGTTTGTTGATTCTCATTGCCACATTGATTTTCCACAGTTACGCGATCGTTTTGATGATGTCATGACCAATATGGAACACAATCAGGTGGAACATGCACTGGTGGTGAGCGTAGATATTGATGCATGGCCGGGATTGATGTCTTTGGTAGAGCAAAAATCGAATTTAAGCGCATCGGTAGGGGTTCATCCTGGATATAGAGATGTTAATGAGCCTTCGGCCAAAGAATTAATCGAATTTGCCCAACATCCTAAAGTGGTGGCCATCGGTGAAACAGGCTTGGATTACTACCGCCTAAAAGAGCCTTTGGACTGGCAGCGCGAGCGCTTTGAGCGACATCTGCTGGTGAGCCGTCGAACTGGGTTACCTACCATTATTCATACGCGCGCAGCAGCTGCCGATACATTAGCGATTATGAAAGACGCACAAGTTGATCAGGTCGGTGGCGTGATGCACTGCTTTACAGAAACGAAAGAAGTGGCCAAAGCTGCGATGGATATGAATTTTTATATTTCATTCTCGGGCATTGTGACTTTCAAAAGTGCTACCGATCTACAAGAGGTCGCGCGCTATGTGCCATTGGATAGAATGCTCATTGAAACTGATTCGCCTTATTTAGCGCCTGTACCCCATCGTGGAAAAACCAATGAGCCTGCCAACGTTAAGCATGTTGCAGAATATATTGCACAATTACGTGGCGTAGATGTAAATACCATTGCTGAGGCAACTACAAATAATTTTTATAGTCTTTTCAACAAGATAAAGCATTAACTTAAAGCTTCACATTAGTAGGTTCCAATTAAAAAATGTCAGTACACGGCAGGAATCATTTATGTTTTCACTAAAAAATAAACTCAAATATGGTGCGCTACTAGGTATTTGCTGCATCGCTTTACAGTCATCTGCGACAGCCCAAAGCACAAGCAGCAACAAGCAGTTTTGGAATGATGTTTTGAATGATCGTCAAACTGCTGTGCAACAACAGTTGAGAGCCGGGCTTGATCCCAACATCAAAAGTACCGAGGGAGAACCCGCGGTCATGTGGGCGATTCAAAATGGTTCTTGGGGTGTGTATGATTTATTTGCACAGTCCCCAGACTTTGATCCTAACGTCACTAACGAAAATAATGAAACGCCTTTAATGTACTTAGCGATTTTGGGCGAGTTAGAGCGTGCCCAGGATCTCTATGCTAAAGGGGCCAAAATTAACCGTTTGGGCTGGACACCATTGCATTATGCTGCCTCTAAAGGACAGGTGGAATTTGCTCAGTGGTTGCTAAATGAAGGGGCATTTGTTCATGCTCCTGCGCCCGATGGAACCACTACATTGATGATGGCAGCATTGTCAGGCAGTAGGCAAATGGTAGATTTATTGCTGACTGCAGGAGCCGATTTAAAAGCTGTTAATATTAATTATCATACTGCTGTTGATTGGGCTGAATCAGCCAATCATAGCGGTTTAGCCCGTTATTTAAATGAATTGCAGGATGCCCCCCAAGGCCAAGCTCAGCGCGAACACGAAGCAGCTAAAACTGAATCCAAGACCGATGCTCCTAAAACATCTAGTGGCTCCAGCAAGTACTTTGACTTAGACCGTTTTGACTGAACGCATGAGGTCAGCCACATAGGCTGGTTTAATCAAACTCTAGGCGCCGCTGCGTTTCTTTATCAAACCAGTGCAATGGATGCCCTGGATTCAGACCTATTTGTATGGCTTCGTCTAATTCTAAAGGATAACGCGCGGTTTCCTCAGTAGGGCAACGCACAACGATGGGGTAGTCACCCAAGCGCGCGTGTATCAATTGTTCTGAGCCCAGGACCTCTACCATTTCTATATCAACCTCAATCCCACTTTGGTGCAGTTTGAAGTGCTCTGGGCGGACGCCCATGATTACACTTTTATTTTTAAGGGCATCAGGAATCAGATGAGGTTCAAATTGCAGTGTTTGGCCGTTATCAGCGATGATTTGTTTATTATCATTGATTTGAACAGGCAAAAGATTCATTGGTGGTGAGCCGATAAAACTAGCAACAAAAGTACTGGCTGGAGTATTAAATACTTCGTCTGGTGTTCCAATCTGCTCGGCCACACCTTTATTCATCACCACCATGCGTTGAGCTAACGTCATGGCCTCGACCTGATCATGAGTGACATATAGGCTCGTGGTGCGCAAGCGTTGGTGCAGCCTTTGAATTTCCAAGCGCATTTGTACTCGCAATTTAGCATCCAAGTTGGATAAGGGCTCATCAAATAGGAAAACTTTGGGTTCACGGACAATGGCGCGGCCCATTGCCACGCGCTGTCTTTGACCACCCGATAATTCGCGCGGTCGACGATCCAGTAGATGACTCAGCTCGAGGATTTTTGCAGCATTTTGCACCCGATCTTCAATTTCTTCTTTTGGGAATTTTTTAATCTTGAGCCCATACGCCATATTATCAAACACCTTCATGTGCGGATACAGGGCGTAATTTTGAAAGACCATGGCAATATCACGTTGAGCGGGCTCGAGATTGTTAACTTGATTGCCAGCGATATGAATAGCACCGCTGGTAATGACCTCAAGACCTGCAACCATCCGAAGCAAGGTTGATTTGCCGCAACCAGAAGGGCCAACAATAACTACAAACTCACCTGCTTCGATGGCCATCGAAAAGTCTTTAATAACTTCGATATCGCCGGGGTAAATCTTGCCTACCTTGTCTAAAACAACTGCAGCCATAACAAGCGCATCCTCGTTAAGTATTTATTTTTCCGAATCAATTAACCCTTTGACAAACCAGCGTTGCATCACCAAAACAACGATAGCGGGGGGGATCATGGCAAGCATCGCTGTGGCCATGACAATGTTCCAGCGAGTCACGCTGTCACCACCTGAAATCAGGCGTTTAATACCCACCACGATAGGGTACATATCCTCATTGGTGGTGATGATTAAAGGCCAGAGGTATTGATTCCAACCATAAATGAATTGGATCACAAAAAGTGCCGCGATGCTAGTTTTGGATAGCGGCAACAAGATGTCTTTAAAGAAACGCATCGGACTTGCCCCATCGATACGCGCGGCCTCAACTAATTCATCAGGCACCGTCAGGAAAAACTGCCGGAATAAAAAAGTAGCTGTAGCCGAGGCGATTAATGGCAGTGTCAGTCCGACATAACTGTTTAGTATTTTGAGGTTAGCTACGACCTCGTAGGTTGGGACAATACGGACCTCTACAGGCAACATCAGCGTGATAAAAATCAGCCAAAAACATAGCATTCGGAAAGGAAAGCGAAAATAGACGACCGCAAAGGCTGAAATCATGGAAATAGCGATTTTACCAATGGAAATCACCAATGCCATAACAGTACTGACCCACAGCATCCGGCCTACTGGAGGCATACTTTCACCAGGGATTCCAAATAATGCGTGCTTATAATTTTCCCAGAAATGATCACCCATCACTAAAGACATGGGAGCACGTGCAACTTCGGCGGTAGTTTGTGTTGATGCCACAAAAGTAAGATAGAGGGGAAATGCAATGACCAGAACCCCCGCGAGCAATATCATGTGACTAAAGAAATCGAGCCAAGGACGTCGTTCTACCATTTCCTACTATCCCTTTAATAATTGACGCGGCGGTCGATATAACGGAATTGGAATACCGTCAAAGCAATGACAATCAGCATCAAGATGACTGATTGAGCTGCTGAAGAGCCTAAATCTAAGCCTTTGAATCCAGTGTTATAGACCTTGTAAACCAAGATTGCCGTGCTGCTGCCCGGTCCTCCTTGAGTGACCAGGTCGATGATCGCAAAGGTATCAAAAAAGGCATAAATCACGTTTACCACCAGCAAAAAGAATGCGGTAGGTGATAATAAGGGGAAGACAATTGACCAAAAACGGCGAAATGGGCCCGCGCCATCAATGGCAGCTGCCTCGATTAATGAGCGGGGGATGGCCTGTAAGCCTGCCAAGAAAAATAAAAAATTATAAGAAATCTGCTTCCAGACTGATGCCATTACAACTAATGTCATGGCATCATCTGCACTCAACCGTGGATTCCATTTAATTCCTAGTTTGACCAACCATACGGCTAAAACGCCAACAGAAGGTGAAAACATAAATAACCAAAGCACCCCTGCAACTGCAGTGGCTACCGCATAAGGCCAAATTAATAATGTTTTGTAAAAAGTAGCAGCTCGAATCACCCGATTGGCCATAACTGCTAACAAAAGAGAAATTGTTAAGCCAAGGATAGCAACCCAGAGAGAAAAACGTGCAGTGACCCAAAATGATTGGCGATAACTGCTGTCTGCAAACAGTTCTTGGAAATTTTGTAAACCTACAAAAACAGAACTAAAGCCAAAAGGGTCTTCTAAATGAAATGATTGCCACAGCGCTTGGCCAGCAGGCCAAAAAAAGAATACAAAAGTAACAATCAACTGCGGGGCAAGCAGTAAATAAGGGAGTGTTTTGTGTTGAAATACGACACGTTTATCCATGGCATAGGGCGTTTGCAGGGGAGACAACGCGGCAGTAAAGGTTAAGTGACGGCCGAGCATATTAATATGCTCGGCCGCATTGTAGTCTATTTAAAAGGAAAAAGTATGAATAAGTACCTTGCTAGGATTTAGTTAACGCTCTTCTCGAAACGCTCAAGGAGCTCATTGCCGCGCTTGACCATTTCTTTGATGCCATCTTCGGCGCTAATATTTCCTGCAAAGATTTCCTCCATGACGCCGTCTTCAACATCACGGATTTGTGGCAAATATCCCAAGCGAATACCACGGGAGTGCTCGGTAGTGTTTGCATCAAGCTGCATGACTGAGACTTCGGTGCCGACGTTTTCATCGTAGAAACCAGATTCTTTGGTGAGCTCGTAGCCGCCTGTGGTGACGGGTACATAACCAGTTCCCTGGTGCCATTTAGCAGATTGTTCTGGGCTAGAGAGGAATTTGAAAAACTGCGTAACACCTTTGTAGGTCTCTTCTGGCTTGTCAGCAAATACCCACAGTGAAGCGCCTCCGATGATGGAGTTTTGAGGTGCGCCTTCAACATCTTCGTAGTAGGGTAGGGTGGAAATACCAAAATCAAATTCACCTGTTTTCAAGATATTAGCGCGGTTACCACTAGAACCTGTAAACATGCCGCACTTACCTGAAGTAAAAAGTGCGTTGGGAGTATCGCCACGACCTCCATAGGTGAAATTGCCTTTTTCAGACATATCAGCCAAGAAACCTAGATGCTTTGTGAAAAGGGGGTCGTCTAGGCTAAGGCGTGCGTTGAGGCCACCAAAACCGTTATTTTCACTTGCATAAGGGACGTTATGCCAGGCAGAAAAGTTTTCCAGTAAAATCCAAGAGGGCCACGAGGTCGTATAGCCGCACTCATAGCCAGCATCGCGAATTTTTTGGGCTACATCGGCTACTTCCTCCCAAGTTTTTGGTGGGGAGTCTGGATCAAGCCCGGCTTCTTCAAAGGCGTCTTTGTTGTAATATAGAACAGGAGTGGAGCTGTTGAATGGCATAGAAACCAGTTTGCCATCATTGTCTGAATAATAACCGCCAACGGCCCCTAGGAAAACTTCGGGGTCAATGGGGTCGCCCACCATTTCTGACATTTCTTGTACAGGCTGTACGGCACCTTTAGCATGCATCATAGTTGCAGTGCCCACTTCGAAGACCTGCAAAATATCAGGTGCATTGCCCGCGCGAAATGCAGCGATCCCGGCATTCATGGACTCGCCATAGTTCCCTTTGTAGCTGGGCTTGACGACATAGTCCGATTGGCTGTTATTAAACTCCTCCACAAGCTCATTAACACGATCACCTAGCGCACCTTCCATTGAATGCCAAAATACAATTTCGGTGGCTGCGTGTGCAGCGCCCGCAGAGGCAAACAAGGCAGCGACGGTGAGACTTAAAACTTTTGCTCGCATGAGCACTCTCCTATGTTGTGCAAAGGTTGTCAGTGAAATTAAAAACATGGGATACTTCCCACTTTTTATGTCTTAAACTATAGGACACTTTCTTTACATCAATGTGAACATACCCCGATTGCGTCCCAAAGGGCAATAATATTTGGGTAAATCTAGCATTAACCCGTATAAATTCCTTAACTCGTCCAAAGGAAATTGATAAATGTCAAACGTATCTGATGCGCCTATCAACACACACCCAAACCGCGTAGCCTTTATCGGTGGTGGGAATATGGCCCAAGCATTAGGTTTAGGCTTGATCGGTGAGCAGCTGCGTGCCGAAGATATTATGGTGGTTGATCCCAATGAAACCGCTCGTACACCTTGGAAAGCTGCTGGTACCACAGTGCAGGATACTGTTGGTGCGGATCTAGCAGACTACAATATTTGGGTTTTCGCGGTTAAACCACAGCAATTAAAAGCAGTGATCAGTTCTTGCCGTCCTTATTTGCGCAGTAATACTCTAGTCCTTAGCGTTGCTGCAGGAATCCGTGCAACAGATATTGGCGAATGGCTAGGTTCATTCGATGCGCCTTTTCAACGCATCGTTCGTTGTATGCCCAATACTCCTGCTTTGATCCAACAAGGTGTGACAGGCATGCATGCATTAGCAGGTGTTCAAGAGGATGAAAAACAAATAGCTGGTAATTTACTAGCCCAAGTGGGCAATGTGGTTTGGGTTGATGATGATTCGGCCCTGGACGCTGTTACTGCGCTTTCAGGTAGTGGCCCAGCCTATGTTTTTTTATTTCTAGAGTCATTGATTGAAGGGGGAATTGCACTAGGCTTGGACGCAGACCAAGCCCGTGCATTAGCCTTACAAACAGTATCGGGTGCAGCTTCTTTGGCGGCTCAGTCAGACAGCAGCATCGAACAACTAAGACATAACGTGACCTCAGAGGGGGGGACCACCGCAGCGGCTTTAGCTGTATTCCATGAGGCTGATTTCAAAAAAATCGTGGCACAAGCAATGCATGCTGCTGAAAAACGTGCGCAAACGATGGCTGATGAATTTTCCAAATAAAACTTAGATTTAAACCTAGATGACTAAACACGCTTTAACATCCTTTGAGCCGATGGGTTGGCAACGACTGGGGATCGCCATTGGCATCATGATTATTATCGTGGTGTCCTCCAATGTTCTGGTCCAGTATCCAATCAATAATTGGTTGACCTGGGGGGCAGTGACTTATCCTGTTGCCTTCTTGGTTGCTGACGTACTTAATCGTCGATTTGGGCCCACTGCAGCTCGCCGTGTTGCCTATGTGGGCTTTGTGGCAGCTCTTTTTATATCTGCATGGCTGGCTTCGCCCCGTATCGCTATAGCTTCTGGTACCGCATTTTTAAGCGCTCAGTTATGTGATATTTATGTCTTTGATAGGCTACGTCATCGCAGTTGGTGGCAAGCTCCTTTTGTGGGTGGTGTTGCAGGTGCAACCCTAGACACTTTTGTTTTTTTTAGTGTTGCTTTTGCCGGTACAACCATGCCCTGGCAAACACTATTAGTGGGCGATTTAATAGTCAAGCTGGCTCTTAATACACTGATGTTAGCCCCATTTCGCGCTTTAATGTGGAATTTAGCACGACCCAGCGATTAACGCTGTCCTGCACTCTGAATCTGTTCGTGATTGGGGCTACTAACTCTGTTTCTGAAAAACACCTAGGATCATCACTGAGTGACAAATCAACGCAATTTGGCACAGAATGCTAATCTTAGTGGGATGCTCATGACTCAATAACCACTTAAAACAAAAGGCTAACAATGGCAGAGTTTCTTCCGCAGCTATTCCAACAGCTGTTTAATGGCATTTCTCTGGGTGCCATTTATGCCCTGATTGCCATAGGCTACACAATGGTTTATGGCATTATCGGCATGATTAACTTCGCGCATGGCGAGGTTTATATGGTAGGTGCTTATGCAGGGCTTGTCACATTGGCTGCGATAGGCACACAGTCTGGAGTGCCCATTCCCATTATCATTGCTTTGATGCTGTTAGTTGCTGTCGCCGTGACAGCAGCTTATGGCTTTGCCATTGAAAAGGTTGCTTATGCACCATTACGTGGTAGCCCGCGATTGGTCCCTTTGATTTCTGCCATTGGGATGTCAATTTTTCTACAAAATTGGGTTGCATTGGGTCAGGGTGCTCGTGACATGGCTGTGCCTGCTCTTATTACAGGGTCGTTGCGCATTCCTATTGGCGATTTGTTCCAATTCAGCGCAGCCTATTCGCGCATTTTAATTATTGCTGTGACTGTAGTGCTCATGATTGCCCTGAGCTTATATATTAAATACTCACGCATGGGACGCGCTTCAAGAGCCAGCTCCCAAGATTTGGGCATGGCCAATATGCTCGGTATTGACACTAACCGGGTCATTTCTTTTACCTTTGTTGTCGGAGCGATGTTGGCTGCTGTTGGGGGGGTATTGATTGCCCTGGCAATAGGCAAGCTCAATCCATTTATTGGTTTCATCGCTGGTATCAAAGCATTTACAGCAGCAGTCCTAGGGGGCATTGGCAGTATTCCTGGCGCTATGCTAGGTGGTGTGGTGCTTGGCTTGGCAGAGACATTCGCTGCTGCTTACATATCTTCCCAATATAAAGACATCGTCGCTTTCTTGCTATTGGTCTTAATCTTGCTTTTCCGCCCCACTGGGTTATTGGGTAAGCCAGAGGTAGAAAAAGTATGAATACGAGTCGCTTCTTTCATGCCTTGTTTGCAGCTGTGGTGGCGGGAGTAATCATTGCTCCGATTTTTGGTTTTCAAATTATTCGAGCAGGGGCCACAATCCATTTAGAAACACGTTGGGACTATATTTGGGGGGGTATGCTGGCTGTGTTTGCAGTGCAAATACTGCGGCCTTACTTGATTAAACCTTTGCAAACCCGTCTCAAGCCCTTTGAGTTACCAAGCATGAATCCCCGTGTGCGCAATAGCCTGATTTTGATGCTGGTGTTATTAGCCATGATCTGGCCCTTTTTTTCCGGACGGGCCCAAGTCGATATCGCAACACTGGTGCTTATTTACGTCATGTTGGCTTTGGGGCTCAATATTGTTGTGGGTTTTGCGGGTTTGCTGGATTTAGGTTTCGTGGGTTTTTACGCCGTAGGTGCTTATACCTATGCGCTACTTTATCACTGGGCTGATTGGGGTTTTTGGGCCTCTTTACCAGCTGCGGGGGCCATGGCTGCCCTGTTTGGCTATTTACTGGGTTTTCCGGTGCTGCGTTTGCGGGGTGATTATCTGGCCATTGTGACTCTGGGTTTTGGCGAAATTATCCGTCTGCTATTAATTAACCTGTATCCAGTGACCGGTGGGCCGGATGGCATTGCAGGCATTCCCAAGCCAACTTTTTTTGGTTTTCCCATGTCGCGGCGTGCGCCTGAAGGGCAAACCACCTTTCATGAGTTGATGGGCTGGAAGTTTAATAACTTTGATGTCATTGTTTATCTGTATATATTAGCCTTGATTTTAGCCCTAATCACGCTATTTGTGTCTAATCGTCTTATTCGTATGCCTATTGGCCGAGCTTGGGAGGCACTACGCGAGGACGAAATTGCTTGCCGCTCGTTAGGATTGAATCCAACAGGTATCAAACTATCTGCTTTTACCATTGGCGCGATGTTTGCGGGTTTTGGTGGGGCGTTTTTTGCTGCCCGACAAGGGCTGGTGAATCCTGAATCATTTACTTTTATAGAGTCTGCTCTCATCCTGGCTGTGGTAGTGCTCGGTGGAATGGGTTCTCAGGTGGGGGTGATACTGGCCGCGGTAGTACTCACTGTCCTGCCCGAGGTTGCACGACAGTTTGCGGAGTATCGCATGCTTATTTTTGGATTAGTGATGGTCCTGATGATGGTCTGGCGTCCTCAGGGGTTATTGCCAGCGAAACGACCGCAGGTGGAGCTCTAGTATGAGTTTAAGTTCAGAACTTAGAAAGCAACTCGCCGATGCAGCTCAAAAGAACCCGCATTTACAGGAATCGAGTGATCCAAATCTAAAGGGGCAGCCGCTTTTACGTGTTAGAAAGCTATGTATGCGTTTTGGTGGGCTGCTGGCCGTTGATAATGTTGAATTTGATTTACTACCACAACAAGTATTTGGCATTATCGGTCCTAATGGGGCTGGAAAAACAACGGTATTTAATTGTATTAGTGGCTTTTATCGTGCTACTCAGGGAGAGATCTATCTAGAGAATCACGCCTTGCACGGCCTCTCTAGTCATCGTATTGCCCAGCTGGGGGTTGTGCGTACTTTCCAAAATGTACGTTTATTTAAACAACTCACCGTACTTGAAAATTTATTGGTAGCACAGCATCAAAGAATTAATACCAGCTTGATAGCAGGCCTCCTTAAAAGTGCGAGCTATAGACGTTCCGAAGAACAAGCGCTAGCACGGGCCGTAGAATGGCTTGATTATATGCAGCTACGTCCTTATGCCAATCGTGAAGCCGGTAACTTAGCCTATGGTCACCAACGCCGCCTGGAAATTGCACGTTGCATGATCACAAACCCTCGGGTGCTTATGTTAGATGAGCCTGCCGCTGGCCTTAATCCACGCGAAAAGGGGGCACTCAAGGATCTGATTTATCAGCTGAGCCAAGAGATGGGGGTCACTGTTTTACTCATTGAGCATGATATGAGCTTGGTCATGGGCATTAGTGATGAAATTTTGGTCATGGAATACGGCAAACCTATTGCCCAAGGGGTGCCCGAAGAAATCCAACAAGACCCGCGCGTCATCAAAGCTTATTTGGGCGAGGAATAATATGCTGCAGTTACAAAATGTCAGTACTTTTTATGGAGCTATACAGGCGCTTGATGAGGTATCACTGACCGTTGACCAAGGGGAAATTGTCACCTTGATAGGTGCTAATGGGGCTGGTAAGACGACTATGCTGATGACCATTTGCGGATCGCCTCGTGCCCGCGATGGAAATATCACTTTTGAGGGGCAGGATATCACCATGATGCCGACCCATATGATTATGCGTGCAGGTATTGCTATCTCTCCTGAGGGGCGGCGTGTTTTTCCTGATCTTACCGTTTCAGAAAATTTAAAGATGGGGGGGTTCTTTCTTGGTAAAGGGGAATTGATTGATTCTGAGGCCCATGTGTACGAGCTTTTTCCTCGCTTAAAAGAGCGTATAAATCAACGAGCAGGTACGATGTCAGGGGGTGAGCAGCAGATGCTGGCGATCGGGCGTGCGTTGATGACACGTCCTCGTTTACTGCTATTGGATGAGCCAACACTTGGATTGGCACCATTAATTATTGCGCAAATATTTGAAATTATCGAGACCATTCGAACAGAAGGTATTACTGTGTTTTTGGTCGAACAAAATGCCCACAAAGCCCTACAGGTCGCGGATCGCGGTTATGTTTTAGAAAACGGCCGAGTGGTACTACAAGGCTCGGGCAAAGAGCTTTTGAATAATGACGATGTACAAAATGCCTATCTAGGTGGCACCATAGGGGATGCCTAATAATAGGAGTGCTATGCAATGAAGATAGTGTTTTTAGACGCAAATACATTGGTTCCCGAGCTCGAGTGGCCCCCATTCGAGTTTTCAAATGATTACGTTTCCTATTCAAATACCCAGCCATCACAGGTGACTGAACGTATTGCAGATGCACAGATAGTTATCAGCAACAAGGTACCCATCAGTGCCAAAGATATAACCGCCGCAACTAGACTTAGGCATATTGCAATCCCAGCCACAGGCTACAATCATATTGATATACAGGCTTGCACTAATGCAGGCGTTAGTGTCAGCAATGTTCGCGATTATGCCAAAGAAGCTGTTTCTGAGCACTGTCTTGCTTTGTTATTCGCCCTTGGTCGTAGTGTGGTGCCATACCATTTATCTGTGGGCAGGGGCCGCTGGCAAGAGGTTGGATTATTTAGTTATTTTGATTACCCGATCATGCAAATCCAAGGCGCTACATTAGGTATCATCGGAGCTGGCACATTGGGTAGGGCCTTTGCCGAGCGTGCCGAGGCATTAGGTATGCGCGTACTTTACGCAGAACACCAAGGGGCAGCACAGGTGCGTCATGGCTATACAAGGTTTGAAGAGGTGCTCGCCACAGCAGATGTCTTGAGCTTACACTGCCCACTGAATGAAAGTACAGCACATTTGCTCAACGCGGATACTTTTGCTCTTATGGCAAAAAAACCCCTGATCATTAATTCTTCGAGAGGTGGATTGATTGATCCTGATGCCTTAGTTGCTGCTATTGATACTGGTCAAATTAGGGGCGCGGCTATTGATGTTGTCGAGGAAGAGCCCCCTGCGTTTGATCACCCTTATATGAGCTTGATGGATCGTCCAAATTTTATTATGACGCCTCATGTTGCTTGGGCTAGCAAGCCAGCCATGCGCCAACTCGAGCAGCAGGTAATAAAAAATATTCATGCCTTTGTTCAAGGCCAGCCGTTGAATTTAATTGAGTCTTAAGTTTCTATGTCCCCCAAAATCAGTGAATTGTTTGATTTAACGGGCAAACGTGCGCTAATTACGGGCTCGTCCCAAGGACTGGGTTGGGCCATTGCACAATCAATGGCACAGCAGGGCGCACACATCATTTTAAATGGCCGGAATAAACAGCAATTACTTGATCGGATGCAGCAATTACGAGCATCCGGATATGATGCGGATATTTTTTGCCAAGATATCGCTCAACAGCAATGCGGCCAGCAATTCAAATTGTTATGCGAGCGATTGGGCAGCCCTCATATCTTGGTCAATTGTGTAGGTGTGCGCTTGCGGCAAAGCTTATCTGGTAGCACTGATGATGAAATAGAGTCGCTGCTACAAACTAACTTGACCTCTTTAGTGCTATTATCGCGTCGTGCTGCCTTGGCCATGAAGCAGCAAGGGCAGGGCGGACGGATTATTAATTTGTCTTCTATTGCTGGCCGTTTAGCGCGTACCGAGGACACCATTTATCCCATTGCTAAACAGGGGGTCGAGGCTTTAGTACGCGCTTTGGCCGTGGAATTTGGACCAGACGGTATTACGAGTAATGGTATTGCCCCTGGGACTTTTGCGACTGAATCTAATGAACTGCTAGCGCGTGATCCCATCAAAGGTCCTCAAGTGATTGGTAGGAACCCCTTGCAGCGTTGGGCTGAGCCACATGAAATAGCCGGTGCGGCCGTGTTTTTAGCCTCGAATTCGGCTTCTTATGTAAATGGTCATATACTGGTAGTAGATGGCGGTTTTTCCATTGCGTTTTAGGTATTATGCTGAATCAACCCATTAGAATTGCAATTAACGGTTTTGGTCGGATCGGGCGCTGCGTGTTGCGCGCTATTTACGAACAACGGCTCACCCATAGAATTCAAGTCGTACACATTAATGAGCCCGCTAATATAGAGACTATTGCTCACCTGACACGGTTTGATAGTACACATGGTGTGTTTCCCGGTAATGTGGATTTCGACGAACAACGACTGTATATCAACGGGCATCCTATCACCGTCAGCCATAGCACTGATCCTGACGAGGTTGACTGGGGTGCGCTTAAACTCGATATGCTGCTAGAGTGCTCGGGTGCTTTTGCTGAACGCGAACAGTTAGAACGTTTTATCAAAAATGGCTGCCCTCGCTTACTGCTTTCTAATCCTGGTTCTGGGGCTGCCGAGGTCGATTACACGGTCGTACTAGGGGTCAATGATCAAGGTCTCAATGGCAATCAAAAAATAGTTTCCAATGCCTCGTGCACTACAAATGCAATTGTACCTATTTTGCTAGCGCTAAATCAGGCATACAGTATCGAGGCTGCCTACCTCACAACTTTGCATTCTGTGATGAACGATCAGCCCATGATCGATGGATATCATAACTCTGACCTCCGTCGTACACGTTCCGCGCTGCAGTCAATGATTCCTGTGTCTACTGGGTTAGCACGTGGCGTTGAGCGCCTCCTACCCGAATTACAAGGTAAAGTGACAGCCAAGGCTGTGCGCGTACCCATCTTAAATGTCTCGGCTATTGATCTCATTACTCAGCTCAAGGAAAAGCCCTCGCGCGATGAAATTAACGCGATGTTCAAATCTGCAGCCCAACAAAAGCCCCATTTATTGGCTTATTCTGAAAAACCGCATGCCTCTATTGATTTTAATCACGATGCTCATTCTTGTATTGTTGATGGCAGTCAAACCCAAGCTAAGCGTAGTGGCTTAGTCAATGTATTTGTGTGGTTTGATAATGAGTGGGCTTTTGCTAATCGCATGCTGGATATTTGTCAAATCTGGGCACGCCAATTTATTAAATAGAAATACGACCTGAGGATTCTGGTGCCCACAGAGCTTGAGTAGATCTGCAAAACAAAGTTTAATAGTAACGATGTATCAGGTTGAGTACTCTGCTGTATCGCCTGGACTCTCTGTTCTCTCACCTCAACATGATTTATAAAAAGGAAGCCTAATCATGCAAAGCACACGCACTGAATATGACTCCATGGGGGCCATTGAAGTCCCAGCTAACCGCTATTGGGGAGCACAGACAGAACGTTCCATACATAATTTTCCTATTGGCGTTGCACGATTTAAGCAAAGTCCAATTTTAATTGAGTCACTGGGGATTTTGAAAAAAAGTGCCGCGCAAGCCAATGCAGAGTTAGATGAGTTACCTGACGATGTCGCTAAATTAATCCAAGAGGCTGCACAAGAGGTTATTGACGGCAAGCATATCGATGAGTTTCCTTTGGTTGTTTTTCAAACAGGCTCAGGCACCCAAAGCAACATGAATAGCAATGAGGTTATTGCTAACCGTGCCATCGAGATTGCTGGAGGTGAAATGGGCAGCAAGAAACCCGTTCATCCCAATGACCATGTAAATCGTGGGCAATCTTCAAATGATACCTTTCCCACCGCTATGTATATTGCGGTAGCGCTGGCAACTCAGCGTCACCTGTTTCCACAGGTGCAAGCGTTACGTGATACCTTGCAAAAGCTCTCTGAGCGCTACGAAGAGGTAGTCAAAGTTGGGCGCACCCATTTGCAGGATGCAACCCCCGTCACTTTAGGCCAAGAGATTGGTAGTTGGGTAGCTCAGATTGACTACTCATTGGTTCATCTCAATGAACAACTCAATGGTATTTATGAGTTAGCCATTGGTGGTACAGCAGTAGGTACTGGGCTTAATGCTCACCCAAAGTTTGGCGAGCTGACAGCCAAATACATTGCCGAACACACCAAGCTGCCTTTTGTAAGTGCAAAGAATAAATTCTTTGCTTTAGCTGCCCATGATGCATTAGTTAATTATTCAGCATCACTACGTACATTGGCTGGCGCGTTACTCAAAATGGCTAATGATGTGCGTTGGCTAGCCAGTGGCCCACGATGCGGGATTGGAGAGATCAATATTCCTGAAAATGAGCCCGGCTCATCTATCATGCCAGGCAAAGTTAACCCGACCCAAGCAGAAGCTTTGACAATGGTTTGCGCGCAGGTGTTTGGAAATGATGCGACCGTGGCCTTTGCGGGCAGTCAGGGCAACTTTCAGCTGAATGTGTACAAACCCGTGATGGTGCATAACGTGCTTGAAAGTATTGAGTTGCTCGCTGATGCTTGCGCAGCTTTTGATGAGCACTGCGCTCAAGGAATAACACCTAATGCCGAACGGATTGAGCATAACCTCAACCAGAATTTAATGCTAGTGACCGCACTTAACCGCCATATTGGCTATGATTTAGCAGCTAAAATTGCCAAATATGCACATGAAAATAAGATGAATCTCAAAGATGCGGCTATTGAAGTCGGTGAGATCACAGCCGAGCAGTACGACGAATGGGTTAACCCATTGGCAATGACCTCTAACGAACCAACCTCATAGAGTAATAATATAAAACCCGTCCAATAAAAAAGGCCCCAAAAAGCTGTCTGGTTTTTGGGGTCTTTTCTTTGATTCTTTAACAGTTTTATTTTGGTATTAACTTCTTTACCGGGCTTGCTTTTTAGCTATTTGACCAGTGTTAATGGAATATCTATGGCCTGAATGATCTTGGTGGTTACTGAACCTAGAAATAATCCTGGTACTGCGCCAAGACCACGTGTGCCCATGATTGCATGGGTGCAACCATGGTCCTGAATATAATTTTGTACGCTATCTTCAAGTTCGCCCACCACAACACTTTTTTTGATCTTGACTGGTGCATCAGTGATTAGGTCTTTGGCTTTTTCCATGACCAGGCGGCCTTCTTCACTGTAATACTCATCGAGCACCTCTTGAGAGAAGAGTCTAGCGGCACGCCGTGGGGTAATCGCGATTTGTACATTAACAATGTGCACGGTAGCCTCATCAACCAGCTTGGCATATTCAAATGCCTGCTCTATAGCACGCAGTGAGGGTTCAGAACCATCGATAAGAACTAAAATATTTTTCATATAGTGCATCCTTTTTTAAATTTTGGTTTTAGCTACACATTAAAGTTTAAACTCGGTCGTTATTTACTTTGATGATAAAAATCATTTGTTATCTAATTAACCACTGAAATAGTAGTAATCAAATATTATATATCATTAAGCATAATGAGGCATGCAACAAAACATACAAAAATCACTTTAGAATTACAGCAGCAACGGCCACTGTGGCAATCTATCCCTCATTTAGTTGATTAAAAGCAATTAATTATAAGTTAATCGTATAGCCACTACTATGTGTATGGGGTTTAGCACTCATCCAATAAAAGGTTGTGCTAAAATTGCCAATGTTAAGGGTTATCGAGGGCTAAGGATTAGCACTCATTCCAAATAGCTATGCGTCTGTACCACACCCGTTTAGGAGTATGATTCATGAGATTAAAAGTTTTAAGTTTAGCATTACCGCTAGCTTTATTCGCTGGTGGTGCATCGGCAGAGGTCGCCGACATTGAAAAAATCAACGAGATTTTACAAAACAACGCCTGTTTTGCATGTCACAAAGTTGATGAAAAGGTCGTAGGCCCTGCTTATCAGGAGGTCGCTGAAGAGTATGCAGACGACCCTGATTATAAAGACACACTAGCCAAGCACATCAAAGAGGGCAGCCAAGGTATTTGGGGGCCGGTGCCCATGCCGCCAAACGCTAATGTATCTGACGAAGATCTAACGATCATCGTGGATTGGATCATGGCTGGTGCTCCGCATTAATAATATTTATAAATAATAAATATAATTTGTGCGATTTAAAAGAGGAAGTGCTTAGTCACTTCCTTTTTTGTGCGCGGCATCTATTAGTGCTTCATAAATGTAGCGCCATTAGCGGGGGCCAAATGACCTTATATGAGCGCGATTTTCAGCTATTTGTTTATTTTTCTGGCCAGCCAATATGATGCTTTTGTTCCGTGTGGGTGTGTCTTTCTCGTTCTGCCGTATGTAAGTATCGATTAGTGGTTTGTAGTGAGCTATGCCCTAAAGTGTCTCGCACGTGGAGGACATCTACTTTGCCTTCAATCATATGCGTACCAGCGGTATGCCGCAGCCAGTGGGGGGAAACCTGCTCGAGTAGTCGGGCATCATTCTCATGCTGTGTTCCTAACATACGCAGTCTGTCGGCGGTATATTGGCAAATCTCTTTGACCAAACGGTGTATGCTGGCACGAGTTAAAGGCCTGGCCTCTAATCGCTGATGCCTATTATTATCTGGGTTTATGAGCTGGACGGCTGCATCTAGTCCTAGTACCAAGGGTATTTTTTCTTGGGGCAAAGGAGCAGGGGAGAGCCCCAGAGTTTTTCTATAATATCCTAATTCAGCCATTAGCTCAGTTGTAATGGGGATTGAACGCTCTTTATTTCCTTTACCTTTGATATAAAGCCACCAACGAATTTGACCATCAGGATCATATTGAGAGTAAAAATCACCCATAGTGTGCTCGCAGACTTCTGATACCCGCAGTCCGGTGGCATAGAAGAGTGAAAAAATCCAACGTATACGATGGTATTGTGCTTTTTGGCGCGCAGTGTTCATTGGTAGTTGATCAATAGTTATGAGTACCTCGCGCCACAAGTGTGCCGGAATATAACGCTTAACTGCTTGATGCATGGGATTTTGCTGCCGTCTGGAATGCCGCAATAAAGCTAATGGGTTGGCTTGTAAGTATTGAGCCATGACAAGCCACTGCATCAGGCTGTTCAAAATAGTCAAAGACTGGTGAATGCTACTTTCAGAAAGTGGACCAACGAATGGCCGCCATTCAGGATTCCGACGCGCCAAGCGACTGCCATGCGGCATCAACCATTGTTCGGCCGGTTGCGGATTAGCCAAAAAATAACGATAAAGCAAAAAATGCTCTTGTTTAAGATCTGCTAGACATGAAATCCCCTGTTTCTGCATCCATAAAAGCAATCTCTCAACCTCTTTTCTGTAGCTATTAAAAGTATTTGTATTGGATAAATACTGAGCTAACCAAGCTCGAACTGCAGCTAAATCATTGTCAGCACTTAATAAACTATCCTTGGGTGCTGAACGTATTTCTAGAGGATTTCCCTTTGTGCGCTCATTTTCAATGGTTGCGACATCATAAAGAGGCAAGGTCAGTCCAAAACTGCGCGATTTAGGGGGGTGGTCTTGAGTCATTTTCTCTGTATCAAATAAACGAAAAGACGGGTAGGTATAGACTAGGCCATTTTAACTTGTATTTGACATTAGGGAAATAATGTCAAATAGAATTTTAATTTAGTTGGATTTGTTATGTAATACGTACTAAAATAAACTATAAATGAAAAAAACACCCTAAAAGTCCCTCAGGAGCGCTTAATGCCAAAAAAACCAATCAATAAAAAAACAGACGAAACAGGTTCCCAAAAAGACGACAGCCAGCAGTTGGGGCCTGAGCAGCAGTTATTGCTGCAAATAGAAAAAATGCGTCGGCAGCAGCCGAATACATTGGAACTGTATGTTGAGGTGGCCCGACTATTATTTTTTGAAGAGGAAATCATTCCTACTACGAATCGTATGTACCAGTTGGTGCGGCGGGGCAGTATGGGAACACCTGCACAGGCATTGAGAATATTTTGGTCACAGCTACGGGATGAATCACAGGTGCGGATGCAAAAAGCACCTTTGCCGTCCACAGTAATACGTCAGGCTGAACAACTGTTAGCACAACTTTGGGACGAGGCGGTATCACATAGCACGGAACATTTACACAAAGATCGCTTGCATTTACAAGCTCAGGCACAGCACTGGCGTGAACAATTGCAGAGCTTGCGCGATGCAAATCGGCAGCTAACTAATGAATGTTCACAATTACTCGAAAAACTATCCACAAAGCAACGAGCCATCGAGGATGAACGGCAGCAACAGGCAGACTTATCAGCACAGCTACAACAAAAACAGCTTGAGGCTGCACAGGTTGCGAGTCGTCAAGAAGAGAAAGAAAAACAATGGAATTCCGAGCGCGAACAACTACTCGCCCAGCTTGAACAAGCTAATCAAGAAATTATCCGTACTGAAGAACGCGCACAAGCGCATGAAAAAAGGGCATTATGGGAGATCGAGTGCGCACGCCAAGAGGCAAAAGTAACCGCTAACGAGCTCACCCAAGAAAAACAGCAATTGCAGTTGCAACTCAAAGAAATCAACGTCATCCATGAATTACAAGAAGCACAATTAAAACAGGCCAAACAATCGCAAGAAGACCTACAAAAAGAACTCCTAGCACAGCAAGAGTTATTGCTACGTACGCAGCATACAAACAAAACTTTGAAAACAGAGTTAAATCAGTTGCAGCAGGAGTACACATCAAACCTTTCACAACTAACTCAGGCAAATAATCAGCAACATAAGCTGCGCCGCCAAGTCAATCGTTTAGAAAGGCGTTTACAACGTAGGAGGCAGCGGTCAACCCGAGGTCAGTCTAAAAAATGAACCCAGTCATTTTTTGTTACTATGAGTGTCGTATAAATGGGGACACTTATGACAAAAACATTTTTAAATAAAAAGTTTTGGATCAAAAAAGATACGCGGCAGAAATCAGAGAGCATCAAATATCGCCAGTGGTCCTATAGTGCTTTAGCTGCGCTGTTGGCAGTTTCTTTGAGTGCCTGTGGCGATGACAAGTCTGCTACAAAAGACAGTACGACTGAAACTTCCCATAGCGCAGATAGGACCAGCAGTAATACAAGCCCAGCTACTGATGAGGGGGATAAATCGCCCGATACTGTCACTGATATGAACACTGCTGCTAATGCAACGGCTAATGCTGACGATGCTGAGGTTGATTTACCGCCCATAGCTGATGAGTACTTAGCCATCCTAAGTACTGATGAAACCAAAGTAGCCCTGGGCAATACTTTGCCTGGGAATATTTGGTTATCTATTGATGGCACTTTCATTAACTCAGTGGGCAATGATGGTTACCAGGCAGAAATAAATCAGCTAGGCGGGGTACAGGCCGACCAAGAGGATTTTTCTTTTGCTCCCGCTGATGAGCACGGACGGCTCGCAGATTTGCGACCAGGCGTAAACGAGCACGGCCCTTATGCGTTAACGATTAACACTGAGGCTATTGATACAAACAATCGCGCGACCGGTGTTCAAAACCACGGGTTGGTGATTATTTTGCCTCGGGATGCGCAGGCTGGAAACAGTTATACAGTGAAAAATATAAATGAGGCTACAGAAGAGCAGGCCATAGCGTATGTAGGGTTACGCAAGCAGCCGCGGCCCAATAATGCTCAAGGGGTGATCGATGTGCTCGAGTTAAAAGATAATCTAACAGCTAGTTGGAACATACAAATAACGGGCACTGACGCTAACGCTGACAATGAAACTGTGTATCAAGGTGCTGTACAAGGAATTCCGCTAAGCACTCAAAT
>DATGTW010000072.1:0-26719 GCA_035301625.1 Paenalcaligenes sp.
GGACTCAGTCTAGGACGGCCATATGCCAAGCTTTGGGCGTTTTTTGTTTATTTTTTATATCGGTTTTAGATACCGACTGGATGAGTTATTGCTGACCAGCATTCGTCATCCAGTGGCCGCTTGCTTGTTGCGCATTTGTCGCTTTGGAACCCGGGCAAAGGCTCCACGAGGCGTGCGTTTGCGTTTAGCACTCGAGGCTTTAGGGCCTGTATTTGTAAAGTTTGGGCAGGTCTTATCGACGCGGCGTGACATCATTCCGATGGATATTGCTGATGAGTTGGCTTATTTGCAGGATCGGGTGCCGCCTTTCCCTTCAGAAAAAGCGATGGCCATCATCGAGCAAGCTTTGGGCGCCAGTCCACAAGATTTATTCAAAGAATTCGAGATCGAGCCTGTGGCGTCAGCCTCAATTGCACAAGTGCATTTTGCAGTGCTTCATAGCGGTCAAGAGGTTGCGGTCAAGGTATTGCGTCCAGGCATGCGCAAGATCATCAACAAAGATGTCGGTTTGATGCGGGTATTGGCGGCGTTGGTCGAGTGGATCAGTCCAGATGGCAAACGTTTGCGGCCCAAAGAGGTAGTGGCTGAATTTGATAAATACCTCAATGATGAGCTGGATTTGATTCGTGAAGCTTCTAATTGTAGTCAACTGCGGCGTAATTTTAGTCATGATAAAAAACGTGCCAACCTGCTCATGGTACCCGAGGTGTTTTGGGATTACTGTGCCACGGATGTTTTTACCATGGAGCGTATGCATGGGGTACAAGTTAGCAAAACACAGGCTTTGAGGGATGCTGGCGTTGATTTACCGGAGCTGGCTCGAAAAGGGGTGGAAATATTTTTTAGTCAGGTCTTTGGTGATGGTTTTTTCCACGCTGATATGCATCCGGGCAACATTTACGTTTCCGCAGCACCCGAGACTTTTGGGCAATATATCGCGCTGGATTTTGGCATTATGGGGACTTTGTCCGAGTTCGATAAAAACTATTTAGCACAAAATTTTCTCGCTTTTTTTCAGCGCGATTACCGCCGTGTAGCACAGTTACATATAGAGTCCGGCTGGGTCCCAGCGGATACTCGTGAAGAAGAGCTCGAAGGGGCCATTCGTGGGGTGTGTGAACCTTATTTTGATCGGCCTTTATCGCAAATTTCTTTAGCCCAGGTTTTGATGCGTCTGTTTCAGACTTCGCGCCGCTTTAATGTTGAAATACAGCCGCAGTTAGTCTTGCTGCAAAAAACATTGCTCAATGTCGAAGGCATGGGTCGTGAACTTGATCCCGAGCTCGACTTATGGGATACAGCACAGCCTTATTTGGAAAATTGGATGCGTCAGCGAATTGGGCTTAATGGGCTACTTGAACAATTACAAAAAGAAGGCAGTCAATGGTCGCAGATATTACCGCAGTTGCCACGCCTGACTTATGAGCGCCTCAAACGTCCTGATCAAAGCGCATCCATCGAGCATCGTCTGGCACAACTCAGTCGTCAAATGCGTCGCACGAATCAATTGCTGTTTTTATTTTGGCTGTTATTGGTCGTTCTCATTGTAGGGATTCTCTACTATGTCTGAGTCAGACGCTGTGCCGTTATTTGAAAAAAAAATCATCGCACCTGAGCAGTTGGTCATTCAGCTTGCCCAGAAACATTGGCCGCGCCCTTTGGTGTTTACCAATGGGGTGTTTGATATTTTGCATCGGGGGCACGTGAGTTATTTAGATGCAGCTGCACAGCTGGGAGGCAGTTTGTTTGTGGCTGTGAATACAGACGCCTCTGTGCGGCGCTTGAACAAAGGCACTGAGCGGCCCCTAAACCCATTGGCTGATCGATTGGCATTACTCGCGGCTTTAGCCTCGACAACGGTAGTGACCTGGTTTGATGAGGATACCCCTGAGACCATTATTGAGCGATTGCGTCCGGACCTCATTGTTAAAGGTGGGGATTATGATATGGAATTATTGCCAGAAACGGCCCTAGTACGCAGTTGGGGCGGTGACGCGCGTGCTATCCCTATTGCACACCAGCGCTCTACAACTGCGTTGGTGAATAAAATACGGGGCGATTAGCGCTGCAATATTGGTGGCTGGGTGATTGGTGCGGTTGCGTCGTCAGCTGTAGGTGTGGGTTGTTCTTGTTCTGTAGGGATGACTCCTATGGTTTGCTCGGTAGGCTGGGTTTCTAGCAATTGATTAATCGCCCAAAGGTCATCATCAGTCAGGGTGCCGGCCGCATATTTTAGTTGTAGGCTGTTCAGCAGTACACGATAACGTGCGTTAAAAAGACTGCGACGGGTTTCATAAAATTGCTGCTGAGCATTAAGTACATCCACTAAGGTGCGCACACCAACTTGGTAGGCCAATTGGTTGGCCTCTAAAGCTGACTGACTAGATTTTTTGGCTTCTTCAAGTGAACGCACCTCGAGCAATCCAGAAGTCACCCCTGAAAAATATCGTTGTGCCGCTTCAACAGCGGCGCGGCGGGCGTTTTCACGCTCAAAGTGGCGTTGCCGGAGGCGCTCGCTTTCTTCTTGGACCTTGGCTGAAATCTCTCCGCCGGTAAAGATGGGAATGCTCAGTTCAATACCGATACTGCTGTCCATAGAGCGCGGTGAGCGGCGTTCGGTAAAGGCATTGTTGCGATGCTGGCTGCCTGTCCGGGCTTGGAGTTGTACAGTAGGGTCATGCCGGCTTTTACTGGATTCCAGATACTGTTGTTGAGCTTGTAGGGCTAGATCTGCTCGAGTGACTGTTAGATTGTGTTCACCGGCCTGAGTCTGCCATTGACCAGGGTCATTGGGCTCGGGAGCGGGTAATTGAGCATCGGTCTTGAGTGAGGCCAGGTCTTGGGAGGGTTGGTCAATCATGCGCTCAAGTGCGTAGAAATGTTGGCGCAAGCTGTCTTCTGCAGTCACAATTTGGGCACGTAACAAATCCAGACGAGATTGTGCTTCTTGGGCGTCTGTAATGGTTGCGCTGCCCAGCTCAAAAGCCCGCAAAGCTGCTTGGTGTTGCCTTTCTGTAGCTTTGAGTTGAGCCCGCAAAGACTGCAAGGTGTCCTGCGCATTGAGGGTATCAAAATAAGTTTGACTGAGGCGTAGCATGAGCTCGGCACGCGCGTTTTCTTCGTCTACTACGGCCATGGCTGCCAAGTATTGGGCATGCTCATATAAACGCAGGTTTTGACGATCAAAAAGGGGTTGAGTCAGGGTAAAGGCCCAGAGATTATTGTGGTTGCTATGCGCGTTTCCAAAATCTTTGACGTTGCGCCGATCGTGGTGGTCTACCCCAGCACTGGCATGAATATGAGGCAAGAGTTGTGCGCGTGCTTGGCCAATCAGATGTTGATCGGCGGCGCTACTGGCTTGGGCAGTCGCGTAGATGGGGTCGCGCTCTTGAGCAAAACGCCAAGCCGTCCATAAGTCGAGTGCCTGAGCTGTGGCTGCAAAGGTGCTCAATAACACCCCGAGCAGCATCAAGACATAGATGCGACCCCGTCGACGTTGGATCGTCATAGAGCAAAATTAAAGCTAGAGACACGAGTGCCTCGTAGCGGTTTGATTACCGTATCAAAGAGGGGTGTGGTCTCGAAACTAGCGGCACTGGTACGTGTGATCCGCAACACAGTCATGACAGGGTGTTGACCCACAGCGGCGACCAAACGGCCACCGATGCTAAGTTGATATTTAAGCGCATCGGGAACCACTGGTACCGAGCCAGTCAGTAAAATGGCATCAAATTCGGTCGTCCCCCAACCCGCGTGGGCATCACCTGTTTCAACCTTGACGTTGGTGATATCGCTATTCTCGAGGTTTGCTACAGCGAAAGTCGCTAATGTGCGGTTAATCTCGACCGAGGTTACCTGCTGCGCCAAGCAACTGAGCAACGCGGCCTGATAGCCAGAACCTGTTCCGATCTCGAGCACTGCGTCAGTGGGCTTGAGCTGTAGTTCCTGGGTAAAACGTGCCTCGATAGTTGGGCGCAACATGGTTTCGTTGGTATCTATCGAGTCGATAATCAGGGGCAGCTGGGTGTCGGAAAAAGCCATTGACTCCATACCGGCAGGCACAAAGAGTTCGCGCTGGACGTCAAATAGAGTTTGTAATACTTGTTCGTTCTCTACGTGCCAAGGCCGTATTTGTTGTTCGACCATGTTGTAACGAGCGCGTTCTACACTAGATAGTGAGTGAATGTTCATACCATTCTCGCAAAAAACAAAAAACGAGTAAAAAAAGCCAATGGTTGGATAGCTAAATCTAGCCGCACGGCAATTGTTATCAGACGTGCCGAACGACGGCACTCATGATTGTAAAGTATTTTATAGATACATTATAGAGTATCTCATGAACGGAACATTGCCTTGAGCAGTACGGATGAGTTTTTAACTGCAATGGGCAAAAACTGTGCGAAATCCATGTGGGCACCACTGTTGGCATTATCTGATAGTGAGCGGATGCATACAAAGGGGCGTTCATTAAGCGCACAAATCTGGGCAATGCTGGCACTTTCCATCTCGCAGGCCAACGCTTGGAAGTGCATATGGATTGCACGTGCACGCTCAGGATCGGCAATAAACTGATCTCCAGTGGCGATGCGGCCTACCTTGATCTGGCGCTCATCTAACTGATGAGCTGCTTTGAGGGCTTGTTGGCGCAGTGATGTATCGGTCGGAAAATCAAAGTATGTGCAGCGATAAATTTGTCCCAAGGGCAGGCCCAAAGGACGTACGTCCATATCGTGCTGAATCAAAGTATCAGCAATGACCACATCCCCGGGCTTTAGGTCAGGGTCCAATCCACCAGCAATACCGATATTGATGACGCGACTAACCTCAAATTCAGAAATTAAAATCTGTGTGCAAAGAGCCGCATTGACCTTGCCCACACCGCACACGACGGCGACTATAGGCTTGCCAAAGAAAAGCCCATGATGAAACTCCAGGCTGGCCAAGCGTTGGGATTCGCGTTGTTCCAAGTGCTGCAAAATGATAGATAGCTCTTCGTCCATGGCGACAATCACGCCGGTCGAGGTAGTGGTATTACTCATGGCGGGGTGGCCACCAAGCGTGAAAATGATGGACAGGTCCATGGCCATGGCCAATTTTTAGCTCATCGGCACGTGCGATGGCCTTGTATAAGTATTCTTTGGCTGCACGCGCTGCTTGGGCTGCGTCATCGTATTGGGGCAACAAGGCAGCCAATGCAGCAGATAGGGTGCATCCTGTGCCATGGGTGTGTGGGGTTTGAATCCGCGTAGCCGGCATTTCATGCATTTCGTCTCCATCGAAAAACAAGTCAATACAGTCCGAACCAGGCAGATGCCCACCTTTGAGGAAGACCCAGCGCTGGCCGTTGTCACTCATGAGGCGACGTAGCTTTTCTGCCTGCTGATACATCTCGCGCACATTTTCAGCCGGGCGTCCTTCAATGAGTACAGCGGCCTCGGGCAAATTAGGTGTGATCACTGTGCACATGGGGATCAGACCTTCTAGCAAGGCTTCGGTGGCAGGCCTTTCCAATAAATGGTCGCCACTTTTGGCGACCATTACTGGATCAAGTACCAGATGGGATAAAGGCCATCGTGATAAGGCGTCAACAACTGCCAAGATGACGGGGCGCTGGCCCAGCATGCCGATTTTAGCAGCATCGATTCGCACATCTGCAAATAAAGTATCAATTTGCTTTTCAATAAAAGAAGGATCGACGGGGTAAATTTCGGTGACTGCTTGGGTGTTTTGGGCAGTCAAAGCAGCGATAATGCCATTGGCATATGCGCCTAGTGCGCTCATGGCTTTGACATCAGCTAGCACACCGGCGCCACCGGAGGGGTCTACCCCCGCAATGGAAACAACACTAGGAATACTCATGATTTAGAAATAGAGGAGTGAGGTTCAATAAGACCTTGGGTAGGTGAGCTGGGATCGGCATCATAATAGCGCCTGGGGATGCGCCCTGCTAAGTATGCTTGGCGCCCCGCACGAACACCGTCGCGCATGGCCTGGGCCATTAGAATAGGGTTGTCAGCTTCGGCGATGGCTGTGTTCATGAGCACCCCATCACAGCCTAGTTCCATCGCGATGGCTGCATCCGAAGCAGTGCCAACCCCAGCATCGACCAGTACAGGCACAGAGGCTTGGTCAATAATTAAGCGCAGATTCCAGGGGTTTAAGATCCCCATTCCCGAACCAATTAAAGAAGCCAAAGGCATGACTGCTACGCAGCCAATGTCTTCGAGCATTTTGCATTGAACGGGGTCGTCAGCACAGTAAACCATAACCTTGAAACCCTCGGCCACAAGCTGTTTTGCAGCTTTGAGGGTTTCGGGCATATTAGGAAAGAGATTTTGCGCATCGCCCAAGACCTCGAGCTTGACCAGATCATGGCCATCAAGCAATTCACGGGCTAAACGCAGTGTACGGACAGCGTCTTGAGCTGTATAGCAACCTGCAGTATTAGGCAGGAGCGTGTATTGCTTGGGTGAAACGACGTCGAGCAAGTTGGGCTCATCAGGCGTTTGGCCAATATTGGTGCGACGAATCGCTACGGTAATAATTTCGGCCCCGCTGGCCTCAATGGCTTGCTGGGTTTCCTGCAAAGAAGCGTACTTTCCAGTTCCTACCATGAGCCGAGAGCGATAGGTTTTGCCGGCAATGGTAAGTGGATCGCTAAGGGAAGAGGTAGCAGACATATTTGCTGTGCTTGTAAATACCAAGGGAAATGGATAAGACCAACTAACCTTAGGATCATAAACTAAAATGGTCGTTTTGCACTATAATTACTAAATCAAACCGTGCAGAAGATCAGTGTGTATGGAAATGCAGCCTGCTGCATCGTGACAAATACGCATATTATTTAGCGATTGAATTTCAAAAGGTGCTTATGTCCAAAGGCTACGAATCCGAAATTACCGAGTTTTTGAAAAACTACAAACATCAGCATCCCGATACCGAGCAACGCCAACGCGAAGGACGAGCGCGGTTATGGGACAAATACATTGACCCCGAACTCCAAGAGGATTTCAAAGAGGCCAAGTTGCCTCAACAGCCCTATGTTTATTATGACAACGAATAAGCATACTTTTGTTTGTGCTATCCCACATTAGGGGATGGCTGATATCCTTATGACCGAGGCATCAACACCTATGACCTCTGCCATCCAGGACGAAACTACAGGGCAGGTGTACGCGCGTTTATATGGCGAGCCTTTATTCTCTATCCCCCAAGAGCTATACATACCTCCGGATGCCCTGGAGGTTTTTTTAGAGGCTTTCGAAGGGCCTTTAGATCTTTTGCTTTATTTAATCCGTAAGCAAAACTTTGATGTGTTGGATATTCCAATGGCCTTGCTGACCGAGCAATACCTAGGGTATGTGCAGGGTTTAGAACACAGCAGTTTTGAACTCGCGGGTGAATATCTCTTGATGGCGGCTGTGTTGATTGAAATTAAATCACGTATGCTGCTACCCGTACCCAAAAGCACTGCCGATGATGACGAAGAAGATCCACGCGCCGAGCTTCTGCGCCGTTTACTCGAGTACGAGCAAATTAAAAAAGGTGCCGAGCAGTTAGATGAACAAGAATGGCGGGGGCGTGATTTTTGGAGGCCGTTAGTGGATGCTGACATCGAGGTAGAACAGGTGTTGCCTACAGTGGACCCTGAGGATTTAATTGCTGCCTGGCGCGGGATTCTCAAACGCGCCCAATTACATCAAGAGCACGCTGTCATCCGTGAAACGCTCTCTGTACGGGACCATATGAGTCAGATTCTTAGGCGTTTACAACGGCAAAATGTACTGCTTTTTACTGAGCTTTTCGAAGACCATTTAGCACAGGATGATCCACCTGCTATCGTGGTAGTGCATTTCTTGGCTATTCTTGAGCTTGCTCGTGAAGCCCTGATTCAGGTGACCCAGACCGAGCCTTATGCGCCTATCTATGTACGTTTGTCCTATGTGGACTGAGGTTTGATTTTCTGTTTTTCCAGTTTGGAGTTTTCTAGTGAAGGTTGTGCACACTGTCCAAGAATTACGCGATCAATTACAAGGACAATTGCGTATCGCTTTTGTGCCGACGATGGGCAATTTACACGAAGCGCATTTGTCTTTAATGAAAATGGCGCGACAGTATGGCGATCCAGTAGTGGCCAGTATTTTTGTAAACCCCTTGCAGTTTGGCCCTAACGAGGATTTCGACCGCTATCCACGCACCTTGGCTGCAGATGTAGAAAAACTTGAAGCAGCTCGCGATGTTTATGTGTTGTTTGCCCCGTCCGAGCGCGAAATGTATCCTGTGCCGCAAAACTTTCGTGTGCAACCGCCCAAGGGTTTGGGGGATATCCTCGAGGGGGAGTTTCGTCCAGATTTCTTTGAAGGGGTCAGCACAGTTGTACTCAAGTTGTTTTCATGCGTACAGCCGCGAGTGGCAGTGTTTGGCAAAAAGGATTATCAGCAATTAATGATTATTCGACAAATGTGTCAACAGTTTCAATTGCCTGTAGAAATTATGGCGCACGAAACAGTTCGTGAAGAGGATGGATTAGCAATCTCTTCACGTAACCGAATGCTGACTGATAAAGAACGCATGGTGGCTCCACAGTTGTATCAGCAGCTATGCCTGATGCGGGATCGCATCATGGCAGGGGAAACAGATTTGCAGCGTGTTGAACATGATGCCAGTGCCACGCTCGGTGCGGCGGGCTGGCGTGTGGATTACATGGTTTTTCGGCGTCAGCGAGATTTACAACCTCCTACTCCTCAAGAGATCGAAAGCCAAGAGCCTTTGGTTGTCTTGGGCGCAGCCCATTTGGATAATGCCCGCCTCATCGATAATTTAGAGTTTTGGTCATAACACCTTTTTGAGCGCTTGGACGAAAAAATAGATGGATAACAAAGCCCTGGATCTTTTGATCTAGGGCTTTGTTTCGTTTGAGCACCCGTAAATAGACAAAATCGGCTATTATGTAATATAAATAAACTATTTGTAAATAATGCTTCGGTCTATTGGACAATAATGGAGGGGGATAGTGAAAGATTTCAATATAGATCCACAACGGCATCATATTACTGCAGTCGCATTGCTATTGAGCACCTTATCAAAACGTGAATGTGAAGTGCTGTCTAAAGTGTGTTTGGGCTACGATTCTGTATCTACAGCCGATATACAGCAGGTGTCTGTCACTACGGTTCGGGCACAGCGGGCGCGTCTACTTAAGAAAATAGGGGCTAAAAATAGCGTGCAGCTGGTGTATTTGTTTAAAAGTGCCGAGGCGTATCACCTTAGAAGATATATCGAACAGTTGCGAGTGGAGAAAAATAAGCCACCAATGCAACTTGGGGTGCTGAGTATTGTGCCTAACGAAGGTACTGATTATCAGAAAATACCGGCTGTGACTGTGGGGTTCGCGGCCGAGCAGCAGGCTGCGCCGCGTTTAATAACGCAGCGCGAAGAACCTATTTAGTGCTCGGGGATGATGAGCTCTTCTTGCATTTCCTCTAAATCATCCTCATCGATGCCGCGGCATTCAGGGGCGGGTTCGTTATCGAGGGCCTCAATGGGATCAATGTCGCGTTGGCGGGTCAGGCTAGTGGCTAGCACGGGTTCGTATTGGTTAAAGCGGTTGACTCTGAGTTGGCGATCATTCAAGAAAGTGAAATCTCCAACGACGGTATCACGCTCGGAAATCAGCGCGATGCGCGTGGGTTCAGTCCCTGTGCGATACCAGCAACCTTGTGCGTGGTGTTCGGTGCCGGCATTGTCAGAGGCGTTTTGAGCCTGCAGTCGCCACATGCCTGCAGGGGCAAAGGTCACGTTCACGCGTATGGGTTGACAGCTAGGGTCACCGGGTGGGCAAGGAATAGTACCTAAAAAGGTGCGCGGCTCGAGCAGTTCGCGCACCTCTCGTGACTCGATGAGCTCTTGGTCTTGGGTTTTATGTTCTTTGCGGTCAAGATCGCCTCTGCCAATTTGGATTTGAGATGGGGCATGGACACTGCCTCGGCCACGGACGTGGTCCAAAGTGTCGCTATAGCTGCGAGCCCGTGGTTGCGGGTCATGGCTGCTTTGGTGGGGTGATTGGGCGCAGCTGGCTAAAACCAGTACGGCACATAAGGCAAAAATAAATTTTGTAGTGGTTTTCATCATGAGTATTTACGGTTAAAGCGTGGGCAGATACCTAAATTATACGCAAGTGCAGCTGGAATAGCAGTCCTGTGGCCGCGCGTGTTCAATTACGCATGGGTTCAATACATAGGCGTCAGGGGAGATTGTTAGTAAAGGGTAGCAGGGGGCGACATGAGTGTGGGCTGGGGGATAGGTACGAATTGGTTTTTCTGGGGACTGCTGTCAAGCGTTTTTGTGGTTTGGTCTGTGCAGCAGGCTTGGCGTTGGAGCGCCTGTTATGTCGCCTTGATCCAGGCAGGTTGGCCACCAACAATAACGACTTTGACGCGGGCTTGGGTATCGCGCGCATCAGCTGAGCGCTGCGCTGCCTTACTTTGGTGGATGCTTAGTGTATGGGCAGTTTTAAGTGTGCTTTGGGTTCTATTTTGGAAGCGCCCCGCGACGGGAATAGAACAATTCGTTTATTGGTTGTGCTGGATTGCGGTGCCGGCATTATTAATTGTTTTGGGGCGGATTGATGCACGAGTTTTTTTGTTGCCTGATCCGTTACTATTGTTTTGGGCAGCCTTGGGTGGTGTCCAGTCTGTGTTGGTATTGCGTTGGCCAGGATGGCTTGCGTTGAGTGCATGGTGCTGCTTTTTTGGGGTTGTAGGGGGGCTGCGTTATGGCTGGAGGCATAGGACTTCTGGGCGGCTTTTAGGTTGGTTTTTTCAATGGTTGGGAGCCGGTGATATAAAATTTCTATGGGCCGCATTTTTTTGGCTCCCTCAGGGTAAAGTTGTGTTAATGTGGATTTACACGGCCGCATTTTGTTGGATGCATCATGGCTGGCAGCAACGTCGGCTTTTGCCACGTGGTCATACCGCTCTTGGACCTCATCTAATTCTCAGTTGGTGGGTCGTGGTATGGGTGCATCCCGCGGCACAGTACGGATATATTCTTTTAGATTAAATAGACAATTCAGACGATGCTGAAAATTGGTCTTACGGGTGGTATTGGCTCTGGCAAGTCCATGGTGGCGCGCTGGTTAGCCCAGTGGGGTGCTACAGTGATCGATACGGATGATGTGTCGCATGAGCTCACCACGACAGGGGGGCAGGCCATACCCTATATCAAGCAGGCTTTTGGGCCCACTGTGGTGGATCCCCACGGGGCACTTGATCGGGCGCAAATGCGTGCTTTGGTCTTTCAGGATTCAGATGCACGCAGGCAGCTAGAGACCATTTTGCATCCATTGATCCGCGAGCACACCCTGGCGCAGGTTGAGGCCGCGCAAGGGCACTATGTGGTAGTAGTGATCCCCTTACTTGTCGAGTCCGGACGGTGGGTGGATTATTTTGATGAAATATGTGTCGTCGATTGCGATGAGCCAACCCAGATCCAGCGTGTTCAACGTCGCAGTGGTTTGACGGTCGAACAGGTGCAACAAATCATGCGTGCTCAGGCCACACGCAAAGATCGCTTGCAGGTTGCCGACCAAGTGGTCGATAATGGCGGCCAAACTGATTTGCAGACATTAGAAGAACAAGTACGACAGCTACACCAGCATTGGTGTACCCGCAGTCAGCAGCAGACAAGGCAAGCATCAGTATAGTTATGGTAAGAACAGTGATTGTTGGCTTGTATTGTGGGTGTCCAGTTCGCAATCGCATCATTTAAGGTTTTAATTGCGTGATACTTTACGAATATCCTTGCAACGAGCGAGTACGAATTTTTTTAAGAGTAGAGCACTTATTTGAACGTCTGTCATTCTTTGCCCAAGGGTCTGAGCCTTTGCAACATCAGGTTGCAGTAGCCACCCTTTTTGACGTGCTTGAGCTGACTGATAGGGTAGATTTGCGCGGCATGGTGTTACAGGACATCGAACGTCAGCGCAATGCCATGCAAGCTCTGCGCGAGCACCCAGGCGTATCAGCCGAGGCCTTGGATGCTATGGTCCAAAACTTGCAGCAGGTGGCCGAGCCTTTGGCCGAGCAGGGACGCATAGCCGAGGGTTTGCGTGACAATGAATGGCTGCAAAGTTTACGTGGGCGCCTGACGGTGCCCGGCTGCTTTGCCCAGATTGATATACCTTCTTATTACTGCTGGCAAAACAAACCTGCCGAGGAACGGCGCGCAGATATACAGCAGTGGATGAGTTCTTTGGTACCTGTGCAACAGGCCATTGCCCTGTTATTGCATATGTTGCGCAGCGCTGCTAATGCTGTTGAGCGCACTGCCAGCGAGGGTGCTTATCAAGAGATGCTCGGAGGTAAAAGTTTTCAATTGTTAAGAGTTTGGGTGCCCAAGCACTTACAAGCTTTTCCCGAGATGAGTGCCAACAAATATGTGATCTGGGTGCGCTTTGCTCAGCAAAATGCACAGGGTAAGCCACAGATGATTAAGCAAGACGTTCCTTTCCAGTTGGCTTGTTGTTCAATTGGTTAATCTGTCAATTCATGCTTTGTTCAGTTATAGCTACGTATAATAGAGCGCAGACTATGGTTTATTTTGCTCTCTGGAGAACAATTGCATGGCGGATTCACAGCCTCAAAAAAAACCCGGAAAACGCCGCGGCTGGTTGATCGCGCTTGTACTGATCGTTTTGATCGGTGCAGGCGCTTGGTATTTTTGGGCCCAACGCAGTGCGGATGAACAGGCCGCCGATTCAACTGCTTTTATGGTTCCAAAAGTGCCTGTGCGAATCACTCAGGTAACCGAGGGCGAGCTCAAAGAACGTCTGCGCGCCATTGGCACAGTCGAGGCCTTTAATATCGTGACGGTGCGTAGTCGGGTCGAGGGTGAATTGCTAGAAATTTATTTCAAGGATGGGCAATTTGTCGAGGCCGGCGATGTCCTCGCCCAAGTTGATCCCGAGCCTTACGAGCTGCGTGTCGACCAAGCCAAAGGGCAACACAAACAAAGCCAAGCGCAGCTGGATATTGCCAAGACCGACTTACATCGTTTTCGCACACTGTACGAGCAGGATTCCTTGGCCAAACAAACATTGGAATCCCAAGAGGCGCTGGTCAATCAGCTAGAGGGAACAGTACAAAGCGCTCAGGCGGCCATTTACGAGGCTGATTTGCAGCTAAATTACACGCAGATTCTGGCGCCTATTACTGGCAAGCTCGGCTTCAAACAGCTCGATGTGGGCAATCTCATCTCAACGGGCAGTGTTGATGGGTTGGTGACCATCACTCAGACCCAACCCATCGCGGTTACTTTTTCCTTACCTGAGCAAGACCTACAGCGGTTACTCGAGCGTTTGCACCTAGAGCAGGCGCTGCAGGTCGAGGTTTATGGTCGCAATGACAAGTTACTGGGCGAGGGTGCTTTACTGGCTGTAGATAATCAAATAGATATCAGCACCGGGACGGTGCGTATCAAGGCCAGTCTGCCCAATGAAGACAATGCCCTGTATCCCAATCAGTTTGCACGCATTAGTGTGCTATTGGGTACTCAAAAGGGGTTGCTTGTCCCCGAAGAGGCGGTACAAACTGGGGCACGCGGTGCCTATGTGTATGTGGTTGACGAGGATAACAAGGTACAACCACAGGTACTCGAATTGGGTTTAAAGTCTGCAGGCCAGGTGCTGGTGCTCGATGGTCTGGAAAAAGGGGCGCAGGTCGTGACCGAGGGTACTGATCGTTTGCGTTCGGGCACGGTGGTAGAGCCGGTGACCGACCAAGATGAATAGGGGTTAGCGTGAATATATCGCGTCCATTCATCTTGAGGCCGGTCGCCACTACTTTGGCCATGCTCGCCTTGTTGATGGCTGGTTTTATTGGTTATCGGTGGTTGCCGGTATCGGCATTACCGCAGGTGGATTATCCTACCATTCAGGTCGAGACCTTATACCCAGGCGCGAGCCCAGATGCGATGGCCGCGTTGGTGACCTCACCTTTAGAGCGACAATTTGGGCAAATGGCGGGCTTGGCCCAGATGAGTTCGACGAGCTCAGGGGGTGCGTCCCGAATTACTTTGCAGTTTGATTTGGGTTTGCCGCTGGATATTGCTGAGCAAGAAGTGCAGGCGGCCATGAACGCAGCTTTGAATATGTTGCCTTCTGATTTGCCCAGCCCGCCGGTCTATAACAAGGTCAACCCTGCGGATACGCCAGTGCTGACTTTGGCGGTTACTTCTCCTACATTACCGTTGCCCGATGTGCGCGATCTGATTGATTTACGGGTGGCACAAAAAATTGCTCAAGTCTCTGGTGTGGGGCTGGTCAGTATTGCCGGGGGGCAGCGGCCTGCTGTGCGCATACAAACTGATCCCGAGGTGTTGATTGCCTATGGACTGAGCATGTCCGAGATTCGCCAGGCGGTAAATAATGCCAACGTACATCAGCCCAAGGGAAATCTTGACGGCCCTAAGCGCTCGACTACGATCAGTGCCAACGAGCAGTTACGCTCTATTGAGGACTACGAAAATCTAATCGTCCGCTATGAAGACGGGGCGCCACTCAGACTCAAAGATGTGGCGCGTGTCGTCAACGATGCCGAAGATGTGTATCAGGCTGCCTGGGCAGGCAGCGAGCCAGCTATTTTGCTTAATATTCAACGTCAGCCAGGTGCCAATGTAATCGAGGTGGCGGATCGGGTTAAAGAGCTACTGCCCGAGTTAAGTGCCAGTTTGCCTGTTGGTGTGGATATACAGGTAGCCAGTGACCGCACTCAGACCATTCGAGCCTCTATTGAGCAGGTGCAGATAGAGTTAGGTTTGGCCATTTTGTTGGTCGTGGCGGTGACGTTTACGTTTTTACGTACTTGGACAGCCACATTCATTCCCAGCGTGGTGGTGCCTTTATCCTTGATGGGGACTTTTGCCCTCATGTATGCGTTGGGTTTCAGTATCAATAACTTGACGTTAATGGCCTTAACTATTGCTACTGGCTTTGTGGTAGATGATGCCATTGTGATGATCGAAAATATCGCGCGTCATATCGAACAGGGGATGAAGCCATTGCAGGCTTCTCTCAAGGGGGCACAGCAAATTGCCTTTACGTTGGTCTCTCTGACGTTGTCCTTGGTGGCAGTCTTGATACCACTACTGTTCATGAGTGATGTGATTGGGCGATTATTTCGTGAATTTGCGGTTACGCTGGCAGTAGCCATTTTATTGTCTCTTTTGATTTCTCTGACATTAACACCCATGATGTGTGCTCGTTTGCTGCGGGCGCCCCGTTTGGATACGACGTCCGAGGCTGATGGTGGGGGCCCTGAGGATACTGATGAAAAAAAGAGGCAGGCATCGGATACTGGGGGGGCGCGAGCTGATCTAGACATTCATGACGAGGGGCCGCGCTTTGGACGCTGGTATATTGCGCTGGCTGAACGCGTTTTACACCAAGTATATCGCTTTTATGAGCGTTCGCTGGGTTGGGTTTTAAAACATCAAAAACTTACTTTGCTTTTAACTGTTGCGACCTTGCTACTGACGGTTGGCATGTATTGGCTGGTGCCCAAGGGTTTTTTCCCCCAACAGGATGCGGGTTTGGTTCAGGTCATCACACAGGGACCGCAAAGCGCTTCTTTTTCAACCATGCAACGGTTGCAAGAGAAAGCCGCTGAACAAGTCATGCAGGATCCTGACGTTGAGGCGGTGACTTCTTTTGTCGGGGTGGATGGCAGCAATGCGACGTTGAACACAGGCCATATGCAGGTGGTTTTAAAGCCTTTTGGCGAGCGTCAAAAAACCGCTGCCGAGGTAGCCAAGCGCATTGGGGCGAGTTTTGATTTGGATCCCGAGTTGCAAATCTTTTTACAGCCTGTACAAGAGCTCACAGTGGATGATCAGATCAGCCGTTTGCCTTTTCAGCTGGCTGTTTCAGATCCAGATCATCGTGCCTTGCAGCGTTGGCTGCCCGAGTGGCTAGAGGTCCTAGAAGGGTTGCCTGAGCTAGAAGAGGTCACTTCCAATATGCAGGATAAAGGACATCAACTGCTCTTGAATGTCGATAGAGACACTGCGGCACGGTTGGGGATCAGTAAATCCACTATTGATGAGGCTTTGTACGATGCTTATGGGCAGCGGTTAATTTCAACTATTTATACCCAGTCGGCACAGTACCGGGTGGTGTTAGAGGTGGCGCCCGAATACCGTCAGCAAATCGATGATCTCGAGTTGCTCTATGTCCCCGGGCGCGAGGGGGCTCTGGTACCGCTTTCAGTGCTGGTAGAGCCCGAGCTACGGCCCATGAGTTTGTCGGTAGAACGTTTAGATCAGTTCCCTGCGGCGCATGTGTCGTTTTCCTTAGCGCCAGGCGTGTCGCTTTCAGAGGCTGTACAGGCCATAGAAGACAGCGTGACCGAGGCACAGATGCCTAGCTCGAGTGAGTTTCGTTTATTGGGTGCTGCGCATGCTTTTGAGGCTTCGCTGTCTACTTCGCTATGGTTATTGTTGGCTGCGGTGCTGACCATGTACATCGTGCTGGGCATTTTGTATGAGAGCTATATTCATCCCATCACTATTTTGTCGACCTTACCCTCTGCCACTATTGGAGCTTTAGGAGCGTTGTTATTGACGGGCCGAGAACTCGATATGGTAGGCATCATCGGCATTGTGCTGTTGATTGGCATCGTCAAGAAAAATGCCATCATGATGATTGATTTTGCACTGGTGGCCCAACGAGAAGAGCAAAAAAGTGCCCGAGATGCGATCTTCTCGGCAGCGATGGTGCGTTTGCGTCCGATTTTGATGACCACTTTCGCGGCCCTCTTTAGTGCCCTGCCTTTGATGTTTGCTCTAGGTGCGGGTGCCGAGTTACGGCGGCCGCTGGGTTTGGTGATGGTGGGTGGGTTGCTGTGTAGTCAGCTATTGACCTTGTATACCACACCGGTGGTTTATCTCTTTTTTGACCGCTGGACACGGCCACGCCGCTATGGACTAAAAGGGCAGCAGTCGTGAGGATTTTTAATGTCTTTATCTTCCGGCCGGTCGCCAGTACCCTGATTTGTCTGGCCATGATGGCTATTGGGGTATTAGCTCTGCGTTTTTTGCCAGTCGCGCCATTACCGCAAATGGATTTTCCCATGATTACGGTGACGGCCAGTCTGCCAGGCGCAAGCCCTGAGACTATGGCCTCCAGTGTTGCTACGCCGCTAGAGCAATCGTTGGGGGCTATTTCTGGGTTGGCACAGATGACCTCCCGCAGTTCAGAGGGATCGACGCGTATTTCTTTGATGTTCGATTTAAATCGGGACATCAATAATGCGGGCCGTGATGTGCAAGCAGCCATCAATCAGGCGCAGCCGATGCTGCCTTCGGGGATGCGGCGTATGCCTACTTACCATAAGATTAACCCCTCTTCTGCGCCAATTATGGTGCTGGCTATGACTTCGCCCACAGCCAGTCAGGCCGAGCTTTATGATTTAGCCACAACTATTGTGGCGCAAAAGCTGGCGCAGATTAAAGGGGTGGGTGATGTTGATGTCGGTGGGGGGTCGTTACCGGCGGTAAGGGTTAGCTTGGATCCTCAGGCCTTGGCTATTGCTGGGGTGTCTTTAGATCAGGTGCGCCAGACCCTATCGGCAGAAAACCCTTTACGTCCATTAGGTTATTTAGCCGACGGTGAAGAGCAGTTATGGCTCAGCACAGGGGGGCAGATGAATGCTGCCGATGAGATTGCGCCCTTGATCATTCGCTGGGATGAGGATGGTGCCTTGCGTCTGCGTGATGTAGCCCAGGTAGAGGATTCGGTAGAAGATCTATATAACTTGGGCTATTTGAATGATGAACGCGCCGTTTTGCTGATGGTGCGTCGACAGGCCGACGCTAATATCATCGAGACAGTCGAATCTATTCGTGATCGATTGCCTGATTTAGAGGCCATGTTGCCGGCAGAGGTTCATTTGCAGGTGGCGCAGGATCGCACCCCTAGCATCCGTGCGTCTTTGTACGAGGCCCAAAAAACGCTGATCATCGCGGTTTTTTTAGTGACGGGTGTGGTGCTGCTGTTTTTGCGTAATTGGCGCGCTGCTTTGATACCTGCTGTGGCCGTACCTGCCTCATTGATCAGCAGTTTTGCCTTTATGTATGCCTTTGGCTTTACGCTCAATACCATATCTTTGATGGCATTGATTGTAGCGACTGGCTTTGTGGTGGATGATGCTATTGTTGTGCTGGAAAGTATTATTCGCTATTTAGAAAAAGGGCTCAGCCCTTTTCGAGCCGCTGTGCGTGGCCTGCGAGAGGTCAGTTTTACCGTCACCGCAATGAGCTTTTCGCTCGTGGCTGTTTTTATTCCCATGTGGTTGGTCGGTGGGTTGATTGGGCGCTTATTCAAAGAGTTTGCCGTGACACTTTCAGTCGCGGTATTAATTTCTTTATTGATTTCTTTGATACTGACCCCCATGATGAGTGCACATTTATTACATCCAGGGGTGTATCGTGTGGCTGGCCAAACGGATGATGAGGGTGCAGGCGACACAGGACGGGGGGTCCGTGCGTGGTGGAATGGTTTTTGGCGATGGCTCGGGGCGGTGATAGGGGTTGTGGGGCAGTGGTTGGTGCAGGCGTATGCGGTGACCTTAGGTTGGGCTTTAAAGTATCGGCGTCTGACCTTATTGTCTTTAATGCTGGCCGTGCTGTTAAATGGTTATTTATTTACGAGTATCCCCAAAGGATTATTTCCACAGCAGGACACTGGTCAATTGATGGGTTTTTTTCGAGTTGACCGTGGGACTTCATTTCATGCCATGAGTCCAAAGTTGGAACACTTCCGAGAGGTATTACTACAGGATCCCGCAGTGCGTAGTGTGGCGGTGTTTGCAGGGGGACGTGGGGGCAGTAATTCTTCAATGATGTTGATCGAGTTACAGCCCCTAGAAGATCGTGATGTGTCGGCAAACCAGGTGGTCGATAGATTGCGCGGGCAGTTACAGTCAGTGCCGGGCGCTCGATTGTTTTTGACGCCACAGCAAGACATTTTTGTCGGCGGTGGCCTGGGGCGTGCGGGTGCGCAGCAGTTAACCTTGTTGGCCAGTGATTTTGAGGTGCTCAATGAATGGCAGCCACGAGTACAGCAGGCAATGGCCGCCTTGCCCGAGCTGGTTGATGTAGATACAGATTCGGATGACCAAGGGCAACGCATTGAGCTCAGTATTGACCGTGAAAAGGCGCGACAGCTAGGGGTAGAAATGTCTTTGGTGGCTTCTACCTTGAATAACGCCTTTAGTCAGCGCCAAGTATCTGTTATTTATGGGCGTTTAAATCAATACCATATTGTGATGGGCTTGGAAGAACGGTTTAAGCAGGACGTAGAAGCTCTTAAGCAATTAGAAATTGTGACTCAAGGGGGAGAGCGAATCCCCATTACAGCATTTACGGATTTTGTGCCGGGCAGTGCTCCGTTAAGTGTGAGTCACCATGGTTTATTTATTGCTGAAAATGTCTCTTTTGGTTTGGCCGAAGGGGTCAATCTGGAAGAGGCCACTGGAGCCATTAATGATGCGATGGCACGCATACAGCTACCCACAGATAAAATACAGATCAGTTATGAGGGTACTGCACGGTTGATGCGGGATGCGATCGCACAGCAACCCTGGCTGATTTTAGCCGCCTTGTTAACTATGTATGTGGTGTTGGGGATGCTGTACGAAAGTTATTTGCATCCCATTACCATTTTGTCGACGTTGCCATCAGCGGGCATTGGTGCTTTGCTGACTTTGATGGCGGTGGGCGAAGAGTTCACAGTCATTGCCATGATCGGGGTGTTTTTGTTGATAGGTATTGTTAAAAAAAATGCCATCATGATGGTTGATTATGCCTTAATGCAGCAGCGCGCACAGCAGGTCAGTGCACGCAAAGCTATTTATGATGCTTGTTTAGTTCGCTTTCGACCCATCATGATGACCACTATTTCTGCCATTTTAGGGGCTGTCCCCTTGATTGTGGCCACTGGTGCCGGGGTAGAAATGCGTCAGCCGTTGGGTCTGACTATTGTGGGTGGTTTAGTGGTGAGTCAGGTGCTGACTTTATATACCACGCCAGTGTTGTATTTGTTTTTGGAAAATTTACGTCACCGTTTCCTGGGTGAACGGCCTCGTCTGGGGGCGTCGTAGCACTGAGCCCATAGGGTTTGGCATCGTTGAAGTCCTTAATCCGTAAAGTGAATGGCTATGGAAAAGTTGAAAAAATCTGATGCAGGCAAGCGCAATACCACTCGTTTGGGTATGCGTTTGGGCTTCTCAGTGGCACTTTTGGGTTTGCTTGCTGCCTGTGCAGTGGGTCCAGAGTATACGACCCCGGAGGTTGCCGTCGGCACCGAATTTCAACAACTGAGCACCCAGCAAGGCCAAGAGGGATGGCGACCCAGCGAGCCTAAAACAGTACAAAAAGACTGGTGGCAGGTGTTTAATGATCCTCAGCTAGCGCCTTGGCTCGATGAGTTATTACAAAGAAACGCCAGTCTGGAACAGGCCGAAGCCCGCTATCGGGCAGCGCAGGCTGCCTTGGAGGGCGCACGCTCTTCTTTTTGGCCACAACTGGGGACACAAGCCAGCATGCAGCGCCGCGGTGAGGGCCGCATGTCACCAACCAAACAATATAACTTGAGCGCGAATGTTTCTTGGGAGTTGGATGTTTGGGGGCGTGTTCGTCGCCAAGTTGAGGGCAGTGAGGCGCAGTTACAGGCTTCAGCAGCTGATCTTGAGGGGGTCAAACTCAGTCTGATATCTACATTTTTACAGACCTACTTTCAGTACCAGCTTAATTTGGAATTACTCGAGTTGTATGCCCAGACTATTGATATTTATGAGCATACCTTGTCCATTACAGAAAACCGCTATGCTGCAGGTATGGTTGCGCGCAGTGATGTGGACAGTGCAATATCCCAGTTGGAAAGCGCTCGTGTACAAGAGCAAAATGCACTTCGGCAACGCGAGCAATTAGAACATGCCTTGGCAGTATTGTTGGGCGAGGCACCCAGTGTCCGTGAGTTTGTGGCCCAGCCGCGTGAGTTTGATTACCCTGAAATGCCTGTGACAGTGCCCAGTGCTTTATTAGAGCGACGCCCAGATATTGTTGCTGCTGAACGTCGTGTGGTGGCTGCTAATGCGGAGATCGGAGTCGCCCAGACTGCCTGGTTCCCCGAGTTCAGCTTTGACATGCAGGGGGGTTATCGCAGCAGTAGTTGGGCTGATTGGATCAGTACGCCGGCACGTTTCTGGTCGTTAGGGCCTGCATTGGCATTGAGTATTTTTGACGGGGGGGCGCGTCGCTCACGGGTAGAACAGGCTCGCGCACAGTATGACGAAACGGTGGCTCAGTACCGAGATACAGTTTTGTCTGCTTTGCAAGAGGTCGAGGACCTGTTTGCAGATTGGCAAAGTCTGCAAAAGGAAGAACAAAGCCAAGAACGGGCACTGGCCGCATCGCGCAACGCTTTACGTTCTATGACCGAACAGTACGAGCTAGGAATGGTCGATTATCTAAGTTTAGCGCAGGTGGAAGCCAGTACTTTAAATGCTGAACAAGCCATGCTTGATTTGAAAAACGAGCAGCTCCTCACGGCAGTACGTTTATTTACCGCCTTGGGCGGGGGTTGGCAAGCCCAAGAGCTATGATTCTTTCATCCATTCATGCAGGGCTTGCACCCATAGCCGCGCTGGCAGTCGATACTGGTTTTCAATGCGATCGGCACGCTTATACAGAGTGTCAAACTCAATGTCTGGGGCGTTTTTAAACGCAATGGCAATGAGATTGCCGTCTTCGGTTTCAGGCAGCCAGGCAGTGGCTGCAAAGCATTGATTGAGATCGTGGATATGCTCATGCATCACTTTCTGTGTGCCGAGTAAATTAATAGTTAACAGGCCATCCTCGCTCAAGCTGCGGGCGCAATGCGAATAAAAATCCACACCGCCCAAGATAGGTTCGGTCGCTTCGGCACCATAGGCATCTACCTGTAGTAAATCGTAGTAACCGTCTGCGCTTTGACTCAAAAATTCTTCGGCGCATTGGCGATGGATGGTGATCCGCTCGCTTTGCGCGGGGATAAAAAACTGTTCGTGCGCTACCTCAATGACATGAGGGTTAGGCTCCATAACATCAATATGAGCTTGTGGAAAATGATGCTCGCAAAAGCGGGTCAGCGCGCCCGCCCCTAGCCCGCACTGGGCAATGCGACGCGGCTTTTGATTAAAAAGCAGCCATAGCATCATGCGTTGTGCATAATCATGGACCAGTACATGAGGGGCTTTTAGGCTCATGACGCCCTGTACCCAAGGGCTGTCCAGATACATATAGCGTAGTTCGCCGCGGTTTTTGATTTGTACTTTGGGGTGCTGGTCTGAAAGTTTTTCTGTAGTCATGGTGATTTGTGCTTTTGTATGTCGGCTGTGTACGCGCTCATTAAACGTAATGCGGACAGATCGCTAAATACGTGCGTTTTTAATAGTTAGGTCATGCAGACTGATGCAGACTTAGGTCGGTGAATAAAGTAGTTGTCGGATGCCCGCAATGCCTTGGGCACCATGATTGAGTGCGGTGGGTAGAGTGCTGGCATTTTGTCCCCCTAATGCATAAACAGGCAAAGCCACCGCATCAACTAACTGAGCAAATAAATCCCAGCCCAAAGGGGGCTGTGTTGGATGAGACGGCGTGGATAAAACATGGCCTAAAACCGCAAAGTCTACGTGTAAACGTTTGGCCAGTTGTAATTCAGTTAGACTATGCGCAGATATGCCTATTAGGTGGTTAGCAGGCAAATCAAAATGAGCCTGCACAGTGTGAAAACGGTCGGGTAGGACACTGAGTTGCTTGGCATCGTTGCTGCGTAGGTGCACACCTCGGGCTATTGGCCACCAGCTTTGTGGATGAATACTATTGACTAGGCAGGGTGCTTGGTAATGCGTGCAAATGGCCAAGGTTTTTTCAAAACATAATTGTAAATCTTGAGCAGCCTGGTTGTCTTGGTTTGCACGCATTTGCCATTCAGGCTCTCGAAACTGCACGAGATGAGAACCAGTTTGCAGTGTCTGCTCCAAGCGTAATAACCACTGTTGTGGGTTTGCCTGCGCGCTACTGATCAGATAGCGCTGGGGTAGCTGGAGCCAGCGCAAAATGGGTAAGCTGGCGGGCAGGATGGGGCCAATGCTACCTAACTGATCAGGTAACGTCCAGGCCAGAGTTTGGCCTTCGAGGGGTTGGGGGGTGCCCGACCAGCGCTTGATAATAAAAAGCTCGAGAATAACCGTGCCACGCGGGTAGTGGTGGGTCAATGTATGCCAACGCGTCGCACTTTGCGGTTCAATATGCACCCCCAGTTCCTCGTGAAGTTCGCGAGCAACAGCCTCTAATGAGGTCTCGGTGGATTCGACTTTTCCCCCAGGTAGCTCCCACCAATGAGGCCAAGGCTTATCTGCTGGGCGGCTGGCCAACAATATCTTGCTGTCATCCCGATAGAGGATACCAACTGCGACACGCACTGCCTTAGACATGGCTGGCTGCCCAGTCCTGTGCAAATTGGCGTGCTACTCTGCCTGAACGCGAACCGCGTTGCAAAGCCCACTGTAGGGCTTCTTTTTTAGCAGCATCGATTTGTTGCTGGTTGCAGCCCAGTTGTTGTAGCCAGTAATCAACGATGGCCAGGTAGTGCTGCTGACTAAAGGGGTAGAAAGATAACCAAATACCGAAACGCTCAGAAAGGGATATTTTTTCCTCAACCGCTTCGCCCGGATGGATTTCCCCGGCTTGTGTGTTGGGGTCCAGATTCTCATGCATGTATTCGGGCATCAGGTGGCGACGATTAGAGGTGGCATAGATGAGTACATTGTCGCTGGGCGCAGCTACGGAACCATCCAAGACTGATTTAAGCTCTTTATAACCAGGCTCACCTGCATCAAATGATAGGTCATCGCAGAAAATCACAAATCGCTCAGGGCGGTGCTCTAGCTGTTTGATGATGTCATTCAGATCAGCTAAATCTTCTTTGTCGACTTCGACTAGTCGCAGGCCTTTTTTAGCATAGGTATGCAACATGGCCCTCACTAAAGAGCTTTTACCTGTACCTCGAGAGCCTGTCATAAGCACATTGTTAGCAGGTTTGCCCTGAACAAAATTGCCCGTATTGCGCTCTAGGGTTTTCTTTTGTTCTTCGACATGTAAAAGATCTGTGGTGGCAATTTGGGCAATATTGTGCACGGACTCTAGCCAGCCACGTGTGCCCTGTTTGCGCCACCGATATGCTTGTGCGGACCAGTCTGTGGCCGGGGGCACGGGCGGCAACCAAGCCTCTAGCTGTGCCAAGACCCGCTCGGCCCTTTCGATTAATTGGCTAAAATCATACTCTGACAAAGTAAACTCCAAAATATAAATCACAAACCCAACAATAATACCTACAAAACCGCGATTGTTCAGTATACGGGTCCTCGTGGCGATAGGGTTTAGCTAATCAGGGCAACACCGTATAATCTATATTTCCTCACAGCTTTGTTAAATTTTATCTGGACACTATCTTGAGCTTATCTGATTTGTTCGTCCCTATCGCCCCTGATATGAAGGCGTTAGATGCCGTCATTCGCGAGCGCCTGGATTCCGAGGTGGTTTTGATTCGTACAATTGGCGAGTATATCGTCAGCGCCGGGGGCAAGCGCTTACGTCCAGCTGTACTGATGTTGGTGGCCAAAGCATTGGGCTATAAAGGTACTGACCACCATTTATTGGCAGCGGTTGTTGAATTTATTCATACGGCAACTTTGTTGCACGATGATGTGGTTGATGAATCTGATTTGCGTCGCGGGCGCAGCACTGCCAATGCTGTGTTTGGTAATGCGGCCAGTGTCCTCGTGGGCGATTATCTGTATTCTCGTTCTTTCGAAATGATGGTTGAAACACGCTCCATGCAAGCCATGGCAGTGTTGTCTGCAGCTACTACCGTCATTGCCGAGGGCGAGGTGTTGCAATTGCTCAACGTTCACGACCCCGAGGTTTCCGAGGAACGCTATATGCAGGTTGTGCGTTACAAAACAGCCAAGCTTTTCGAGGCAGCGACCGAGGTAGGGGCCATTTTAGGCGCAGCTGATGCCTCTCTCCAAGAGGCGGCTGCAACTTTAGGGCGTCATTTGGGGACTGCATTTCAGTTGATTGATGACGTATTAGACTACAGTGGTGATGCAGATGCATTGGGTAAAAATGTGGGTGACGACCTGCGCGAGGGCAAGCCCACGTTGCCATTGATTCGTGTTATGGAGGTCGGCACTGATGAGGAAAAGGCATTGATTCGCAACGCCATCGAGACCGGGGATGCTGATTTTGACGCAGTAGCGCGGGCGATTGCCAATACGGATGCAGTCGAATACACACGCATCGCAGCGCGCAACGAGGCGCAACTGGCACTGGATGCTTTGGCACAGTTTCCGCAGTCTGAATCTACCGATGCACTACATGCAATGTGCAGGTTTTCCATTGAGCGGGATCGCTAATTGATGTGGCCTCATAAAGCGCGGCATTGACCGCGCTTTATTATTTTGGGTCTTTAATCTCATTTAAAAAGAATGCCATACACAGGATTTAATTAACTAAGGGCAGTTTCATGCTTATCGAGTTTAGCAACGTTGAAACGCTGGGTCTGGCAGCCGTTTTTTTGGTTGTTGGGCATTTCATTAAAGATCGCGTGTCTTTCTTGGAGCGTTATTTTATTCCATCGCCGATCATTGGCGGCCTTTTGTTTTCTATCATCATGTTGATAGGGCATCAGACAGGGGCCTTTGATCTCGAGCTTAGTGATGATATGCGCGATCTGCTCTTGATGATGTTTTTCACCACCATCGGTTTTACGGCCAGTCTGGAGATGTTAAAGCGTGGTGGGATTGCGGTTGCTCTGTTTTTATTGGCATGTACTATTTTGGTTATCATACAAAATATAGTTGGCGTGAGTCTGGCCTCGGTGTTGGGAGCCAACCCTTTAATTGGGTTGGCAGCAGGTTCGATTTCCTTGACCGGGGGGCACGGTACATCGGCGGCTTTTGGTCCTTTGCTTGAAGCCCACGGAGCCGTGGGTGCTTTGCCAGCTGCTATTGCTGCTGCGACTTGGGGGTTGGTGGCGGGTTGTATTATTGGTGGCCCGGTGGGTCTGCGCTTGTTACGTCGCTATCAGTTAAAGGGGCCCAGCCCGGATGAATATGTACTGGGTGGTGTTGCTTCACAAGATTCAGAGGTGGCTGTAACCATAAACAAAGCTGATGAAGACATCGATAATGCGCGCGCCGCACGCCGTATGCCGATTTCAACGCAGTCTGTAATTTTATTATGTGTGGCCGCTGGGTTGGGGGGCACTGTACTGAAATGGTTGCAGCAGTACGGGGTAACGGTACCTGCTTATCTGGGCGCGATGATCATTGCCGCTATTATTCGTAATATTTATGATTTGCGTCGTGCCGCGTTCCCTGACGCCGAGATGAACACCATCAGCTCGGTGTCGCTGAGCTTTTTCCTGGTGCTGGCTTTGATGAGCATGCGCTTGTGGGAGCTAGCCGATGTCTTTGGTCCCGTGTTGATCATTTTGGTTGTGCAGACCGTGATCGTGTTTTTCTTTACCTACTTTGTGACCTTTAGAATCATGGGTAAAAACTATGATGCCGCTACGCTGGCGGTCGGTCACTGTGGGGTAGGCTTAGGGGCGACGCCC
>DATGTW010000073.1:0-3399 GCA_035301625.1 Paenalcaligenes sp.
CTGGCCCAAGAGGTGGCCGCAGCATTACAGCAACCTCTATTGCAATGGCATATCAAATCGACTACCGAGGCGCGCCAAGGTCTATATGAATATGATGCGGTCTCGCGATTGCGTGATTCACAATTAGGTGATGACCGCGTACACGACATCAGCAACTACATTGTCAAAGGAGTACTTTGGGAAGCCTTTGAATCAGCGGAACCTACCGTGGTACTGATTGATGAAATTGACAAGGCAGACATTGAGTTTCCTAATGATTTGCTCCAAGAGCTAGACAAAATGGAGTTCAACGTTTATGAAACCCAACAAACCATCACTGCCAAGCATCGCCCACTGATCATTATTACGTCAAACAACGAAAAAGAATTACCTGATGCCTTTCTGCGTCGCTGTTTCTTTCACTATATTGACTTCCCTGAAGCTGACACGATGAAAGAAATCGTGCATGTGCACTTTCCCGAAATTAAAAGTGATGTGCTCGAGGCCGCTCTAAAGACTTTTTATGCATTGCGCGATACTCCTGGACTCAAGAAAAAGCCCTCGACCTCTGAGTTTCTCGATTGGTTACAGCTACTGCTGAGCGGGCAAACCTCAGCCCAGGACATAGAGGCCGTCAAGGGTGAGCTGCCCCAAATGGTAGGGGCACTCATTAAAAACGAACAAGATCTCAGCCTGCTGCAACGCCTGGCTAATTATGGCCAATCCAGATTTGGTCGCTAAGCAGTATGTTTATTGATTTCTTTTACCACCTGCGCGCGCATCAATTAAATGTTTCTATACAAGAGTTTTTAACTCTTTTAGAGACACTACGCAGCAGTGCGACTCCTTTGTCAATCAATGAGTTCTATTTATGCGCGCGGATGTGTCTGGTCAAAGACGAAAGCCTATATGATCGCTTCGACCGGGCCTTTGGCAGCTATTATGATGCCATCGAGGCTCAGCTACCTGATGCCAAAGAAATCCCCTTGGAATGGCTCATCAAAGATTTCGAACGACAACTCAGTGATGCAGAAAAGGCGGCCATCGAAAAACATGGTTGGGAAAAGCTCATGGAGCTCTTCAAAGAGCGCTTGGCAGAGCAAACCGAACGCCATGCGGGGGGTAATCGTTGGATTGGTACTGGGGGGTCATCGCCGTTTGGGCATGGCGGCTACCACCCCGAAGGAATTCGTATTGGTGGTCCATCTGCAGGGCACCGTACCGCGGTAAAGGTATGGGAAGAACGCCAATACCGAGACTATGATGACCACGAGGCCTTGGGTTCGCGCAATTTTAAAATAGCGTTACGTCATTTACGCCGTTTTGTGCGCGAGGGGGCAGCGACCGAATTTGATATGGATAGCACTATCCGGCAAACTGCACAAAAAGGTGGCTTGTTAGATATTCAAATGCGTCCCGAGCGTCGCAACACCATTAAAGTGTTGATGCTATTGGATGTGGGCGGCAGTATGGATGATCACATCCTCATTGTCGAAGAGCTTTTCGCAGCTGCCCGCACTGAATTCAAACACCTGGAAGTGCTTTATTTTCACAATTGTCCTTACGAATTTTTATGGACACAAAACCATCGCCGCGGTGACAATCGTATCAGCACCTGGGAGGTTTTACGCACTTATAACGAGGACTGGCGCGTAATCATTGTCGGTGATGCCACCATGAGTCCGTATGAAATTGCCGTTCCCGGGGGTTCAGTAGAGCATTACAACGAAGAAACAGGTGCAGTATGGCTGGGCCGTATTTTGCAGCAATGGCCCAAAGCTGTGTGGCTCAACCCACAACCAGATAACCATTGGCCTGTACATCAATCGATACACATGATTCGTCAAATCATCGAGGATCGGATGTACGGGGTGCATGTCAGCGGTATCGAAGCTGCCATGCGCTATTTGGCTAAGTAACTAAAAGAGGTAATACAGCCATGAGATCGAGTTTGCGTTTTTATTTGTCTTTCGTTTGGGTGGCATGCATGGCACTGGGCTTGGGCTTGTTGCCGCAGGTACAGGCCGCAACGGATGATAATCCTCTGAATGCCGTGACCAGTGTCGAAGGGGTTAGCGAGTACCGCTTGGAAAACGGGCTACGCGTGATTTTTGCCCCAGACGAATCACGTTCAAATACCACGGTCAACATGACCTATTTAGTGGGCGCTCGGCACGAAAACTATGGGCAAACGGGTATGGCGCATTTACTCGAGCATATGCTCTTTCGCGGCACGCCCAATATGCCTAATGCATTAGCCGAATTTTCAAAGCGCGGTTTGGCTGCCAACGGCACGACCTCGTCGGATCGCACTAATTATTTTGCGACCTTTGCTGCCGATGCAGAAACGCTGCAATGGTATTTGGACTGGCAAGCTGATGTCATGACAAATGCCACTATCTCTCAGGAAGAGCTAGATGCAGAGATGACCGTAGTACGTAACGAAATGGAACGCGGTGAGAACAGCCCGTTTAGGGTGCTGATGCAGAAAATGCAAGCTGCCGCTTTTCAATGGCATAACTACGGCAAATCAACCATAGGTGCACGCTCTGATGTTGAGCAGGTCGATGTTGAACAACTGCGTGCTTTTTATAAAGAGTATTACCAACCTGATAATGCCGTGCTCATTGTAGCCGGGCGTTTTGATCCCAATACCACCCTGGCACATATCGAAGAGATATTTTCTCGCATCCCCAAACCCGAGCGCACGCTGCGCCCCGAATACACCGTTGAGCCTGTCCAAGACGGTCCGCGCAAGGTCACGGTCAAGCGCCAAGGGGGCTCTCCTATTGTAGCGGCCCAATACCACATCCCTGCTGAGGCCAGTCCGGATTTTGTTCCCCTGAGCCTGGGGGTTAATATCTTGGCAGATACGCCCTCCGGCCGATTGTACCAATCGCTGGTTGAAAACGATTTGAGCACCAGTGTCTTTGGATTTGCAGCAGGCATGAAAGACCCCGGTTATGCTTTATTTATGGCTGAGCTTAAAGAAGGCATGGATGAAAATAAAGCCCTGCAAGCCATGAATGAAACACTCGGCGACATTCAAGACCAGCCCTTTACTGATGAAGAGCTCAAACGCGTGCGCAGTCAGTGGCTAAACGCCTGGAATCAGGCCTATGCTGACCCCTCGCAATTAGCCATGGCGCTGTCTGAAAGTGCTGCAGTGGGTGACTGGCGCTTGTTCTTCTGGTCGCGTGATCAGGTGGAAAACATCCAGCAAGAGCAAGTACAAGAGGCCGTGACACGCTGGTTTGTATCGGATAACCGTACCAATGGCTTATACGTGCCTACGGAAAGTCCGCAACGGGCCCCAAAGGCCGAGCCTATCGATGCCGAAGAAATGCTGGCTGATTACCAAGGCAAAGAACAAAGCGCAGCAACAGATGGCTTTGATCCCACCCCCGAAGAGATTAATGC
>DATGTW010000074.1:0-3120 GCA_035301625.1 Paenalcaligenes sp.
GGGCCAATGTGTAAAACGCTTGCACAGCGGATACACCACCACAAAGGGCAACAACGCCACCGCCAGCCAACGACTATAGGAATTAATGGCCAACAACAGCAACGCTGCCACCAGCAACTGCGCAAAGGTAAACCACAACGCGTTTTTTAGACTGAGCTGCCCACTGGTCAAAGGCCTAAAACGCGTACGCTCGACCTGATGATCAAAATCACGATCGAAAATATCATTAAAGCTACAGCCAATGCCACGCATCAGCAAAGCCCCAAGGGCAAAGATAAAGACCCGCCACACACTGGGCCAGCCCTGGGCTGCCTGTACCAACGCAGCCATGCATGGCAACAGAGTCAGCCACGTCCCCACGGGACGATCTAGTCGACATAAACGCGCATAAGGACGCCAGGACGCAGGCAAATAGCGCTGCACCCAGTCGTCATGACGCATATCAGAAAGATCGGGGCGTCCGTCGGGACGCCCTTGAGTAGAGTCTACAGAATTATGCACTTAACTTTGCAACCTGTTTCGCTTGTTCTCGAATCAAACGACCCAAAATGGCGATACCCTCGCGGATGCGTTCCTCGCTAACCGTGACAAAGCTCAAACGCAATGTATTGGGCTGGCCATCATCAGTCGCATAAAACGGGGTGCCTGGCACAAACGCGACGTGCTCTTCGATGGCCTTGAGCAATAATTGCTCGGAATCGATGCCCTCGGGCAACGTCACCCAGATGAACATCCCCCCCTCTGGGCGAGTCCAAACCGCCTCTTTGGGGAAATGCTCGTCCATGGCATCCAACATGTATTGACATTGCTGATGATACAAATCACGTACCGCCGGCAAGTGCTGCTTGATGAAATCGTCTTTGATAGCCTCATAAATCGCCATCTGTGACAACGTGCTCGAATGCAAATCTGTGGCTTGCTTGATTTGCACGAGCTTGTCAATGATCTCGCGCGGCGCCACGATATAACCCATACGCAAGCCCGGTGCCAACACCTTTGAAAAAGAGCCCAGATGCACCACCGATGCGCCGTGCTCACGGCCTAAACTTAACAACGTGGGTTGGGGCTCGCCCGCGTAGCGTAGCTCGCCATAGGGGTCATCCTCGACAATGAGGATGTCCTCGGCAGCACAGCGCTCGATGAGCTCGCGGCGGCGCTCTAGATTGAGTGTCAGACCGGTGGGATTATGGAAATTGGGCAAAACATAAATAAAGCGCGCATCCTGGGCCTTGGGATCGGACACCTCGGACGGGATCAAGCCCAGTTCGTCGGTCTCCACGGCCACGTAATTGGGCTCAAAAACGGAAAAAGACTGCAAGGCACCCAAATAGGTAGGCGACTCGACCAAGACCTTGCTGCCCGGGTCAATAAACAATTTGCCCAGCATATCCAAAGCCTGCTGAGAACCCGACACGATGAGGACCTCGTCCGCCGACACATCAGCCCCGGGACGGCTCAGGTGCGCGGCCACCCACGCGCGCAGTGGTTGATACCCCTCGGTAGGCCCATATTGCAAAGCAGCGCGACCCTGTGTTGCGAACACACGGTCAAAAGCCTGCTGCAACTGTTCCACAGGAAACCCCTCGGGTGATGGCAGACCACCTGCAAAAGAAATCACCTCAGGCCGTGTCGTCACCTTCAGGATCTCGCGGATGGCCGAACTCGTTAACTGGAGGGCACGCTGAGAAAACTGAAAAGAAGAATGTTGAGAATCCATGATGCGATGAAGATCCTGATAAAAACGAATATTAAACCAACCCAGTGAAACCTACGCGGCTACGCCTGCAAGGTGTCTTGCTCGGCGCGGATGCGCTCCTGGGTACGCTTGCGAAAACGCAATGCAGCGGTATCGGATGGCAAACTCAAACGGGCACCATGAGCATCCATCCCTTGTTGTACCGCTTCGAGAACGGCCTTGTCCTCGAGAAAGGCCGCGCGTACATCCCGATTAAACAGCTGAGATACCTGTTCGTCTTGGGGACTGAAATTACGCAGTTGAAACCAAAAATAGCGCGTATTTTTTTCGTCTATTGGGGTCAGAAAATTATAGGAATCCATCAAAAACACATCAGGATGAAAGGGTGGCTCATCCGTGGCTGTGCCGGCGGGGGTAAAGATTGCCCGAATCACAGCATGTGCGGGATAACGCATCTCGTATTGTTGCTTGCGATCGCAATTGCCCTTAAAACGAACAAACTGCTGATAAAAAGGCGCGACCTCGATAGCGTGCAACCAGCGATACGCGGTTACACCGAGAGCGTCCTCGGTCACCTCTAAGGGTACCCCTATGAGGTCATCACTGCCAAACGAAGTCTGATGCACCCAAGACACATGCGTCGGATCCAGCAAATTATCAGTAATAAAAAGATAATTGCATGCCACATCCATCGCATCGCCTCGGTTGACGCCCCAATCGGGATCACCCCATTCGGCAATATTAATAATATCATTGGCATCGGCCAAAGCGGCATCACCCATCCAAACCCAGATCAGGCCATAGCGTTCGACACAGGGATAATGGGGCACCACCGCCCGCGCCGGGATTTCTGTACAAGCAGGTGCGCGCACGCACTGCCCCTGACCATTAAAAGTCAGGCCATGATAGCCGCATTCGACAGTGTCCCCAACCAAACGTCCCATCGACAGAGGCAAACGACGGTGCGGACAAGAATCATGCAAAGCAACAGGCTGGCCGTCCTCTTGGCGATATAGGACTAAATCTTGGGCCAGCATCCGCACGGGCAACAAATGCCGCCCAACCTCGTCTGCGATAGCAGCTACATACCACGTATTATAAATAAACATAATTTACAACAGAAAAATAAAACGTCGCTGCAAACGCTCGACTACACAACCTGAGCCAAGGACTGAGCAAAATAAGACACGTTGTCATTATTCAGCCCAGGCACACATACCCGTCCAGAGGCCAACAAGTAAATGCCAAACTCATCACGCAAACGGTCTACCTGCTCAGAGCTAAGCCCGGTATAGCTAAACATACCGTTTTGCTCTAACCAATAAGACGCATCGTACTGGGGTGCATAATGCGCTAATTGCTCGGTCACAGCCTGGCGCATGGCGCGGATACGCTCGCGCATGCCGGCGACCTCGGCCTCCCAT
>DATGTW010000075.1:0-6232 GCA_035301625.1 Paenalcaligenes sp.
GACGTTTCCACCCCTTTTTCAGCGAGCTCGGCTGCCAGCTGGTCATTAGACACTACATTGGGGGGCAAATACGCACCGGTACCGATAATTTTGGCGAAAGGCATCATTGAACTTCCTAAAACACCTTGGGGCTAACAAAATGCCACTAGGACGTTGACTCTGTCCCGGTGGCCAATGGCAGCTGCTGTTCCAGCTGGGCTTGTTGGAGGCTTTCCTGGATACGCTCGATAGCGCGTGTGGTGCCGTCCAAAAGGCCGTTGTGAACCGCATCACGAGCACGCTGTAAAGCATAACCAAAAGCCAGTGCATCAGCCGAACCGTGGCTCTTGATGACCACACCACGCAAACCCAGTAGTGCTGCACCGTTGTACTGACGGTTATCAACGCGCCCACCTAAACGTGCAAGTACCGGCTTGGCCACAACGCCCGCCATCATGCTGAGCATATCGCGGGTGAATTCCTCGCGTAGCATTTTAGCCACCATTTTGGCCAAACCTTCGAGCGACTTTAACACAACATTGCCTACGAACCCGTCACACACCATGACATCGACGGTTCCGCGACACAGGTCATCGCCCTCGACATTGCCATAAAAATTAAGTCCGCTATTGCGCAAAAGCTCGGCAGCCTGTTTGACAACCTCGTTGCCCTTGATGACCTCTTCGCCAATGTTTAACAAGCCCACAGTGGGCTGTTCGCGGCCGTCGACAATCGAAGCCAACGCTGTGCCCAGCATGGCGAACTGTAATAAGTGCTCGGCACTGCAATCTACGTTAGCCCCCAGATCAAGCATGATGGTGGCCCCGCCATTCTGGTTGGGAATGGACGTCGCAATAGCCGGACGGCTGATGCCATCCAGGGTCTTGAGCACATAGCGCGAAATAGCCACCCATGCCCCGGTATTACCGGCTGATATACAAGCATCAGCATCATTGTCTTTGACCGCCTGCGCAGCAAGACGCATGGATGACTTTCGTTTACGTCGCAGAGCAACCTCGACAGAATCATCCATGTCCACCACCTCGTCGGTATGAACGATGGTATACCAGTCGCGGCCAATCTGTGGCAAAGCGCGTAACTGCGCCTCGATACGAGATTGGTCTCCGACCAGCAGACAGTAAGTATCGGGGTGCTCTTGAGCAAACTTGACCGCAGCAGGCAAGGTGACAGGCAAGCCGTGGTCACCGCCCATGCAATCGATGGCAATACGAATTGTTTTATTTGACATTAGTCACGTTCACGAAAAACGTCGGTAGCGCGCTTTACTCGTCGAACTTGGTGTTTAGGACCTTACGGCCACGGTAGACCCCATTGGGACTGATATGATGACGCAAATGCACCTCACCGGTGGTTTGCTCAATAGCCAAAGAAGGCTTTTTCAATGAATCGTGAGCCCGACGCATGCCGCGACGTGAAGGGCTAATTTTTGACTTTGGGACAGCCATGATGACTCCTTAGTAAAGTGTGATTGAATCCAATCAGATTTAATCGTATTAAAAATTCTCTGTGACTTTTACAAAGCCCTGGACGGGCACACTATGAATCCTTTTTTAGCTGCTTGAGCACTTTGAAGGGGTTTTCCCTTTCTGCGCTCTCGGCCTCGTCCCCATCATCAGCAAAAAACTCATCAGATAAATTGGGGCACACGTCATGAACAGGCACATAGGGCAAGCTAAGTATAAGCTCGTCTTCTAATAACTCAAAACCGTCGAACTTGCGAGCGATCAAAATACGCTCTAGAGCCTCGGGATCATCTTCGCCGATGGCAAGCTCACTTTCTGATTCGACCAGTAAAAAAGTATTTTCAGTCTGTACGGGATGATCAAAGGCCTCTAGGCAGCGCTGACATTCTAAACGAACCGCGCCCTCTAAACGCACATGTAAAAGTCGGTGACCAGCAGCATCGGTCTCGCCCCTAAGCTGCCAATCAATCATCTGCGCTTTGTCCTGCTTGGGCAAACCCTCGGTAGCCCGACTAAATAGTGTAACAGAGCACTCAGATGAAAGCTCTTCGCCCCGTTCTGTAAAAGCTAAAGTATCCAGAGAGCGTAGCTTTGAAAGCATTATTCTCCCTCCGACACTTCCATTGATAAAGAAAACATAAAATAATACCCTGTACTGAGTAAAGCAGTCAAATCTAAACCCATCCAAGGAAAATAAGAAATGAAGCTGATACTTGCCTCGGGATCGCCCTATCGAAAAATGATGCTGCAGCGCCTGGGGCTACCCTTTGAGGTGTCTGCTACTGACATTGATGAAAGCCGACACGCAGGCGAACCCCCCGAGGCTTTGGCCCTGCGCTTGGCGCATGCCAAAGCACAACATGTGGCAAAAAAGCATCCTGACGCATTGGTCATAGGCTCGGATCAGGTGGCAGCTTTGGAACAACATGTATTGGGCAAACCGGGCAATCACGTCACAGCTGTGGCCCAACTCAGACAAATGAGTGGCCAAACTGTGCATTTCCACACGGCGTTATGCGTGTCCCACCAAGAACAGTGTCAAGAACGTCTGGTGCAGATAAAATGCAAGTTTCGCCAGTTAGATGATGCAGAAATTGAATACTACCTAACCACCGAACAACCTTATGATACCGCGGGCAGCGCCAAAGCCGAAAGCTTGGGCATCAGCCTGTTAGAGTCCATGCATTCAGATGACCCAACCGCCATTATTGGCCTGCCACTCATAGCGTTGACGGATCTACTCCGGCATTTTGGTTTAAACCCGCTCCAGCCCACCTAAACGTTGCTGTACTCACCTGTTGGATTTAATTATATAAAACTGCTTTCAGCATCATGTCACATTCCTTAGCAACTCTAAATTATGCTGCGGCATTACACCTCATACCCGTAGGCCTAGGTGAATCTAACCTTGACCTGTGGTTACCTGCCGATGTGAAAAATATTGCTCGCAGACTAACTGTTTATATCGCCGAAAACGCCAAATCAGCACGTGCATTCCTGCAGCTGATAGAGCCCATGGTACCAATTCGCGAAATCACCATTTTTACTTTGGATAAAAAAGGCACACCAACCACTGAAATTACCCAATGGTTACAACACCCCGAGGCAATCAAAAATGGTATTGGCCTTGTCTCTGAGGCGGGCTGCCCAGCAGTGGCTGACCCAGGGGCTGCCGTCGTTGCCCAAGCGCACGCGCTAGAGATACCTGTATACCCCCATGTAGGTCCATCATCATTACTCTTGGCCCTAATGGGGAGCGGACTCAACGGCCAACGCTTTAGTTTTCAAGGCTATCTACCCATTCAGGGCGAAGAACGTCGCCTTACCCTGCAAACACTAGAACAACAATCTGCCCGCGAACAAAGCACGCAACTTTTTATAGAAACCCCCTATCGCAACCAGGCACTTTTCGATGACCTGTGCAGTAGCTTGCGCCCAAACACCCAATTATGTATTGCACGCGCCCTGACTACCGCAGAACAATGGATTCACACCAACAGCATTGCACAATGGCGCGCGCAACCACCACCAGATTTAGATAAGCAACCTACTTTGTTCTTGTTCTTAGCAACAGCAGGACATCAATCTAATAAAAGTCCGGCACCGCACAGAAGCCGACCACAACGAAATCGATCGCAACGAAACCAACGTTCCCGCGGTCAACGCCGTCGTCAATCGACCTGACACCATCAAACACCGAGGATATGATCATGCTTCATGCTATTTGGGATCGCTTGATGTACCGCTTAAACGCGTCAACCGCTCAACCCCCCTCCATCATAAAAAAACACGTAAAGAACAATGTCAGCTTATTGCACACCCCAATGCGTTGGTGCAGCCTACTCATGTTGACAGCCTTCCTAGCTGCTTGTGGCAGCATACCCAAAGATGGATTGGATATTGATACTTCTCTGGCTGCCCAAGGCAAAAATAGCCGCGTACGCCATATCGTTTTGCACTATACAGTTGCAGACACACCGCGCTCGATAAAAATCCTCACAGAACAAAATGTCAGCAGCCATTACCTCATCACAGATGAACACCCACCCAAGGTTTACCAGCTAGTAGACGAAAACGAACGCGCCTGGCACGCGGGTGTTAGCCAATGGTATGAACACACCGATCTCAACACCAGCTCTGTGGGCATCGAAATTGTTAACCCTGGCCATCTAGATGATGGGCGCTGGGTCCCTTTTAACCCCGAACAAATTGAAATCGTCAAAAAACTGGTCCGTGATATTGCCGAGCGTCACCGCGTCACCCCTGCAAATATCGTAGGGCACAGCGATGTAGCCCCCACCAGGAAAATTGATCCTGGGCCATTATTTCCTTGGAAAGAATTGGCCGATGAAGGTCTAGGACGTTGGTATAACCCCCGATTAGCCGCACACTACACCGCAGAATTTCAACGCGAGCGCCTGCCCACTGTGCGTACTGTGCAAGAATGGCTGGAACACATTGGCTATGCTGTTCCTCAGCACGGCCAATTAGATGATGAAACCAAAAAAGTCATCAGGGCCTTTCAAATGCATTACCGCCCCAGCCGACACGACGGTATGATCGACGCCGAAACGGTTGGCATCCTCAAGGCCTTGGTATCTCCTGAAGTCAAGGATTAGCGCAAACGCTGCTCTAACCACTGGTGCATTTGTACGACATCGTGCACTATCTCCAGGGGCTCTGATTGCTGCAATGTCTGCAAATCATGAGCCCCATACGTGACTGCCAAGCCGTCCATACCTGCTTGATGAGCCATATTAATATCATGGGTTGTGTCCCCCACCATCAGTGCATCCTCAGGTGCGATCTCGAGCTCCCACATTAACTCATGTAGCATCTGTGGATCGGGCTTGCCTTTGGTTTCATCAGCGCAACGGGTGGCATCAAAAACAGGCCCCAGTCCAGTCGCCTGCAAAGCCCTGTCCAAACCTAAACGTTTCTTGCCGGTCGCCACACTCAGCAAAATGCGCTGCTGCTTGAGCTGAGTCAAAAGCGCATCAATCCCATCAAACAGTTTTAAGTCAGTATCGCGTTGAAAGTAATGGTGCCGATAACGTTCTATAAATTTGGGCATGGTCTGTTCATCAAGCTCGGGCAAAATACGATATAAACCGGTCTCTAACGATAAGCCTATAATCCAACTCGCCTCTTCTCGTGAAGGTACAGTCAAGCCTAAATCCTGGCTGGCTAATTGTATGGAATGAGTGATTGAATAAGTCGAATCCATCACTGTCCCATCCCAATCGAAAATAACTGCTTTGTACTTCCTCATTCTTGCTCCGAAATTAATTCTTTAGTGTTTTAAGCGCTCGAGCAGAGCTTGGCAGTCTTGGGGTAACGGTGCCCGAATATCTACAGAAGCCTTTGTTATCGGGTGCTGGAAGACCAACCGAGCAGCATGCAAAAACATCCCCTTAAAGCCTAACTCATGGCGCGCTTGATGCAACTGGGCATCATTGCCATATTTATCATCACCCACAATAGGGTAGCCTTCATTAGCCAAATGCACGCGTATTTGATGGGTGCGTCCCGTGCGCAAATCGGCCTCTACCAAACTATATTCACCATAACGGGTCTGCAAATTAATAATGGTGTGAGCTCGGCGCCCCTGCTCATCAACACGTACACGACGCTCGCCACTAGGAGTTACCCAACGCTGTAAAGGGGCACGCAAATGCTGCCGGTCATTGACCCAATCACCATTTACCAGCGCTAAATACTCTTTGGTAATACGGTCCTCACGAAACAGCTCATGCAACGCCACCAACCCACGGCGGCGACGAGCAACCAATAACAATCCCGAGGTATCCCTATCCAAACGGTGGACCAACTCTAAAAAGGGGGCTTGGGGACGCGCTGCCCGCAGCTGCTCGATCACCCCAAAAGAAACCCCACTGCCCCCGTGCACAGCCACCCCCGCCGGTTTATTGATGGCCAAAAAATATTCATCCTCGTATACCACCTCAAAGTGTCCAGGGGGTATATGCACAGTAGGTTCGTCGCTGGGACGCCGCATGGGGGGAATACGCAACTCATCCCCAGCCTGCAAACGGTAGTCATTGCGGACGCGGCCGCGGTTGACACGCACTTGCCCACTACGGATTGCCCGATAGATAAAACTCTTGGGTACCCCTTTGCATTCGCGGAATAAAAAATTATCCAAACGCTGTCCCGCTCTTTCAGGTAGAATCTTAAGTAAACGTACTTGAGAAAACGATTGTTCAGTCATTAATTGTTTGCTCATATGTAAAAGAGGCATATAATCGCCT
>DATGTW010000076.1:0-10585 GCA_035301625.1 Paenalcaligenes sp.
AATCAAATACCGCAGTATCGGTTTGCCACAAAGCACTGTGCGGCGCAATCCAAGGCCAGGCCCAACAAATAAACACCAACCATGCCGCGGTCAACGCACGTACCATCGGGGCCCGTGCCCACAAATACCAAAGCATGGCCAGCAAAAAGACAATCACAAAGCCCAGAGCACTAAATTCACCCTGTGACCACACCACAGTGATAGTGATTAAAGCTCCTACCCAAGTCATTAACCACAAATCAGACCACCAACGGCCTCTGCGCCACGGCCGCGTCACCCCCAACAGCATAGACAAAGCAAACAAGAACCAAGCCAACGCGGGCAAAGGCAAACGCCCCCAAACACTCAGAAAGCTGACCCAGAAAACGGCTGCTACGACTAGCACCAACACCCGCATACCACGCAGTGGCCAACGCTGATATATTGCCGATGCACTAGACTCTTGGGCAACTGTTGGTGAGGCCACATGCGCCTCTTGGTCCTGATATGAAGACGACTGTGTCGTCTGGGCTACAGATTGTTTGGCAGATGAACGCACTGATTGCCCCTGCAACCGTTGTGTTCGGCGCATATACGCAAAAAGCCATAAAGCAGCCAACGGCACCAATAACAGGGCATAAATCCCTAAGCCCATGTGAGGCAACACAGTAAAACTAAGATGAAAAACCAAAATCAGGCCAGCAGCGCTAAATCCGACCCAGCTGAGTAATTCATCTCGCCAACGCAGCATGAGCCATGCAATGAACCCCAAAATGAAAAAACCCAGGGCCAGGGGCCACGACCATAATGTATCCGCGTGGTGATAATGCACATATTCCACCACAGCCAAAGCAAATGAAAATGCTGCTACCGTAAAACACAGCGCCCGCAACGCCCAGACCCAGGGATTACCCCTCGCACGCCACAACAGCAACAATAAGAACCACAATGTATTCCAAGCCGCCAGGTAACCACTCATCACATACTGAGCAGAAAAATAAAAGCTCGTTACAATAAGCAGGCCGATACTGACATTGGTTAAAAACCAGCCAAGCAGTATGATGGGGATGCTTTGTAACCCGACAGCCCAGGGCACTAACAACACTGCCCACCAAGCAAACAAGCGCCACGAGTCCGCGCCACTATGGTATACCTGCCCCAACAGGGCCAGCAGGGCACCGGTCATCAGGGCGGCTACCAGCAGCGCGATGCTTGACAGCGAGAAAGGCTTAGCCCAATCTTTGGGGTGATATCGACCCTGGTGTCCCGCAAACAACAGGGGCATGGTAAATGCCACGATCACCAAAGCAATCCGCTTTGTATGGGACCACAGCGGCCAGTTGGCAGCGACCCACATGATAATGGCACTGCCCACGAGCACCCCCGCGCACATTAGGGTACTGCGCAATAAAAATTGGGCCCGGTATTGTTCTGCACGAGTTGTTGTGCATTCAGAGCGATGAGCTTGCATCATTGATATCAATTATTATCTGATCTGATTTGCGCTATCGCCATGCATTAAAATTGGAAACTCATGACTAAAACGCTAATCATTGCTGAAAAACCTTCTGTTGCTTTAGACATTTCGCGTGCACTGGGTGGCTTTACCCGCCAAGGCGATTATTACGAAAGTGATGAATATGTCCTCGCTGCCAGTATAGGGCACTTATTGGGCCTTGTTGCGCCGAATGACCCCAAGCGTGGAAAATGGACATTTACGCACCTGCCTGTCATTCCACCACAATTTGAGCTCAAACCCAACGATAAACGCTCTGCCGAGCGATTGAAAATGCTCATTAAGCTCATCAAGCGCAAAGATGTCACGCACATCATTAATGCTTGTGACGCCGGTCGCGAGGGCGAGCTCATTTTTCGCTATATTGTCCAATTTGCAGGGGTAGACAAGCCCATCTCCCGACTCTGGCTGCGCTCAATGACCCGCACAGCCATCCAAGAGGCGTTCAATGAGTTACGTTCAGACGAAGAACTCAAACCCCTGGAACAAGCCGCCCGTGCCCGTGCCGAAGCCGACTGGCTGATTGGTATCAACGGCACTCGTGCCATGACTGCCTTTAACAGCAAAGACGGTGGCTTTTTCAAAACAACCGTTGGCCGCGTCCAGACTCCAACGCTGACCATTGTGCACAACCGCGAAGAAGAAATCCGCCACTTTGTACCCCGTAACTACTGGGAAGTCCACGCTACCTTTGTCGCCCAGGCGGGTACCTATAACGGCCGCTGGTTTGATCCCGAGTTCAAAAAAGACGATCAGGATCCCCATCTCCGTGAGCCACGTCTTTGGGATGCCGCCCGTGCCCAAGCTATTGTTGATGCTTGCCTGCACGAACCCGGCATCGTCAGCGAGACCTCACGCCCATCGCGACAGCAATCACCTGCCCTGTTTGACCTGACCAGCCTACAACGCGAGGCCAACTCACGTTTTGGCTTTTCCGCAAATACCACCCTATCCATTGCACAAGCCCTGTACGAGCGCCACAAGGTGCTCACCTATCCGCGTACTGACTCGCGCTATTTACCTGAAGATTACCTGCCCACCGTACGCAGTACCTTTGAAACCATGGCCAACTCAGGGGCGCCTACCCAACAAAGCGTCGCGCCTTTTGCACAAACGGTATTGGAAAAAAACTGGGTTAAACCCAATAAGCGCATTTTCAACAATGAGCGCATTTCTGATCACTTTGCCATTATCCCCACCCAGCAGGCACCTAAAACACTGAGTGATGCTGAATTCAAGATCTACGAATTAGTTGCACGCCGTTTCTTGGCTGTGTTTTTTCCTGCGGCAGAATACCGTTTGACCACCCGCATCACCCGCATCAAAGACGAGCACTTCAAGACCGAGGGTCGTGTACTGGTCTCTCCTGGGTGGCTTGCTATCTATGGCCGTGAAGCCCAAGGCGGCGAGGACAGTCTCATCCCGGTCCAGGAAAATGAAACCGTCCAGACCGAAGATGTCGAGCTACAGGCCCTACAAACCAAACCCCCGGCCCGCTTTACCGAGGCCACCTTACTGTCTGCCATGGAAGGGGCTGGCAAGCTGGTCGACGAGGATGCCCTACGCGAGGCAATGTCCGAACGCGGCCTGGGAACCCCGGCCACACGGGCCTCTATCATCGAGGGGCTCCTCAAAGAAGGGTATCTGCGCCGCGAGGGCCGCGAGCTCATCCCCACGGCCAAAGCCCGTCAATTGATGACCCTGCTCAATGGTTTGGGCGTCAGTGAGCTGACCTCACCCGGGCTGACCGGTGATTGGGAGCACCGCCTCAAACAAATCGAGATGGGCGAAACAGGCGCCAAGAGTTTCCTGAACAAAATCGAGGAAATGACCGAAATCATCGTCGGCCGTGCCAAAGAATACGAAAGTGATTCCGTGCCTGGCGATTACGCTACATTAGAAACCCCCTGCCCAGCATGTGGTGCTGTGGTCAAAGAAAACTATCGCCGTTACGCATGTACCGAGTGCGAGTTCTCCATTGGCAAACACCCCGGTGGACGTACCTTTGAACTCGACGAGGTAGAAACACTGCTCAAAGACCGTGAAATAGGCCCGCTGACCGGTTTTATTAGCCGCATGGGACGCCCTTTTGTGGCCATCTTGCGCATTAACAACGAAAACAAACTTGAATTCGATTTTGGCCAAAACGACGAAGAGGACAATGAGCCTGTTGATTTCACTGGAAAAACCGCATTAGGCAAATGCCCCAAATGCGAACATCCTGTGTACGAACATGGCCTGAACTATGTTTGTGAAAAGGCCGTGGGTCCAGAGAAAACCTGCGACTTTCGTTCGGGTAAAATCATCCTCCAACAAGAGGTCAGCCCCGAGCAAATGACCAAAATGCTTGCCGAAGGCAAAACCGATCTGCTGGATGGTTTTGTTTCCAACCGGACGCACCGTAAATTCAAAGCTTTCCTGGTCATTAAAAAAGGCAAAGTAGGCTTCGAATTTGAACCTCGAGCCAGCAAAAAAACAGCAAAGAAAGCGACCAAAAAGGCCGCTAAGAAGGCAGCTAAGAAGGCAACTAAAAAGACGGCGAAAAAGGCAGCAAAAAAGGCCACTAAAAAAACAGCGGCTAAAACTGCTACCAAAGCGACCAAGGCAACTAAAGCAGCCAAGAAAGCCAGCAAGAAAACAACCTAATTTGCTGCCATATCCGCAGCTAACCTAAAAGGCACACAACAATTATGGACGCATCCGACACCGCCAATACAAAACCATGGCATTATGTCGCCGAATCGGAACTGCACGGTAGAGGCGTATTTGCACGCCGTTTTATCCCCAAAGGATCTACCATCATGGAGTACGAGGGCAAACGCATCAGCTCGGATGAAGCCGATGAACAACCCTCGGCCGACCCAGATAACCCCTATCACACGTTTTTTTTCTCATTAAGCAGTGGGGAAATCATTGATGGTGCTCAACAAGGCAATGAGGCTCGTTGGATCAATCACAGTTGTGAGCCTAACTGCGAAGGTCATGAAAACGATGCTGGTGATCGGGTATTTATCGTTGCCAAACGCGATATTGAAAAAGACGAAGAGCTCCTCTATGACTACGCGCTTACTATCGATGAACCCCTGACAGAAAGCCTCAAGCAAAATTATGCTTGCTGGTGTGGTGCCCCCCAGTGTCGTGGGACCATGTTGGCTATCGACACCGATGATGCTGCAGAACAAGAACATCACGACACCGAACCGGGCACCGCCACCCAGCGCTGGATACGCGAACAGGTCCAAGACGAAATTCAGCGCCTACAACCTTATCTACGCCGCGAAATTCATCGCGAAGTCCGCCGCAGCATGCGCCTGCGACGACAACGCCAGCGCCAACGTCGCAATAATAAACGCTAATGCACACCATCAGTGCGTCTTAAAACAGTCCTAAACACCTATTGAAAGGCTGTTTCTATAAAACTACGTAGCTTGCGCGAATGCAAACGAGCGGCCGGCATGTCGCGCAATAACTCGAGGGCCCGAATCCCTATATGCAAATGCTGCCCTACCTGCGTGTCATAAAAGGCACTGGCCATACCCGGCAATTTAAGCTCACCATGCAAGGGTTTATCAGAAACACATAATAAGGTTCCATAAGGCACCCTAAATCTAAATCCATTGGCTGCAATCGTCGCTGACTCCATATCCAAGGCAATCGCACGTGACTGTGAGAGCTGACGAACCGGTTCGTGATGATCGCGCAGCTCCCAATTACGGTTATCGATGGAAGCCACCGTCCCTGTGCGCATGATGCGTTTGAGCTCCCAATCGGTCAACCCAGAAACCTGGGCAACGGCCTGTTCCAAGGCCACCTGTATCTCGGCCAGAGGCGGCACCGGCACCCAGGTAGGTAAATCAGCATCCAACACCCGATCCTGGCGCACATAGCCATGGGCCAATACATAATCTCCCAACCGTTGTGTCGTGCGCAGCCCGGCACAGTGACCCAACATAATCCAGGCCGAAGGCCGTAATACTGCGATATGATCCGTGATGGTTTTGGCATTGGCCGGACCCACCCCAATATTGACCAAGGTAATGCCCTTATGACCCTCGCGCAGCAAATGATAAGAAGGCATCTGCGGATCACGGGATGGCGGGGTACCTATATAATTTCCCTGAGCATCATAAATTACATTGCCGGGATGCACTAACGCGGTATAACCACCTTTACCCTGCACCACCTGTTCTTTAGCCCATGCACAAAACTCATCTACATAAAACTGATAATTGGTGAAAAGAATAAAGTTTTGAAAAAATTCGGGGCGCGTGGCAGTGTAGTGCTGCAAGCGCTGCAAAGAATAATCTACTCGAGGAGCTGTAAACGGAGCTAATGGGCGCGGCTCATCCTCTATGGGCGTCCAGGTTCCATTAACAATAGCATCATCCATCACGGCCAAATCGGGCACATCAAAATGATCTCGCAAAGTTTGTCCAGAGGGTTCAGGATAGGCAACCGGTGCATCCTCCATGCTGTCAGCCAACGCAAAATGCAAAGGTATTGGCTGGGTCGACTCACCCACACTGAGCGGCACACGGTGATTTTTTAACAGCAAGCTAATTTGTTCAAACAAATAGTCATAGAACAATCGTGGTTGGGTGATGGTAGTTTCATATAAACCTGGCTCAACCACATGCCCAAAAGACAGCCGACTGTCCACCTCTTGATAGGTAGAGACCTGAATGCGCAGAGCAGGATAATAAGCCCGAAAGCGCACCCGCGGCGGAAATCCCTGCTGCACACTGCTACTAAAAGCATGGCGAATATAAGCAGTATTACGCTCATAAATATGTAACAAACGGGCCAGCGCCAAGCGCGCGTCATCGAATCCCTGAAAAGGCAGAGGTGAAGGCGCTTGCACTGAAATTTCGTTAGAAGAAAGGCTGTGCTTCATCATGCATGGGTACCTTATAAAGAAAGGACTTCACCAAAGGTTAACCGATCCCCTATTCCATGCTATAAGATATAGACTTTTTAGCTAAAACACCAAACAGAACATACAAAAAGTATCGACTGTTGAGACCAAAAACCCATTGAGCCTTTACGATACAACCCCCATAATAGAGTAAGTACATAAACTCTCACTGAAAAAGGGTAACTATGACGAAACGCATCGATTGCCACGGCTTACAAGTAGCCGAACCACTTTATCAATTTGTCGAACAAGAGGCCCTCAAAGACACTGACCTCAGCTCTGACGAATTCTGGAAAGGCTTTAGCCAGCTTGTCCAGGACCTCACGCCCACGAACAAGGCGCTCTTGCAAAAGCGTGCCGAGCTACAATCCAAGCTCGACGATTGGCACCGCCAAAACCCCGGTCCCATCCAAGACATGGCTGCCTACAAAGACTTTCTCAAGGAAATCGGCTATTTGGTCGATGCTCCTGAAAAAGTTCAGGTCACCACACAAAATGTAGACCCTGAAATTACTGATCAGGCCGGACCCCAGCTGGTCGTTCCCATCATGAACGCCCGCTATGCTCTAAACGCACTGAATGCCCGTTGGGGTAGCCTGTACGATGCATTGTATGGCACCGATGCCATCAGCGAAGACGACGGCGCAGAAATCACTGCCCAATACAATCCCGTCCGTGGTGCCAAGGTCATCGCCTACGCACGCCAATTCCTGGATAACACCATTCCCCTGGACCAGGGTTCACACCGTGATGTGACCGCGTATGCTGTCGTTGATGGCAAGCTCGCTGCCACTTTAGAAAATGGCAACATCGCTCACCTCAAAGATAACGCTGCTTTGCTGGGTTATCGTGGTCAGCCCGACGCGCCCGAGGCCATCGTCTTTATTCACAACGGCCTGCACTTTGAGATTCACATCGATCATAATGATGCGATTGGCAAAACCGACAAGGCCGGTGTCAAAGACATCGTTCTCGAGTCCGCCATCACCACCATCATGGATTGCGAAGACTCTGTGGCCGCTGTTGATGCCGAAGACAAAACACTGTGCTATCGCAACTGGTTGGGCCTCATTACGGGTAACCTCACTGAGGACATCACCAAGGGCGGAAGCACTTTTACCCGTCGTGCCAACCCCGATCGCGAGTACACCGATCTGAATGGCAACCCACAAAAACTCAATGGCCGTTCGATGATGTTTATCCGTAACGTCGGCCATTTGATGACCAACCCCACCATCCTCGACAAGGACGGCAACGAGGTCTACGAAGGCATTATGGATGCCGTGTTTACCTCTTTGTGTGCCAAGCACGACATCAAGCTCAAGCGCAACTCTCAGGCAGGCTCCGTATACATCGTCAAGCCCAAGATGCACGGCCCCGAAGAAGTCCGCTTTGCTAATGAACTCTTTGGTCGCGTCGAAGACCTGCTCAAGCTCGAGCGCAACACCCTCAAAATGGGTGTGATGGACGAAGAACGTCGCACCAGCCTCAACCTCAAAGCATGCATTGCCGAAGCCACTGAGCGCACCGTGTTTATTAACACTGGTTTCTTGGATCGCACCGGGGACGAAATTCACTCCATCATGCAAGCTGGCCCTGTCGTACGCAAAGGCGAGATGCGTCACAGCAAATGGCTCGATGCTTACGAGCGCAACAACGTCCAAACCGGTCTGGACTGCGGTCTGCGTGGTCGCGCCCAAATTGGTAAGGGGATGTGGGCCATGCCCGATCTGATGGCCGATATGCTCGAGCAAAAAATCGGTCACCTCAAAGCGGGCGGTAACACTGCCTGGGTCCCTTCGCCCACTGCAGCAACCTTGCACTCTTTGCACTATCACCAGTTGGATGTATTTGCACTGCAAAAAGAAATGGAAGGAGGACCCAGAGAGTCCTTTACCGAAGGAATGCTAACCATCCCGGTTGTTAAGTCTGCCGAATGGTCCGCAGAAGAAATCCAACAAGAGCTCGACAACAACGCTCAGGGTATCCTGGGTTATGTCGTGCGTTGGGTTGACCACGGGGTTGGGTGCTCAAAAGTACCTGATATCCACGATGTCGGTCTGATGGAAGACCGCGCAACACTGCGCATTTCCAGCCAGCACATTGCCAACTGGCTCCTGCACGGGGTAACGACTAAAGAACAGGTCGAAGAAACCCTGCAGCGTATGGCTAAAGTAGTGGATGAGCAAAACGCTGATGACCCCCACTACCTACCCATGGCACGTGACTTCGAGGCCTCAAAGGCTTTCCAAGCCGCCCGTGACCTGGTCTTCAAAGGTATCGAGCAGCCCAGCGGCTACACCGAGCCTTTATTGCACCAGTGGCGCTTAGCGCTCAAACAAGAGCAGTAAAAGTTCCGTTTATTATTGCTCATAGCGGAGCGCTTCGGCGCTCCGCTTTTTTATTATTGACCCGGACGCACGCCTAACCAGTGCTCAAACTCAGGAGCTGCAGTTAATGCCTGGCCATGGCCCCAAAAACATTGTTCTCCACGCATTAATACCAACACTTGATCTGCCAAATGCAGCGCTCGGTTAATATGCTGTTCCACCACAATCAATCCAGCGCCATCAGGATCTTTTTGAAAATATAGCTGTAACTGCTGCAAGGCTGCAACCAACTCTTGGGCCATCAAGGGTGACAACCCCTCAAAGGGCTCATCCAATAACAACAGACGGGGATTGGTCATGAGTGCCCTGCCAATGGCCAACATTTGTTGTTCACCCCCAGACAAAGCCTGAGCATGGTGACGTCGACGCTCCTGTAAGCGCGGAAAAAGCATATAAACGGCTTGCTCATCCCATGGTCCAGGCCGTGCCACCACCTGCAAATGCTCATGCACCGTCAACGACGGAAATAATCCTCTTTCCTGCGGCACCCAGCCCAATCCCCGTTGCACACGCTGCGACACTGAAACCCGCTGCAAATCTTTACCATGTAATAAGATCTGTCCTTGCTCGGGCACCAATAAACCCATCAAGGTTTTAATCAAAGTGGTTTTGCCTGCGCCATTACGCCCGAGAATAGCCAAACTTTGTCCCGGCGCCATCTCAAAATCCAAGCCCCTGAGCACCTGAGCCCCCTCATAGCCTGCCCACAAGCTCTGTACCTTTAGCATCCTGTGCTCCCGCACTTATTATCCATCAAACGCATCACCCAAATACACGCGACGTACTCCTGGGTCATTGGCCACCGCAGCGGGCGCACCCTGCACAAACACCTGCCCAGCCACCAATACAGTGATCTCTTGGGCAAACTCAAAGACCCGATGCATATCGTGTTCAATCAAAATGATGCTTAGCTCTGCGGGCAAACCTGCCAAATACTCAAACATACGGGCACTTTCTGCAGCAGATACCCCTGCAGCAGGCTCATCAAGCAATAATACCTGCGGTTGGGTTGCCAGCACCATGGCTAGCTCGAGCAATCGCTGCTGTCCATAAGCCAAAGTACCTGCTAAACAGTCTCGCATAGCCCATAACCCTAACGGTGATAACAAGGCTTGGGCCTGAGCCATTATTGCTGCCTGTCGCCCCAAAGGCCGCCAAAACGAAACACGTGCGCGCTGATGCTCAAAAACCATCAACACAGACTCTAAAACCGTCAACCCGACAAAAAGCCGACTCTGCTGAAAACTGCGCACAATGCCCTGACGTACCCGCTGTGCCTGACTTAGCATGGTGACATCCTGCCCGTTATAAACGACCTGCCCCCTATCCGCAGTCAACGCACCCGCCAACAAATGTAAAAGGGTGGTTTTGCCCGCGCCATTGGGGCCAATAATGGCATGGCGACAGCCTTTTTCAAATTTTAAATTGACCGTTTGTACTGCCTGCACAGCGCCCCAGCCCTTGGTCAAATCGGTGGTGGTTAAAATAGGACTCATCGCACCCTCCAGCGAAACAAACGCTGAAACCCACCCAATATACCGCCGCGCCCCATCAATACTACCGCCACTAAAAATATCCCTAACCACAGCTGCCAATACCAAGGGCTCAACGCCGATACATAATCATGTACCCCGACAAAGACCACCGCCCCCACCAAGGCACCGTATAAGCTTCCCAACCCACCCAATACAATCATCATCAGGGCTTCGGCCGAGCGCTGAAAACCCAAACTATCCAAGGCTACAAACTGACTACTTTGTGCTAAAAGTGCACCCGCTACACCGG
>DATGTW010000077.1:0-18104 GCA_035301625.1 Paenalcaligenes sp.
GAAGTCTGTCGCGGGGTGGAGCAGTCTGGTAGCTCGTCGGGCTCATAACCCGAAGGTCGTTGGTTCAAATCCGGCCCCCGCAACCAAATATTTAAAGCCTTGTCAGTTTTTGCTGACAGGGCTTTTTTGTTGTCTATAGTCGGTCTTAAAAAAATTATTCAACTTATTCATCATATTATTCATTTGAATCCCTAACCTGCTGTTCTTACACTGAAATTTGTTTTCACTAAGAACAGGAGTATTGATTTGACAGAGAAAAATATCACTGGATTCCAGCAAGAATATATCGATGATTTAAAGCAAATAATTAACACCGATAAATACCCGCTCACAGCTCAAGATTCAAAGAAATATACCGAAGTCATCACGGAGCTAAGAAAACAATTAGCTAAAGATGGCTGTGCTCACGTCGCTGATTTCATTAGAGAGGATGTAGAAGAACAACTACAACGCGAAAGCGAAGAGCTGGCACCGCAAGCGCATTATCACGAAAACCAAATCACGCCGTATGCGAATGCTGATGATGAAAGCTTGCCAGAAGATCATCCCAAGCGTTTTTTCCAAGCATTTACAAATGGCTTTGTCGCCAAGGATCAAATTAGCGAAGACAAAGTCATCCAAAGACTGTACGGCAACCCTATTTTTCAAAAATTCATCGCCGACTGCCTGGAAGAAGAAAAGATTTACGAATATGCAGATCCAATTGCTGGCTTGGTAATCAATGTGATGCCAGAAAGCACAACCCTGCCCTGGCACTTTGATACCAATGAGTTTATTGTCAGCTTAATGACCAAACGCCCTGATAAGGGGGGTGATTTTGAGTACGCGCCGGGTATCCGCGAAGTTGGCAACGAGAACTTTGATGAGGTCAAACGCGTTTTACAAGGTGATCGAGATCTGGTTAAAACACTAACGCTAAATACCGGGGATCTACAAATATTTAAGGGTCGCTTTTCCATGCACCGTGTTGCTCCCGCTCAAGGACAGCGGCTATGTGCCATTTTCGGCTACTCAAAAGAGCCCGGCATGATTGGTCGTGTACAAAGAACCAAGGATGTCTATGGTCGAGTGACCCAAGCTCATATTGATGCCGAGAAAAATCAGCAACAACGTTCTGATGGTTTGGTAGATTAATCTATGAGTACAGCACAAAACACTAATTATGATAACGCCGTGTTGAGCGGCGTTACTATTGACACAGCGCTCGAGCACCGAGTAGCACTTTATCGATTGAATCGGTTAAAAGAGCAGATAACGGCACATAATTTGAATGCTGTTATTTTGTTCGAGCCAATCAATATCCGTTATGCTTGTGGGGCGCGCAATATGCAGGTGTACTCGCAGCGCAACCCCGCCCGCTATATTGTGGTGCCAGCAGACGGGCCAGTCGTTCTTTTTGAATATCGATCCTGCTTGCATCTAGCCGAGGGGTTGCCCACGCTGGACGAGGTGCGCTACGCGAGCCCCATCATGCCTTTGCATAGCGGCGATCATTCACCTAGGCACGTCCAAGAATTTGTCAGCCAAGTCGATGAAATACTCAGCCGCTCGGCGAGCAACGGCAAACACATTGGTATTAACGGCGCCCCGCCAGAGGTACACACAGCACTGGCTGCACAAGGCTATGTGCTTTCAGATGCCACCCGACCGATCGAAATTGCTAAATCCATAAAAAGTATTGATGAGCTTGTCCTCATTAATCGTTCGGTCGAGCTCACCGAAGATGCCATGCACCACATGGAGTCCGTGATCGAGCCAGGCATTACAGAAAACTGGCTGTGGTCTGTTTTTCAGCAAAAGGTATTGGCTACAGGGGGTGAGTATCTAGAAACACGGCTACTGACCTCGGGTGAAAATACCAACCCCTGGTTTCAAGAGACCTCGGAACGCGTCATGCAGCCGGGCGAATTAGTTGCCTTTGATACCGATACGGTAGGTGTATATGGATACTATACGGATTTCTCGCGTACGTTTTTTACCGGCGGGGGGCCTCAGCCCACGGCCGAGCAAAAGTCCCTATATCAACTGGCTTATGATGAAATTCATACCAACCTAGAGCTTTTGATGCCGGGCATGTCTTTTAGAGAGTTTTCTGAAAAAGCCTGGAAAATCCCTGAGGGCTATAAAGAAAACCGTTATCTGGCGGTGGTTCATGGCTGCGGCATGACAGGAGAATGGCCGATTATTGCCCATGATATGGATTGGGACTCTGTCGGCTATGACGGAGTGATCACCCCTGGAATGACCCTATGCATAGAATCCTATGTAGGCCACCGGGATGGTCGCGAGGGCGTCAAACTGGAAGAGCAAGTCCTGGTGGGCGAAACGCAGATCCATCGCATGTCCAATTACCCCTACTGCGACATTCTTTTGGGCAACAAGCCTGCCTAAATTATCTAGACTGGTTCATGTGGTACGGCATACCATAAGGATCAGTCTTTATTTATCTTAAAGTACTTTATGCTTAAAAACTTTAACATCAGACATTTATTTAAAGTAATTACCTCTTTTTTATTAGGTGCCTTGATATGCGCCCCCATTGCGGCTCAAGCAGCCACCAAGTTGCGCATCGGCACCAACAGCTGGCCAGAGAACATTGCTGCAGCCAACATGTGGAAAATTTTGCTCGAAGAACGCGGCTATGAGGTTGAACTCAAAGAAATGAGCTTGGAAATGGTTTATTCTGGAGTCGCCAGTAATGCCTTGGACATCGCTCTGGAAATGTGGCTACCTACCACAGGCAAAGCTTTTTACGAAAGGCACAAAGACAATGTCGTCTTGCAAGAGCCTTGGTTCCACAACACGAGCATTGGCCTGGTCGTGCCCGAGTATGTTGAGATAGACAGCATCGAAGAGTTAGTAGAAAAAAATGACCTGTTCAATTATCGCGGTCAGCCAACTATCTTTGGCATCGAAGCAGGCGCTGCGATCATGGGCATCACCGAGCAAGTGATCGATGAATACCAACTAGACATGCAGTTGTTAGAATCCTCGGATGCCGCCATGATGGCCTCATTAGATGATGCATATCAGAGACAAGAACCCATCGTCGCAACACTATGGAGCCCTCATTGGGCATTTTCCAGATATGAGATCAAGTACCTAGACGATCCCAAAGGCATCTATGGCGAAACCGAAGAGATATTCTGGCTTAGTACTTTGGATTTACCCGAAGACGAACCCGAGCTGGTGCGATGGATGAACCAATGGGATATGAATGACGAACAATTAGGTAGCCTTATTGCAGCCATCAACGAAGCAGATACAGCACCCAAAGGTGCCCAACAATGGATTGATGAAAACCAGGAGTTGGTTGACAGCTGGTTCGATTAGTTTTACCGAATACTGGCAGCAGACCAATTCCTAGTTACTACTGGCTGATGCCTAGTGGCTGCTCTTTAAGGGCAGCCACTATTTCTTTCACTGCCGGCGTATCAGCAACATCCTCGCGAAAAGATAAATACCACGTTTGTTCGATGGTCACCTCAGACAATGGCTTTATCGCTAAACGCCGGTCATTTTTCCGCGTCAGAGCCTGCCATGAAGAAAGGATCGTCAACCCCTTTTGAGTTTTGGCAATAGCCTCAAGAACAAGACGAATAGAATCAATAATCTTAAATCGCTTTGGCATTGCACCAGCCGGGTTAAAAAACAAATCGAACTCATAACCCGAACGCGGCCGCGCACTATACGTCACATAAGTCACAGCGGCAGCCTGATCGGCATGAATGAAATCACAACTCGACAAAGGTGATGTAGCTGGCACAACAGCAACCAAATAATCAGTAAACAACGACACATTATTAATGCCGCGTTGCTGAGGAGGGTGATTAAATAAACCCAAATCAACTTCACCACTGAGCAGCGCCTGGGCCAATTCACCATCAGGTACACGAGCAATATCAACCGGGCTATTCAGCAAATCAAAAACACCAAAAAGAAAATCCTCGAGGGCATCGTGTGCATCCATACCCCATCGAATCGCCGGTTCGACCGAATGCGCCAACGCCACCGCATCCTGTTCGGCATCAACCATTTTTGGAAGCACCTCAACGGCTGTTGCCAATAATCGCTGTGCAGCCGGCGTTAAATAGACTTTGTGCCCTCTCCTTTCAAATAGAGTGATGGCCAACCGTCTTTCCATCTCGCGCATGCGGTGACTGATCGCAGACTGAGTCAAACTGAGCATAGCTGCAGCCCCCTTGGCCGAACCACTCTCAGCGATGGCATAAATCAAAGCATAGTATTTAATATCTAAAGTACGCATAAGTAAGAACGATTGTACCTTTAATATAAGGACAACCCTTAAGCAATACTGTTGTTTTTAGTTTATAAAACAATCTAAAAAAGAAAGGGATTTGGAATCATCGATGTTTTGTTGTAGTATTTAGGTCGCGGGGTGGAGCAGTCTGGTAGCTCGTCGGGCTCATAACCCGAAGGTCGTTGGTTCAAATCCGGCCCCCGCAACCAGATATTTAAAGCCCTGTCAGTTTTTGCTGACAGGGCTTTTTGCTTTGGGTAACTTAAAACCAGCACACTTAGGAAACGCGCACCACCAGTTTGCCAAAGCTTTTCCCCTCAAGCAGGCCGATAAAGGCTTGGGGCGCATTTTCCAACCCTTCTACCGTATCCTCTTTAAAACGTATTTTGCCTTCTTTTAGCCACGAGCTCATTTGCTGAAAAAAGCCGTCAAAATGTGGGGCATAATCAAAAATAATAAAGCCTTTCATGGTCAGCCGTTTGACAAGAATGTGACGCATGACCAAATTCACGCGGTCCGGCCCCTTGGGCAATTCGGTATCATTATAACTTGCAATAGTTCCACATACGGGTACGCGCGCCCCTACGTTTAGCAAGGGTAGTACCGCATCAAAAACCGGACCCCCCACGCTTTCAAAATACACATCAATACCCTCTGCACAGGCCTTGGCCAACTCATTAGAAAGGTCTGGACTGTGACGATCGATGCAAGCATCGAAACCTAGTTCGTTGACCACATAAGCGCACTTTTCTGGCCCACCGGCAATGCCAACAATACGGCAACCTTTAATTTTGGCGATTTGCCCTACAATCGAGCCAACCGCCCCGCTGGCGGCCGCAACCACAACGGTTTCCCCCGCTTTAGGTTGGCCAATATCTAGCAAGCCCATATAAGCAGTAAAGCCCGGCATGCCCAATACACCCAATGCCATTGAGGGCTGGCTCATTGATGCATCTAATTTAATCAGGTCACTGCCGTCAGATAAGGCGTAGTCTTGCCAGCCCGCCTTAGCCACCACAATATCCCCCACAGCGTACTCTTCGTGTTTAGACGTGACAACACGTGACACCGTCCCCCCCACCATGGTTTCGCCCAAAGCCACAAAAGGGGCATAAGAAGGGGCATCGCTCATGCGGCCACGCATGTAGGGGTCAAGCGATAGGTATTCGGTACGCAGTAACACCTGCCCTGCTTGAGGTTCTGGAATGGCTGTTTCACGCAGCTCGAAATTATCTAAGGTAGGCGCACCATGCGGGCGACTGACTAACACCACTTGGCGATTGATGGTTTGATTATGGGACATATTTGAACGCTCCTAAAGACCTCAGATAAAAAATCAATTATAGGTGAACTGCTTATCACGCGCGTTGTCCGACAATCTAAACTACAGACTTTAGTTTAATGCCCTCCTTTTGCTCCTCTTTGGACGAATTAAGCCATATGCTATTTTGTATTCCCAATCTCGGAAACATGAGCACGTTGCTCAAGTCGATTAATAGTCTTGGCCATAATGGTGCCGCCCAGACGTTACAAAGCGTATTGCGCTGTGGCGGTGTTCGTTGTTGTACCGGTGTACAAATCTGTACACCGCAACCAGATATTTAAATCTCTGTCTGTTTCTGCTGACAGGGATTTTTTGTTTTCTAACATGGTACTAGCTGTAATGGTGAAACTATTTAATCAGGCACTCTGCTAGCAATATATCTGTGAAACAACTCCACAGAATCCATATCCTTCGGTATGGACTGTTGTAATCCCAATAGGTCTTTGGGTGCCAACCCGAATCGTTCTTTAAAGAATGCAGAAAATTGAGCGCGGGGTGAAAAGCCACATTTATATGATAGTTCTTTGATTGAGAGTGGCTTGTGCCTATTCATTAAAACGGTCCGATAGGCTAGGTCTAAGCGTTTATTTCGAATAATTCTAGCGACCCCAATATCATTTTCAAATGCTCTATATAGGTGTGAATGCGAGAGCCTGAAATGCTGCATGATAGTTTTAGGGCTTAATTCCGGATCGGTCAGATTTTGATTGATGTAGTTCAATATTTGTTGACGCAGGGTTAGCCCTACAGATAGGCTTTGCTCTTTGGAAAAGCTAACACCACTAAGTGCAGCATCAATCAAATGTATTAATGCTTCTTGGACGCCGTTGACGGCACTGTCGTCCATATTATCCAGATTACTATCAATCGATAGCATTAAATCAGCCAACAATTTATTAGTAGGGACACCGGCTTTTAAAACCACCCCGTGGAGGTTCTTATTGCCCCATTTTTTGTTGAGCTCATTACGCGATATAACGATAGTTAATCTGGCACCAGCATCTTTTTTACTGTTTAATGGCTGGGATAGATCCATAAAGAAGATATCACCAGGCACTACCTTGATATATCTGCCATTAAAATCCCCCCTATATTCACCCGCTAGCACCAACTGCAATAGATAATAATCCAAATCAGTCTGTGCGATTAACCGTGTACTACGATTACAGTATTGATCATTGAATGTCGTGTTACCGACAACCATATTCCCTAGTAGCCGTGAGCGGACTGAACCAGTAATCACGTTATTATCGTCGTTGCTTACGGGGATAATTTCATAGAGCAAAGAGGAAATCTCACGCCAAAAATCATTGCGCGCAGATTGTTCTACCATATCTGTAGAAATATATTGTCCACCTTCCATTGGCTAAGCTTTTTTATAAATGTATTAATCCAAGCTTACATCAGTTTTTATTATTTCGTTAATGGCAGTGACAGGGTTAACAAGATAGCTGTCCCCTTGACGCGGTTTTTAGTATTAAATTCGCGCAGAGCTTTTATGCGCACTTGGGCGGGTCTATTGCCTAACTTAAACGCATGACCTGCCGTCAGCCCCAAAGCTGAGGTCCGACCACGGAAAGCGCCCAGCAATGCCCCCTCGCCTGAGTCACCACTGATTTGTTGGTAGTGATAACCCATCACCCCCACACTCGTGCCAGGGTGCCCAATATCACGCGAGATTGCTGCCTCGATATGCCATTCATTACCCGTTTTGTACTGAGTTTTTTTATTTTTACCATTAAATGTAACCCCGGTAACGCCAGAAATATCCCAACCGATTTTTGGGTCATACCAGGTACCAGCAAATGAAAGATCAGCCCCCCAACGATGAAAAGCTATATTAGCCATTGAATTTTCACGATAATGCCCAACGGGCACATTTACCATCGCATTTACATTCCAATGATACGGACCCTGATCCCACGCAAGCGTGGTATTAAGCACTGGATCACCCACCGTGAAAATATAATTAGTATTATCAGCTTCAAATGGGCCTGCTATAAAATCCGCCTCAATCTGCTGATACCCAAACGGGGCTGTCAGGCCCACAGCCAAACGCCCCCCTAAAAGTTGATACGGCGTAGACCAAATAACGGTGGGCAAGTTTATTAAAGCCTGCGCTTTTAAACCTACCCCAACTTTGCCCCCCATAGGCAATTTTTTGGATTTTTCAGTACGCGCATTGTAATAATAAACATCATTTTGAAAGTACACCCCGGGCCCTGGCACCACCCCAGCCATGGGTCCCTTGGTACCTAATAAATAAAATCCTGTCCCATTCTCAGCAGCCTCGGTTGTATTTGAACCTAGCCCTGTTAGGCTCAGAGAAAGGAACAGCGTCAAAAAAGATCGCTTTAAAAAGCAATTTGCCATGAGATGCCGCTTTCTGATTTGATTATTACTCATTTGTAGTGCTTAGACTCTTGATGAGATCGATTTCTGCTTGGCGGTAGGGTGTACCATCACTATGAAAAATCTCATGAAACCAAATCGTTGGTTCTCTTTCGGTGTACGGGTTATACCAACTATCCCAAGGCAAGCGGGTCTGAGTTTTGCCATCTACTAGCCCCCAGTTAAACATCCCCACATTATGTTTTTTACCCATCGGCAATGTGCCATCAAAAGTAGAGCCACTACCCCGAGCCATGTATTCCGTAGCGATCAGAGGACGGCCATAACTGGATAACTGCTGAACTCGGGCTTCAAATTCTTCGGGCCAGCCATAATCATGAAAGCTGATAATGTCTGATTCATTGACTTGAATTTTTTCAATTTCATCTAATTGATCGGGATCATCCCACTGTGCGCCTGACCACAGCCCCGTTGTAAGCGGCTGCTTAGGGTCGACACTGCGGGCCCAATCATATACCTGTGGTAATAACAAAGCGACATAATCATTTTTATCCGCAATACTGTCATATAAACCGGCGCTGGTATTACTGGGCTCATTCCATAAATCCCAACCAATCACGCGTTCATCATTCGCATGATTCCCAATTACGTCTTGTACATATTCTTTTAGTTTTGGGTATTTGCTTTTATCTTGAAGCCTTTGTTCACCAGGGGCCTGCACCCAGCGTGAATTATGCACCCCAGGGACTGGAGGCTTTTGCTGACCATAGACCGGATTGGGATCCCAATCACTATCGAAGAGAACAAACAAAACTTTTAAGTTGTGCTTATCGCCTAATTCGAGAAATTTTTCGAGCCTTTCATTAAACCCCTCTCGATCATTTTCCCAAACCAGGTTATGCAGGAAAACACGCAAGGTATTCATACCGATATCGGCAGCCATGCCCATTTCTTTATCAATAGTGGCAATATCAAATGTATCTTTGTGCCACATCTCTATCTGATTGGCCGCGGTACTGGGTGTGAAATTAGCCCCTAACAACCATGGCTGCTGCTGGTACCAATCATTGGCCTCTTGCTTGCTCCACTGCTGACGGGCCTGTGCTGCCCCTGAAAACAAAGCCAAACTTATCAACCCCGCTAATAACCAACGATTATTTACTTTCATTGTCTTATCCATTTTTCTGTCCGATTTCTGATGGCTCTAGAGCCGCATTGGCTTTGGCGCATTGGCCATAATATAAAAGACTGCTTTTGGGCGTACGTTCTAACGTTTCTGGATCGAAGCTAATTAACCCAAATCTCTTGGCAAAGCCCTCAGCCCATTCCCAATTATCAGTCGCAGACCAGTAATAGATCCCTTTCAGGTCAACACCCTCCTCAATCGCCGTTAGTGCAGAATCCAGATAGGACTTTATGTATTTACTGCGTAAAGGGTCATTTAATAGGCCATCTTTTGGCTGATCATCAGCGAGAGCAAACCCAGTTTCCGTGATATAAATTTTAGGGGCACCATATTCATTGTGTACGCGCATTAAAATCTCAGGCAAGCCATCCGGCTCAAAGAAATAAAAGCCTGTACGCGGTACTTCCTGCGGAGCGCCATCTAAATCTGGCACGAACCCTAACGGCGCGTCGGGATTCGCCCGCACGTACAGCCGCGAATAATAATTCACTCCAATGGTCTCAGGCTTTAGGGCAATTATGTCCATATCGCTGCCCTGCACATACGGCTCCACATTGGGGCTAATCGCTACGGGATAACCTTTGTCATAGAGTGGATCCATAAAAGCTCGGTTCCAGTAGGCGTCGACTAACTCAACAACAGCCTCGTCCTGCGGTTGCTCACCAACAGCAGCGCGAATAGGGGTCAAATTGATTGTTGTTGTCAGCGTGGCATTGTCTTTTAAATTTGCGCGTGCTGCCTGCGCCATCAAACCCTGACCCAAGTTTTGATGATGAATCGCTGCCCCAACCGCATTTGCAGCATGTAAACCCGGCGCGTGGATGCCCAGGCCATACCCTGCCATAGCTACCGAATTAGGCTCATTTAACAATGCCCACATCGTGACACGGTCGCCAAAACGCTCAGTAATGATGTCCGCATAATCAGCCATGTGAAATGCGATGTCCCGATCACGGAAATCCCCTGCCCACACAGGTATGTCCCAATGAATCATGGTGCCAAATGGCTCAATACCCAGCTCGAGCATGCTGTCAATGATGCGGTCATACAGATCTAACCCTGCACTGTTTAGTGACTCGGGACCTTCGGGCTGTATGCGCGGCCATGCAAAAGAAAATCGAAAGGACTGCACGCCCGCATCGGCTAACAACTGAAAATCCTCGCGGTACCTATTCTCAAAATCAGTGTTGATTATGTTATTGGTCCCATCAGCAATATGATTTCCTGCATCGACAAATTCATCCCAGTTACTGCGGCCGCGGCCTTTTCTGCTTTCGACTTGGGCAGCGGCCGAACCCACCCCCCATTTAAATCCTGCTGGAAAAGCAGCGGTATTGGCCTGCGCTATTTGAGGGAAACTGGCCAACGTTGCACTCACCCCGGCCACTTTAATAAAATCACGGCGAGACAGATATGGAATAAAAGACATAATGGACCCCTTAGGCAATGCCATTCATGGCTATGCATTTACCAAAATACTCGAGGCTACGCTTGGGCGTGCGTTTGAGCGATGGATGCTCGACATAGATAAGCCCAAAGCGCTTATCCAGGCCGTTAATCCATTCCCAATTATCAGTGGCAGACCAATAAATCATGCCTTTTAGATCGACGCCATCTTGGTACGCTTTATGGGCAGACTCTAAATAACCCTTTATAAATTTAATTCTGATGGGATCATCCACCCAACCATCTTGAGGGGCTGCGTCTTTAATAGGAAAACCAAATTCCGTAACGATGATTTCGGGCTCATCGTAAAACTTATAAGTATCCACCAATACCTGATAAAAGGTATCCGGGTCATAGGGCATTTCTTCGGTGCGCTGTAATTCCTTGGGCGGCTCAATAATGTCATGACCCAGTGGCGCATTAGGATTGGCCTTAACAAAGAATCGCGAATAAAAATTCAAACCGAAAAAATCAGGTTTGACAGCGATAGTATCCATGTCACCGGACTTTATGTATTTATCCACATACTGCATCAAAACAGGCGGGTAACCTTTGCCATAGGCCGGCATAGTTGTACCATCACGCCAGACTGCATTAGCCAGCTTTGCCGAATCAATATCTTCTTGCTTGCCCGAGGGCGCATCAAAATACATCATGTTAAATGCAGAAGATATCTTGGTATCAGCAGGCGCATTTGCCCGCACAGCCTTAAAGGCCTCAGCATGAGCTAAATTGACATGGTGCAGCGCTCGGCCCATGTAATCCAAATTTTGATAACCCGGCGCAAACATACCTGCGCCATAACCTAAAATCGGGATCACTCCAGGCTCATTAAATAACAGCCATGTGTGCGTCCTGTCCCCTACTAAGCGTGCCATCAGCTCAGCGTAATCCCCCATTTTTCTAGCAACATCACGGTCAAGGAAATCGCCCGCCCACAAAGGCATATCCCAATGAAAAAGTGTAGGTATCGGCTTGATATCGTGCTCTAACATGGCATCTACCAAGCGATCGTAATAACCCATCGCCTGAGCATTCGGAGCGCCCGCCGTTTCTGGTTGCACTCTGGGCCAGGCAAAAGAAAACCGAAATGATTTGACCCCAGCCTGTTGCAAAAGCTTGAGGTCATCCATATACCTGGTTTCAAATTCCACATTAAATTTATTGGTCGTCCCGTCAGTACTGCCACCAATATTATCTATAAAAACATCCCAATTGCTGCGCGCTCGACCCAGACGGCTTTCAGTTTCAGGAGCAGATGCCGCCACTCCCCATAGAAAACCTTCTGGGAAAAGCAAATCGTTGGACCTGGACCACGCTAACCCTGGCGCCATCATTGCCGCCGTGGTCGCTAACGTCCCCGATAAAAATGATCGCCTAGAAATCCCTCGTGATGTCATATTAATGCCCGCCAAATCAAATAAATTCTATAAACCATTAATTATTCTAGATAAATAAATCCGCTATCCAGATGATTTAGCAACGCATTTATCCCAAATCAGCATCATGGTTACAAGCGCATACAAGTATTTGGGCTAATACGCGTGAAATGGAAAACTCTGATGCTGATAAATCATTGGTGTATTTCAAAAGAATCACGTTTTAATTTGAAAAATCTTGTTATGGTTCATTTCCCACTAAGTACGTAATACACTTAATATTGAGCCCCAAGCCTCTAGCACACAGGCAAACAGTTGAATAATTGCTCGCTCTCTTGGCAAAGTGCTTATGTTTTATACCTTTCCATGCCCATCCAACCGCAATGTATCCCGCTATACGCACCTGGCGTTAGCAGCTATTTTTGCGTTTGGCATCATGGGAGTTTATGCTCCCGCACGGGCAGACTCGGATTATTACCCCGATTATGATCTCAGCGCGCCACCGCCCTATAAAGAGCAAAGCACGCCTCACACTGACAACCAAAATATTAATTTAGACAGCGCCACCAGTGGTGACTGGCGCTACAAAACGTCGCGGGGATTTTATGTTGGCAACGACTTCACCATCGGACAATATGGTCGCGCTGCGATGCAAGTCGACACTATAGCAGGCTACAGTCGGAGCCTAGGAGCCCATACAGGACTTAAAGTTGGCTACAACCACAGCCTTTATCCCAACGAAGGGCGCTTAAACAGGAATAAAGTATTTGCCAATCTCAGCTATAGAAACCTTAGCTTCGAGGTCTCGCATGGTTTGCGCACTGGCGTTAATAAAAACCACAACTACTACAATTTAGATTATGTGCACCCACTCAACACTAAGTGGAGTATCGCAGTTGGCATGGGTTACGAACACTACGGCACAGTTGGACCCAAAAGCACCATAGATTATCGGGCTGATGTCTTATACCGCCTTAATAGCCTGCGGTCTATGTCTATTTATTTTGGTGGGGTCACTCAGCGAAACCCCATCGACGATGGAATCCAAGACAATCGCTTTATGTTTGGTGCAAATATGGGTTTTTAATTCTTCCTCATGATCCAACAGGGTGTTTTTAAAATCGTCGGAGTCGCCGTTACCTCGAACCCATACCGTTCGTATAGCCGCACATTGCGCAGCATATCGGTTTCTAGATAAAAAGGGTAATCGGAACGGTCGTTTAGCGCCTGAGTAAATAAACGGCTGCCGATTCCTTGGCGCCGATAGTTAGCATCCACAGCCAATGGCCCCAGATGCCAATGACCCTCTTTGGGATCTAACCTGGCCCAGGTACCCAACCATACCGCCAGACGCCACCATCTGGTCATGCCATTGGCACACAGCATGGCGGGCAGCATACGCATTCCGTCCAGTATCGAAGGGGTGCAACGATGCGGAGGCAAAACCCCCATTACCCCCACCAAACGCGGCCCGTCAAAAGCCCCTTCGAGCTGCCCTTTTCTAAAAACATAGCCCAGCAAAGCAGGAAAAAAACGCTGTAATCGACTCAAACGCAGCTCATCTTGTGCACCAAACACCTTTATATGGATCGGGTTATGTAGCATTGCTTGTGCACACAATGCTGCTGCGGTGGTTATATCCTGCTGTGTGAGCGCTTGATACCTCATAATGACCCAGAAAAATTATCGACGTTCTGCTGAGGGCAAATCATTCCAAAATACGGCCACTATATTTTCCTCTGACCCGTGGTGCGTCATTAAACTAACCAACCAAACCACCACAAGTGAACTAATAAACCCTGGGAAAACAGGATCGATGCTTTTGTTGACCAAAGGCCAGAACATCGTAATCACAGTGGCTACTGCCATACTGGTAAAACATGCTGCACTGGTCACCCGCCGCCAAAACATAACCGCCAAAAAAGGTACGATGAGAGTCGTTGCTGACAGTCTCAATGCCCACTGATAGAGCTGAACAATATCAGTAATGAAATACGCAATGATTAAAGACAACACAGAAATAATCACCACACTCCACCGTGCAGCATGCATTAACTGTCTCTGCGTTGCGGTTGGATTAATCAAACGACTATAAAAGTCTTGCGCTAAATTAGAGCTGCCCTGCAAGATAAAAGAATCAGCCCCTGTCATCAGTGCAGCTAATAAACCCACCACAACCAAACCACCCACCTCGGGGGGCAACAACTCTAAAGTAACATAAGCAAAGACCAAATCAGGGCGCATATCCAAAGGCACAAACTGTCTAGCGATAACCCCAATCATGAAAGGCAGAAATGAAATGGCCAAAGAAATTAAAAAGCCAGTAGTTCCAGCCTTTAAAGCGACCTCCTCACTTTCAGAGGCAAAAATACGCTGCCAAGTTGATTGCCAGACCAAATAAAAAGGGCCGACGCTGAGTGCGAAAATTAATACTTCGCCTAGCCCGTCAGGTCCTAAAGGCGAAATATATTCAATTGGTGTATTTTTAATGATTTCACTAAAACCACCCCCATAATTCACGGCTGCAATTGCCAATATCACAATGCCCAGAATGACAATTACACTTTGAATGGCATCAGTGACAATCGTCGCAACCAGTCCTCCTAGAATAGTAAAACCCAAAATCAGGGCGAAAGATAAAAATATGGCCCAATTTATATTGAGTTCAAAGACTAAATGAAAAATAGTACTCATACCCACAATCTGCAATGCAGTAGTAGGCACTGAGTACACAAAAGCTGAAAAAATAGACGGGAAAATACCTGTTGCCCGTCCAAAGCGCTCACTGAACAAATCAGCAAGGGTATATAGTTTTTGTCTTCTTAAAGGCTTACTAAATAACCAAATCAGGATCAGGCAAAAGAAAATCCCTGGTAAAGGAAATTTGAAAAAGCCTGATAAGCCAACAGTAAACCCCATCCCTAGCCAGCCAATAAAGACAGCTGCACCACACCAGGTACTGATAATTGTCCCGGTGATATTCCAAAAGCTCATGCCCCAATTGGCGATTAGGTATCCATCGTAGGTTTTAATTTTAGTGAAGTAGTAAAAACCTACCGAAAACATAAATAAAAAATAAACGACGACATAACCTAAATACCAGCTCATCCTCCCTCCTCCTTTTTCAGCGCTTTTTTATAAATCAAGTTTTACGATTGCGCTAAATCTATTAATGCGCCAAGCAATACCTGGGCACCATTGGCTAGATCCTCGGGGGCAGCATATTCTGATTCGTTGTGACTGATACCCTCTTCACAGGGAATAAAAATCATGGCGGTCGGAGTTACTTTGGCTAAATGACATGCATCGTGCCCAGCGCCAGAGATCATTTTTTTGTACGACAGTCCGAGTTCTTGTGTATTTTGCTCGATCAGCTCGAGGCAACGTTCGTCGAAATGCACTGCAGGGGTATTTGAGATGGTTTCTACCTCGACCTCGCAGCGGGTAGCCAATGCTGCTTGTTGGGCTGCTTTGTGGAGCTCGGCCTGCATTTGATCCAGCACCTCTTCACTGGGATTACGCATATCGACGGTCACGGTGGTATTCCCAGCAATCGTGTTATGAGAGTTGGGCTCATTTTCTATGCGTCCCACAGTAGCCACGGCGTCTGGTCCATGCCGCAAAGCTATTTTTTCTATCTCAACGATGGCGTGCGATGCCGCTAGTAAAGAGTCTTTGCGAGCAGGCATCGGCGTGGTTCCTGTGTGTGCATCTTGACCATTAAAATGGATACGATACCAACGCGCCCCTTGGGCTTTGGTGACAACGCCAATGACCTTTTGCTCGGCCTCCAGGATGGGACCCTGCTCAATGTGCACCTCTAAAAAGGCACCCATTTTATTGCTGCCACAGGCGATAGGTCCGTCGTAACCGATGCCTTTTAAAGCATCCTCTAGGCGAATCCCGTCACCATCTACGCGGTTATACGCATAATCCAAATCGTAGCTGCCGGCATACACCCCAGAAGACAGCATGGGGGGCGGAAAGCGGGCCCCTTCTTCGTTAGTCCATACACAAATCTGCAAAGGTGCACGAGTTTGAATATTGTTTTCATTCAGGCATTCAAAAATCTCCACCCCGGCCAAAACACCATAAACACCATCAAACTTGCCCCCACGGGGTTGGGTATCTAGATGACTACCACATGATATTGGTAGCAAATTTGGGTTTTGACCCGGGCGAATGGCAAAAATATTGCCCATATTATCTATTTGAATTTCGCACCCAAGTTCTTTGCACCATTGCACGAATAAATCACGCCCTTGTTTATCTTCGGGAGTGAGTGCAACACGATTGCTGCCCCCTTTTTCTGTAGCACCAATCTCGGCCATGCGCATCATGCGTGACCAGAGTCGCTCGGTATTTATTTTAGGTTTCATAAGTGCTTTCATTCCTTTTTAAACGCTAAATTAAGTTGCATGCTCTATTTTTTGATTTTTAAACCACTTTATCAGCGAACCACCAAACTGTGACAATAAATACACAGCGGTAAAGCCCCAAAAAAGAATGCTGATTTTGCTAGAGAAGAAAAAAGAAATTTCCCCCTGCCCGATGAGTAAGCTTTGTCTAAAGTTATCCTCTAACAAAGGCCCTAAAACGAAGCCAATCAGCAACGGAGCACGAGGGAAATTAAGTTTGACCATCAAATAGCCAAACACACCTACCATAAACATAACCAGCACATCGAACATGTTTTTATTCACTGCGTACGAACCATACACGCACAACACCAACACAGTGGGCAGCAATATCGAAGGACGTAAATTAAGTATTTTGCTAAGTACCCCCACGCTGGCCTTACCCAGCACAAACAATATGATTGATCCGGCGATCAGCCCCATAAAGATGGCGTAGATTAGGTCCATATTGCTTTCAAACATCAGCGGACCTGGCTGTAAGCCATGAATCATAAAGGCCCCCAAAATGACTGCCGTCACCACATCGCCGGGGATACCTAATGCCAGCAGCGGCACCATCGAAGAGCCTCCAACTGCGCTATTCGCAGACTCAGCTGCAGCCACACCGTCGATATTGCCCTTGCCAAAGCTTTCGGGTTCTGGGCTTTTTCGACGTGCACTGCCATAAGAAAAAAACGCAGCTGGTGTGGGTCCTAAGCCAGGGACCACCCCTAAAATCACGCCAATAAAACTGCCTCTGAATAAAGTGCGCCAATGCGAGAAAAAACGCCTCGCCCCCAGCTTGGTACCAGTCACATCTGGCGTGACTTCATCAGACTTATCTTTGCTGGAAAAATTTTCCAACACCTCGGGAATTGCAAATAACCCAATGAGTACAGGCACCAGACTAAGCCCAGCACTAAGGTCAACATGCCCAAAGGTAAAGCGATGTGTACCAGCAATGAGATCCAAACCCACTGTGGCCATCAATAATCCAACTGCCATGGCAATAAAACCTTTGGCAATCTGATCAGCTGCGACCCCTGCAACAATAGTCAAAGCAAAAACCACCAATGCAAAGAGCTCAGGTGGGCCAAAATCCAAGGCAAAGCTCGCCAACCAAGCAGCAAAGGCGATGAGTACAAAATTAGAGATCATGTCTCCGAAACACGAGGCAAAAAGCGCCATCTCTAATGCGGGACGTGCCTGCCCTTTTTGTGACATGGGATAACCGTCCAGCATCGTACACGAAGCCGCGGGTGTGCCTGGGGTATTAATCAAAATGGCACTGATGGAGCCGCCAAACATACCCCCCTTATAAATCCCCAACAGCAATAAAATACTGGCCGTGGGATCCAACCCAAACGTAAATGGCAGCACAATAGACACTGCCATCACGGTACTCATCCCTGGAATGGCACCAATCACCATGCCTATAACCACACCCACTGCCAGGGCCAACAGGCTGGTGGGTGCCATAAACAAAGAAAAACCGGCTAAAAGGTTTTCAATCATGTGATCCCCTCACCTATTAAAAGAGCCCTTTTAATGGCCCCAGCGGAACCATTACCTGCGCGACTTTGCCGAAAAACAAAGTGAGTACCAGCGGTGCGCCTATCGACCATGCACTGATCGATTTGATGCAACGCTCGCCAGCTAAAATGCTATAAACAGCCAAAATAATGCACGAAGCGATTAAAAGCCCCAGCGTTAGCCCCAAATAGTAATAAGGCACCAGCAGGGCAATTGCCAAAAGCAC
>DATGTW010000078.1:0-7088 GCA_035301625.1 Paenalcaligenes sp.
AGCGGGTCTTCAGTATCCGCCTCGGCTTCAGATGGTGTAGAACACATGGTATTGGACTGATTTGTTTGTAAAATCTTCACACTACCAATCCGGATTCAGGGGGTACTGCCCCGTCCGGAACCTCCAAAAGTGTCGATGCTGCTTCGCCCGCGCCGGACGCGACAACATCGGTTTCAGAATCAATCAAGCAAACAACCTTTTCCAAAGCAGCGGTAATATCCGCCTGCTCTGACTCAGGCAATTGCTTGAGCGCTTGAGCCAACTTTTTTTGTAGTGGCGATGGCGTCTCTGCTGCCAGAGTACGCCCTGTATCAGTCGCCGTAATATAAACAATACGGCGATCTTTGCGACCACGCTCTCTCTGGATGAGGCCCTTGTCCTCCAGGCGATCCAGAATGCCAACTACCGTACTGGGGCTGACATGCATTTGACGGCTGATTGCCGTCGCGGTAAGCGGCCCACTGTCTATCACCTTGCTCAAGCAGACGAGCTGCGGAGCGGTGATGTTACTGTAGGCTGCTAACTGCCTGGAATGCAGGGCAATTGAGCGCGTAATACGACGTATGGCTCGTAATATTCTCAAATCGTATTGGTTCTGTGTATCCATAACTCTTTCGCAATCAAAACGTCGCACTACAAATCGTTAGTGCTGAAATGATAGGCCTTCCGAACTATACCGTCAAGACTAATGTTTCAACTGCTTACACATATAAGCCTAGGGTAACGGTTGGTTAAATTTCCAAAAGGAAGGCAAAGAACTGAGGCTTTGGCACCCCAGACCTGAGTCTGGGGTTGGGTCTACTAAGCCTCGGTGCCCCCTACTGTTAGACCATCAATACGTAAAGTAGGTAAGCCAACACCAACAGGCACAACTTGGCCTTCCTTGCCACAAGTACCTACCCCTGTGTCTAACTGCAAATCATTGCCAATCAGTTTGACCTGATTCATAGCCTCGATACCGCTGCCGATCAGAGTGGCCCCTTTGACAGGGTGAATCAAACGGCCATTCTCAATGAGCCAAGCTTCAGAGGCAGAAAATACAAAACTACCGCTGGTAATATCCACCTGGCCGCCACCAAAATTCACGGCATAGATGCCACGGTCCACCGAAGCAATGATTTCTTCGGGATCATGGGGACCCGCTAACATAAAGGTATTAGTCATACGTGGCATAGGTACGTGAGCAAAAGACTCACGACGGCCATTGCCAGTGCCAGCCATGTTCATCAGACGCGCATTCATACTGTCTTGTAAGTAGTTTTTGAGAATGCCGTCTTCAATTAATACAGTGCGCTCGGTGGGATTACCTTCGTCATCCACCGTTAGAGAACCACGGCGATTGGCGATGGTGCCGTCATCAATAACTGTGACGCCTTTGGATGTGACTTGCTCACCCAAGCGCCCTGAAAACACACTAGAGCCTTTGCGATTAAAGTCCCCTTCCAAGCCATGGCCTACGGCTTCGTGCAGCAAAACACCCGGCCAACCCGGACCTAATACAACGGGCATCACACCTGCAGGTGCAGGACGGGATTCTAGGTTGAGTAATGCCTGCCTGACAGCCTGATCTACATATTGGCGTAGAATCTCATCGCTAAAGTAATACAAATCATAGCGCCCCCCACCTCCGGCAGAACCTACCTCGCGGCGGCCATTTTGTTCTGCAATGACAGTCAGGGATAGGCGTATCAATGGGCGCACATCGGCCACCTGACGGCCATCAGAAGCGGCTACCAGCACAATGTCGTGCGTAGCACCCAAGCTAGCCATCACCTGAATAATGCGCGGATCAGCTTGGCGCGCCAAAGCCTCAACACGCTCGAGCAGGGCAACCTTGGCCTCGGCTTCTAATGAGGATACTGGATCGTTTTGCGTATAAAGTGGTGTCGCCACTGACTGAGCCCCATTGAGCCCAACCTGGCCATGCCCTCCCTGTCGACCAATGGCACGGACGACATGGGCCGCATCTGTCAATGCTTGGGGACTAAGGGTATCGGTATAAGAGAAGGCTGTTTTCTCACCAGAAAGCGCACGCACACCAACCCCCTGCGAGAGTGAAAAGTGGCCTGTTTTAACAATACCTTCCTCGAGACTCCAGCTTTCAGAGCGTGAGTACTGGAAATACAAATCAGCGTAATCCACACGATGTTGATGGATTTCTGCGAGCGCTCGTTCGAGATGATGGCTTTCTAACCCCCAAGGGGCCAACAACATACCGCGGGCTAGCGCGTATGTATCAGTACTGTTTTTCTCGACAATCATTGACACACCCATAAATAATTACAAAACGCGATGGTTCAAGGCGGGTAGTCGCTGCCGCACCCGTGCTAAATGTTCCATGCTTAACTCACAACATACCAGACCTGCCCCTGTAGGCAAAACATCCAGCACACGTCCCCAGGCATCAACACACATGGTATGCCCCCAAGTGCGGCGCCCATTTTCATGTTCACCACCCTGAGCGGACGCCAATATATAAGCCTGATTTTCAATGGCACGGGCACGCAGCAAAAGCTCCCAGTGCGCTTGCCCAGTTTTATAGGTAAAAGCAGACGGCACCAAAATCAGATTCACAGCGCCCATTTGCCTATAAAGTTCAGGAAAGCGTAAATCGTAGCAGATACTCAGCCCAATAGGGCCAAAGGGACTTTGCATTACTACGGGATCCAGGTTGCCTGCGTAAATAGTTTGTGCCTCGTCAAATTGCACTTTCCCTTGATTCAAACTAAATAAATGTATTTTATCGTAGCGGGCCACGCATCGGCCATCGGGCTGGTAAACCAAAGTCGCATTAAACACCCGTTGAGGATCAGGACTGCGAATAGGCACACTGCCCCCTACTATATAAGCATTATATTTCTGAGCCCATTCAGAGAGGCTAGCCTGAATTATACCCTCACCAACATCTTCAGCGATTTTCACCTTATCCGTATCAGCACGCCCCATTAAGCAAAAAAACTCGGGCAATACAATTAATTGAGCATCTAAATCCGCTGCTTGTGCAATTAACTTCTCGGCCTCTTTGAGATTCTCATTTAAATCAGTACCAGAAACCATTTGCAATGCCGCAACCTTGAAAGTATCGGCCGTGGTCGTATTAACTGGCTCATTCATTGATTCACCTACTTTTCTGAAAAAACAATACATTTACACGTGTCAGGTATACGTGATTAATTTGTTCAGTCTGCTTCATTGGTATATCCTGATGATGGACAATAAAATCCTAGTAATAGTTTGGATAAATGTTTATTTATTTATTCAACCCATGTAAAATCAATTTAAATGTAAATGGGTTTGTTTATTAGCCTATTACTGATTCACACTAGATTCGAAATTTATTCTTTTCAAAATCTACCGCAACACACACAGGAATTATAATGCCTCTAGAACATTTTACTGCTGAAAAAGAAAAAATCGAAAAGGAAATACAGAAATTGCAACGTAAAATGCGCTCCATAAAAACACGCCAAAGAAGGCCCGTCATGAACACTATCGTGCGCTCCATGATCGAGTACGAGATCACGCCCGAAGAAATTGAGCGCCTGTACAAACGCCAAGTTGAGCGAGTCAAACGCGGCGGCCGCAGCAAGCTGCCCCCTCGTTATAAAAACCCAGAAACCGGCGTTACCTGGAGTGGTCGTGGGCGTCCTCCCAAGTGGATCGTCGAAGCCGAGGCCCAGGGGCGCAGTCGGGACGAATTTTTAATTGAGAAAACCGCAAAAAAATAAAATGCTGTTAAAGAGTAATTTTATTTAATCCCAAGCCTGCGTTTAATCAGATGCAGGCTTTTATATTGTATATGCAAAGCACCATATGCTTAACGCTCTAAGCGCCGCTCAATAATGCGTGTTTGCCCATTGATACCGGGAAATTCTTCGAACACAGCCTGTGCCAACAGTGACAACTGAGTCAGCAATTCCTCTTGCTCAGACTCGGAAATGGCCGTCGCCCGGTAAACTTCTTGGCCGGCTTGTTCATTATCCAAAAGACGCACTGTGAGCTGGTTTTCATAAATATCCACAGGGGTCACTACCCAATCAGGTCCATAGTAAATCCCACCTCCCCAGAATGGGCCAGCTCCCCCACCCCAGAAACCGCCAAAGGGAGAGAACATGGGCCCTTGGTAACGCTCAACCCAACGCCGTTGCATAGGGTTACGAAAATCCACCAGCAATGTAAAGCGGGCCGTATCAGAGTCAGACTCAACCAATCCAACTGAACCAATAGCAGCACGTACCGCATCTGCGACTGCTTGGAACTCCAAATTATTTTGCTGTTCAGTATCTAGCTGTAAATAATAAGTTGCCTCAGTCACGTTTTCTGGCCATTGCTCAAATTGTTGTACACGAGCAGACCAAGTCTGGGCACACCCTCCTAATAACAACAAGGTAACAATGAGCATAAAAAAATAGCGGATCATTTTTTGACCATATTGCATCGTCTTTCCTTTAGCAACCCAAACAACAAAACAAACCAACCCAAGGAGTAAACTCATCCTGAGCGTATTGCAGTTTACATATGCTCTTTACTTGGCTGTGAGCATATTGAAAAAGAATTCAATTCATTAACCTGGTTATTTTTTTATTTTATTCTTTACTTAATTATTATGTTAGAAATATTTAAACCTGTATAAAAGCGCAGACACAATCTGCTAAAAACTAATCCTTTCCCCTAATTGTACTGAAATTACCTAGGCTAAACCTGTCCTATTAATAGTGTTCTAAGTACATCAGCCGTATACTCTCGCCGTATTGATTCGCCTCAGTTTTAGCTCTATTGTAAGATGTGTTGCTTGGCCTTTTCCTTTTACCCAATTTAATGCTGCGATATGACACAGACTAATTACCACTCCGAGCAAGCCATCACCCTTGCACATTACCTATTTCAGCAACAGCAAAAACACGATTTATGCCCAAAGCTGTGCTTATTGATAGAGCATATTGCCCATCAATGCCAGGCGATTGGGCAACGTGTCCGCCAAGGTTCTTTAGGGGATATTTTAGGCAGTGTGGGGACCGAGAACGTACAAGGGGAAGTGCAGCAAAAGCTAGATCTCATTGCAAATGACATGCTTTTACAAGATAACGATTGGCACCAAGGGCTAGCAGCACTGGCCAGTGAAGAAATGGATACTATCCAGCCCCTGAAAAACCAAGAAAATGCCCCTTATCTGTTGCTTTTTGATCCGCTAGATGGCTCGTCTAATATTGACGTCAATACCTCTATTGGCACGATTTTTTCTTTACTGAAAAACCCAGATACCCAATTAAGTGAAAAAAGCTTTTTGCAACCTGGCACGCAGCAGGTAGCCGCGGGTTATGCAGTCTACGGACCTCAATCGATGTTGATTTTTAGTCTGGGACACGGTGTCGTCGGTTTTACGCTCGACCCTTATTTAGGTATCTGGAAACTCACCCACCCCCAGTTAACCGTACCGCGGCAAACCAAAGAATTTGCCATTAACATGTCTAATATGCGCCATTGGCATGCACCGATACGCGCCTATATTGAACACTGCCTACAAGGCAAAGAAGGGCCTTTGGACAAAAACTATAATATGCGCTGGATTGCTTCGATGGTTGCTGATGTTCACCGCGTTCTAATCAGAGGCGGAGTTTTTATGTATCCCAGTGATAAACGGCCTGGAGTCGAGCATGGCAAACTGCGCTTACTCTATGAGGCCAACCCCATGAGTTTCTTAGTTACCCAAGCAGGCGGTCATGCCATCACCCTGAACGAGCCCATCCTCGAAGTGCAACCCTCAGCCCTACACCAACGTGTGAGTGTTATTTTGGGCTCTTTAGATGAGGTGCAACGCATTGAGCAGTACTTGCGAAACTAAAGGCTTGCAATGTGGCTACCCCTAAGCAGGCTGATGTACGTCAGCCTGCGGGAATTGTTTTTTAATCTAACGTAAAAATTGTAGCGCCAGTGGTTTGTCGGGTCACTAACGCTTCGTGTGCTTGAGCCACCTCTTCCAGTCGATAGCGTTGGCCAATATTGATTTTTATTTGTCCTGCTACAACAAGGTCGAAGAGCTCTTTGGCCGAGCGGCGCATTACGTCTGGGTCAGTGACATAGGTACCGAGAATCGGGCGTGTCACATAGAGGGAACCCTTGGCTGCTAAGATTCCCAGGTTAACGTCACTGACGGGGCCTGACGCGTTGCCAAAGCTAACCATCAAGCCACGGGGGCGCAGACAATCCAAAGAAGTTTCCCAAGTCTCTTTGCCTACGCTGTCATAAACCACCGGTAGCATCTGTTCGTCGGTCAAGGCACGTACGCGTTCGACGACATCCTCTTGGGTGTAATTAATCATTTCCCAAGCACCATGCTCTTTGGCCAACTGCATTTTTTCTGCGGTAGAGCTTGTGCCAATCAGTTTAACGCCTAGTGCTTTAGCCCATTGACAAGCAATAAGGCCTACCCCGCCTGCAGCGGCATGAAATAAAATGGTTTCTCCGGGTTCTAATCGGTAGGTCTGCCGAAACAGGTACTGCACAGTGAGCCCTTTGAGCATCATTGCTGCTGCTTCTTCGTAGCTAATTTCATCCGGTAATTTGACCAGAGTGTCTGTGGGCATGTTTCTGGCTTCGGTATAGGCGCCGATGGGGCTTTGTCCATAAGCAACGCGATCGCCGACCTGGAAGTCTGTCACCTCGGAACCTACTGCTACGATGTCGCCAGCTGCTTCGAAACCTAAGCCATGGGGCAAGGCGCCTGGATACAGACCATCGCGAAAGTAGACATCAATAAAGTTCATGCCAATTGCGCGGTGACGCACCTGCACCTCGTTAGGTTCTGGTGCAATAAGAGGACGTTCAACTACTTGTAATACTTCGGGGCCACCGTTTTTCTCTAACCAGACTGTCTTGACCATATCTGTTGGCATTGCAGACTCCTTTTGAATTAGAAAGAGACCAATTTGTAAAACTATAGTATCACTCAAATCTAATATGGGCAGCAAAGTACTTGCTTATGTCTTAAACTACAGAAGCCAATGAAATATACGTTCCATTTGCAATATTTTCCATGTCTTTAAACCAAGCTTATTTAGCCATTCATTTGGCCGCTCTGTTTTTTGGTC
>DATGTW010000079.1:0-4188 GCA_035301625.1 Paenalcaligenes sp.
CATCGACATTAGCAGGGAAAAGGAACAAAGTCTGCGGTTAAGCATATCGGACACGGTCCTAAGCGAAATACACCAAGGGCTACTCATCTTGGATGAGCATTTAACGATCCGTTATTGCAACCCGGCCACCAGCACATTGACTGGCTACCCACAAAAAGAAATCCTCAACCAGCCTTTAGAAGGTTTTATGAGCGCACATACATCCCAATTCAATCAAGACGCCCAAATATGGCAAACCCTCACAGAGGATAATAGCTGGCAGGATGAGATCACTTTTTACACGCGCGATCAAAGCAAAAAGCACCTACAGGTCTTTCTTAGCAAGGTCCACAGCCCTGCTACTGAATCACGACATTACATCGTCATGCTTTCTGATATCACTCCTTTTAAAGCACGCGAAGAACAATTAGTACAATTGGCTTATTTTGATGCGCTCACAGGATTGGCCACACGGCATTTACTGTATGACCGTCTCAATCAGGCCATTGGCTATACAGCACGCAATAAGCTACTGCTGGCAGTCTGTTATATCGACTTAGATGACTTCAAAGAAGTCAACGACCAATACGGTCACAAAGCAGGAGATCAATTATTAGCCGAATTCGGACAGCGGATCCGCGATGAACTGCGTCGCAACGATACGGCCGCGCGTATTGGTGGTGATGAAATACTGCTGGTGCTGCCTAATCAGAAAAAACGTCAAAACGCACTGCGTGCTATCGAGCGTATCATTACCAGCACAACGCACCCTTATCAAGTCTTGGGACGCTATCAGGTACATGTCACGGCCAGCATAGGGGTGCATTTTTATGATGGGAGTAACACTGCTTCTTCAGCCCCGCCAACTGCTGCTGAGCTCATAGAAAAAGCCGATCAAGCCATGTATCGTGACAAAAAACAGGGCGTGCAGCGGGCGCAATTTAATTAGCTAATCTCGAAAAAATGAAACACGGCGGTCAACTCAGCTAAGCACCATTTGCATTCAACGCCTGAATATCTTTTCTCTTCATTCTAAGTAATACCAACCCAGGCAATGCGACGGCCACAGTAAACAAGAAAAATCCGCCCCATTCAAACCAACCTACTAAAAATGGGCTGACCGGCCCGGCAACATAGGTGCGCCCAATCGCTGATAATGCGGATAACAAAGCGAACTGGGTAGCGGAAAAAGCCTGCTTGCATAGTGCCATTACAAAAGCCACAAAGGCCGCTGTCCCCAATCCACCACAAAGATTTTCAATGGCTACCACCGCAGCCATTAACTGCCAGGAATCGGGCCAAACAGTGACCAACCAGTACCCAAAATTGGAAAATGCCTGTAATAGCCCAAAACTCATTAGCGCACGATAAAGTCCCAATCGCGCCAACAACACTCCACCCATCAACGCCCCAACGATGGTCGCACCCAAACCGAAAATATTGTTAATAGCACCCACCTGGGCCACTGAAAACCCTGCCCCACGAATCAAAAAAGTTGTGGATAGCGCTCCGGCAAAGGCATCTCCCATCTTGTAAAGCACAATCAACCATAGAAAAGCCCATGCCCCAGGACGTTGAAAGAAATCCAACAAGGGCTCGACTACTGCCTCTTTAAGGGTTGTGGGTGCCAAGGCGACTTCATCCGGCTCAGGCGCCAAAAAGGTAAACACCGCGATAACAAACATCAGGCACCCAAGCAGCATATAAGTGGCTGACCAACCCAGATACTGTTCGGCCAGCACCAGTGCCAAACCGCTAGAAACAATCATGGCCAATCGGTAACCCATCACACGCACTGCCGCCCCAGCGGCACGCTCGGTAGGACGCAAAACATCCGTGCTATAGGCATCAAAAGCGACATCTTGGGTCGCAGACAGAAAGGCGACCCACACCGCTAGTAAAGATAAAACACCCAGAAACTGTGCAGGCGGAAACCAGCCCATCGCAAAAATGCTCACCCCTAATAACAACTGAGTGAGCAAAATCCAACCACGGCGCCGACCTAAAAAAGGAATTTGGAATCGATCCAGAAAAGGTGCCCAAAGAAACTTTAAAGTGTAGGCAGAGCCCGCAAGCGTCAGGAAACCAATCTTGGTCAGCGAGACCTCTTGGACCGTTAACCACGCCTGCAGAGTCGTGCTGGTCAGGGCCAAGGGCAAGCCACTGCCAAAGCCTAGAAAAAGCAATGGCCAAACCCGTGGGCTACGGTAAATCAGGGCCACATTTAGTTCCTGTCAGGAATATGGGCAGGAGATTCAAAACGATACACCGCCAGAGTACTGCGCCAGCTGGGGAAAAACCGCACCTCGGCACGCCCATTAAACAAGGCGCGGTGGGTGATTTTCAAGCCCAACTCTTTGGCTAAATCCTCAAAGTCTTTGAGGGTACATAAATGAATATTAGGTGTGTTGTACCACTGATAAGGCATTTCCTTGGAAATGGGCATGCGCCCCATCATGATGGATAGCCCATGCGTCCAATAACCAAAATTGGGAAAAGACACCACACCATAATTGGCAACGCGGGACATCTCGCGCAGGATACTCTCGGTATGCAGCATTGACTGTAGCGTTTTCGACAGCACCACCGTCTGAAAATGCTGATCAGGAAATAGTGCCAAACCATCCTCGAGGTCTTGTTGGATCACATTAACGCCGCGTTGAATGCTTTTCACCATGGCATTGGGATCGCGCTCGACCCCTGTGCCCTGAACGCGCTTGCTGTGTTGCAAATAGGCCAGGAGCTTGCCATCGCCACAACCCAAGTCAAGCACATTACTATTGGGCTGCACCCAGTTAGCGATGCGTTGTAAGTCAGGACGGTATTTGAGACTAACGGGGGCCATTACTGTCATGCTAACACCCCCGTCACACGTGAACGTGAGCCCAGGCCAAGCTCATCAGCGATTTTGTCATAATAAGCCTGCACCACCGCATGGTACTGACGATCGGTCAACAAGAAAGCATCATGCCCGTGGGGTGCATCAATCTCGGAATAGGTAACCTGGCGGTTATTTTTTAATAGCGCTTGGACAATCTCGCGCGAACGCTCGGGCGAAAACCGCCAGTCAGTGGTAAAGGAAACCACTAGCGACTGCGCTTGTATCTGCGCAAATGCCTGCGCCAAGCTGCCCCCATGCGCGCGAGCAGGGTCAAAATAATCTAATGCCTTGGTCAACAACAGATAGGTATTGGCATCAAAGTAGTTCGCAAACTTTTCCCCCTGATAGCGCAAATAGGACTCGACCTCGAATTCGATATCGTAATTAAATTTATAATTGCCCGTGCTAAGAGGATCGCGCAAAGCACGCCCAAAACGCTCGGCCATGAGCTCGTCAGAGACATAAGTAATATGACCAATCATGCGCGCGACCGTTAAACCACGACGAGGCACAGTGTCATGACGGTAATAATTGCCCTCGTAAAACTCGGGATCAGTAATAATGGCACGGCGCGCAACCTCGTTAAAGGCAATATTTTGTGCGGTCAAACGTGGGGTACTGGCAATCACGATGCAATGGCGCACTCGTTCGGGGCAGGTAATGGCCCAACTCAGCGCCTGCATCCCGCCCAAAGAACCGCCCATCACCGCTGCGAACTGCTTGATTCCCAAGTAATCAGCGACACGGGCTTGGGCATGCACCCAATCCTCGACCGTGACCAAAGGAAAATCGCGCCCCCAAGGCTGGCCTGTCTCGGGATTAATACTGGCCGGACCCGTCGAACCAAAACAAGAACCAATATTATTAATACCAATCACAAAAAAACGATCGGTATCCAGAGCCTTGCCCGGGCCAACCATGTTGTCCCACCAACCGATATTTTTGGGATCGTTAGCATCTATACCTGCCACATGGTGCGATGCGTTGAGCGCATGACACACCAACACAGCATTGCTGGCATCGCGGTTGAGCTCGCCATAGGTCTCAATCGCCAGTTGATACTGAGGCAACACCTGGCCACTGGCCAAGCGCAAAGGCTCATCAAAGGCAATGATTTCGGATTCAACAATGCCAACGGAACCCTCGGGAACCGAGATAAAAGGACTGTCTTGGGAAGCAGTAGCAGAAGATGTGCGAGACGAGGAAGAAGACTGTGCTGTAGATACCATAAACGGACCTCTTTAGCGGGATTTATTCCATGCGCCCGCAAGCGGATCAAGCAAATCGGCGCAAAGGTAAAACAGAACCAAAGTGTACCACTTCCCATT
>DATGTW010000080.1:0-11003 GCA_035301625.1 Paenalcaligenes sp.
AAGACCAAAGAAGAGACTGACACCCTGGAAGAAAAGGAAGAGCAGGTTAAGGACGTCGCTGAGGATGATGCCGAAATGGTTGAAAAAGACAGCGAGGCCTTGGGTGATAAACTTTCAGAGAAAGCTGAGAGAGCCAAAGAATCCACCGAAGATGCGCTTGAGCGCGCTGGCGATGCAATCAAAAGTGGTGCCAGCAAAGCTGACAAGGCTATTCAAGATTCAGTCGGCAAGGAATAAATAATTATTTACCCAGTAGTTATTTGCAGAAATGGCCACATTATGTGGCCATTTTTTTATACACTATCACTATAGAAATCTTTTGAGAGGCTGATATGGAACCACGTAATACAGATTGGATGAATGAATTACAACGCGGTATTAGCGACTTGATAGCAAAAAGCCCGGCTGCTGATTTAGAAAAAAATGTACGGGCAATGATGACGCAAACCTTTGCTCGTATGGATTTAATAACACGTGAGGAATTTGATACCCAGGTCGCATTGCTGGAACGGGCTTTAGAGCGCGTACAGGCATTAGAAGATCGTGTGGCTGCTCTCGAGCAAGCAGCGGCAACCAGCGCTGGTGATAAAGAGACCCCATAGTATTTTGAGTAATTGCTTATAAATTCCTGTAGGCTCTTTAGATCCTCTTTGTGCCCTTACTGATACCCAGTGAATCATAATAAATATATTTAGCAGGCTCCGGTCACTTTGTCTGGGGCCTGAATTTTATGATGGGCTTCAGGAGTCATGATGTCTCTAGCAGTCGTTAATAGTTGCAACCTACTGGGTTTACAGTTTCAGCATATCAGTGTCGAAGTTCATATTGGTCCGGGCTTGCCCGCTTTCAATATCGTTGGCCTGCCAGATGCTGGAGTGCGCGAGAGCCGTGAGCGTGTTCGCTCAGCAATTCTCAGTAGCGGATACGATTTTCCGGCTGCACGTATTACGATAAATTTAGCTCCAGCGGATCAACCTAAAGCTTCGGGACGTTTTGATTTGGCGATTGCTTTGGGCATATTACTGGCATCAGGGCAGATTATTAGCGCAGGTAGGGAGCCCAGTCTACCAGATACCTCGAACTTTTATTTCTTGGGCGAATTATCTTTAACAGGTGCATTATTACCAACGCCGGGGTGTTTAGCTGCGACACTGAGTCTAGTCATGAGTCACACAGCCCAAAGTAACGCCAGCAAAGGCCCCGTCTTTTCGTCAACTGGATCGGGCCTTCCCACCATGGTCGTGCCTGCAGATAACGCACTGCAATTAACTAAGCTTGGTTTTTTGGATATTTTTTCGGCTCCTACTTTATGCGCTGTAGTTAATCATTTGCGGGCACAGCAACCTCTGGTGCAAATAAATGCTGATGCGGTTAATGCATTACAAAATAAAGGCGCTATATCTGAATATGCTGAGGTCGAAGTGGGTGCGCCCGAGCAAGAGTTACAGTACGACCTTTGTCTGTCTGATGTTCGCGGACAAACTTTGGCTTGCCAGGCATTGCAGGTGGCAGCTATTGGAGGCCACAGCTTATTGATGATAGGTCCCCCAGGGGTGGGTAAAAGCATGTTGGCTCAGCGTTTGGTGACCTTGTTGCCTCCGCTTGATAGTATGCAGCAGCTCGAGGTTGCAGCGATTAACGAGCTGTATGGTGCAACTCAGGGCAATGCTGTTTTCTCTATTGGTTCCATTCCCTATCGTGCGCCACATCACTCGATAACCCGGGCCGCTTTAATTGGCGGCGGTGTTCAACCTCAGCCGGGGGAGATCAGCATGGCACATCACGGTGTTTTATTTTTAGATGAGTTTGCCGAATTTGAGCGTAGCGCTATAGAAGCACTGCGCGAACCTTTAGAAACTGGCCAAGTATTGATTTCTCGCTCGATGCGGCATTTAATGTTTCCTGCTAGTTTTCAGTTAGTGGCTGCGATGAACCCATGCGCTTGTGGCAACTGGGGGCATCCTAAAAAAGTATGCCGCTGTGCTCAAAGCGCCCGAGAGCGATATTTAGATAGGGTTTCGGGGCCTATTTTGGATAGATTAGACATTTGCATTGCCTTGTCTCCGGAATCGCATAATTATCCTGATTTACCCCAAGCCAATTCTTCTGCAGCGTTGCGACCTCGTGTCAGGCAGTTGCAACACCATCAGTATCAACGGCAAGGCTGCTTGAATGCCCATCTGGATAACGAATCGCTCGAAAAGTATGCGGCCTTATGTAAAGAGGGCAGTACAATTCTACAGCAGGCAGTCCAGCGTTGGCATTGGTCGACTCGCGTGATTCATTCTTTACGGCGTTTGGCACGTACCTTGGCAGATAGGGATGATTGTCATTTAATTTGTCCCAAGCATGTTATGGCTGCATTACAATTGCGCTATGCGTTGCAAAGCGATCCTACGGGTTAAAGTAATTCGTACTGTTTTTACTCTGGACAAGATGGTAGTTCTAAGTCTATAATTTAGGACGTTTTTGCAGTATAGAAGTAGTCAATACTTCGATGGAAAAACAACAAGTGCTTTTTAGGTGATAAAAGTGTTGCAGCAATAGCAGCCACCTACTGGCATGACTTTATAGGTATTTATTATGGCAAAGATCAAACAGAAAACTCGTAAAGGTGCTGCCAAGCGTTTTCGCGTTCGTGGTAGCGGCTCGATCAAGCGTGGCCAAGCTTTCAAGCGTCATATCTTGACTAAAAAGACCACCAAGAGAAAGCGCCAACTCAGAGGGTCCACCGATGTACATCCCTCCGATGTAAAAGCCGTTAAATCCATGTTGTCCAACGCCTAAGGAGCCGAACGATGTCTAGAGTTAAACGTGGGGTTACTGCCCGCGCACGCCACAAGAAAGTTTTACAAGAAGCCAAAGGTTATCGAGGTCGCCGTAGCCGCGTTTATCGCGTTGCCAAGCAGGCGGTCATGAAAGCCGGTCAGTATTCTTATCGCGATCGTCGCAATCGTAAGCGTGTGTTCCGTTCATTATGGATCACCCGTATTAATGCTGCTTGCCGCGAGCAAGGGATTAACTACAGCCAATTTATTGCCGGTTTGAACAAGGCTGAGATCCAGTTGGATCGCAAGGTTCTTGCAGATATGGCAGTCAACGACAAGGCTGGATTTAGCGCGATAGTCGAACAAGCAAAAGCAGCACTGGCGGCTTAACCAACACTGTGCACAGCACAGTTAGTTAATGGCTATCTGATGTTTTTACAAACGGAGCTGCTCAAGCTCCGTTTGTTGTTTAAGTGGTCGGAAAATGACAGAACAGGCAAAGGATATTCTTCAACGGGCCGAGCGCGCATTTGCACAAGCAGATAATAGTGCCGCTTTGGAAAATGAAAAGGCTGTGTTTTTGGGGCGTAACGGAGAGATCACGCAAATGTTGCGAGGGATGGCTCAATTAACCCCTGAAGAAAAACGCACCCAAGGGGCAGCTATTAATCAGCTCAAACGTCAAATAGAGACGTTACTAGAAGAGCGCCGCGAGGCTATTGCCCAAGCCAAAATGGCACAGCGCCTAGAGGCTGAAGCCATTGATGTGACCCTTCCAGGCCGCGGACGTGCTCGTTTAGGTGGGGTCCATCCTGTTGTTTTAGCCTGGCAGCGCATCGAAGCTATTTTTAGATCGATGGGTTTTGATGTGGCTGACGGTCCCGAAATAGAAGATGACTGGACTAACTTCACAGCTTTGAACAATCCCGAGGATCACCCAGCTCGCTCCATGCAAGATACTTTTTATGTCGATATGCAGGATAAGGATGGGTTACCGTTATTGTTGCGTACACATACCAGCCCTATGCAGGTGCGCTATGCACGTTCACATCAACCTCCAATCAAGGTAATTGCGCCCGGTAAAACATTTAGAGTGGATAGTGATGCGACTCATTCCCCAATGTTTCATCAGGTTGAGGGGCTGTGGATAGCCGAGGACATTTCTTTTGCTGATCTCAAAGGGGTCTATACTCATTTCCTGCGCAGTTTTTATGAAAGCGATGATTTGGTAGTACGTTTTCGCCCTTCTTTTTTCCCTTTTACCGAGCCTTCGGCTGAGATAGATCTGATGTTCCAAAAGGGACCTAACAAAGGACAGTGGTTAGAGATTTCTGGGGCAGGCCAGGTGCATCCTGATGTAGTACGCAATTTTGGCCTCGATCCCGAGCGCTATATTGGTTTTGCGTTTGGTTCAGGGATTGAGCGTATGACCATGCTTCGCTATGGGGTCAATGACCTACGTCAGTTTTTTGACGGCGATTTACGTTTTTTACGTCAATTTAATCTCTAAGGCGCAGGGTCAAACCTAAATATTCAAACGCTAAACATCTCGCACATATAGTCCTAAATCGCTTTCATTAATTTTCCCAGAAAAAGAGCACCATAATGTTTGTTCCTGAGTCTTGGCTACGTTCTTATGTAAACCCCTCGATAGATATAGATACCCTTTGCCATGAGCTAACGATGGCAGGATTAGAGGTTGAAGAGTACACAACGGCTGCCCCTCATTTTAAGCACGTAGTTGTGGCCGAAATTACATCGGTTGAGCCTCATCCTGATGCGGATCGCCTACGTGTATGCTTGGTGGATGCCGGTGATAATGAGCTTGTGCAAATTGTTTGTGGGGCACCTAATGCACGTGTCGGCCTTAAGGCGCCTTTGGCAAAAGTGGATGCAGTGCTGCCTGGGGATTTTCAAATCAAGCCTGTTAAAATGCGTGGCAAGAGCTCATACGGTATGCTTTGTTCGGCGCAAGAATTAGGGATTAGCGACGATGCCGAGGGGCTACTTGAGCTGTCTGACGACGCTCCTGTTGGTGAATGTTTGCGCACCTACCTCGATTTGGACGAGCATGTTATTGAAATCAAAATGACTCCCAATCGTGCTGATTGCCTTTCTGTGATCGGTGTAGCGCGTGAGGTTGCTGCTTTAACCGATGAAAAGCTGCAAATGCCGTCTTTTGCACCGGTAGCTTTGCAGCATCACGATACGCTTCCGGTACGTGTTCGAGACAGTGATCTTTGTGGCCGTTTTGCAGGTCGTATTGTGCGCAATGTAGATGCCTCAGTAGCAACTCCGGATTGGATGGTGCGTCGCCTCGAACGTGCTGGACAGCGCTCCTTATCAGTACTGGTGGACATATCTAATTATGTATTGCTCGAGTTAGGCCGACCCACTCATGTGTTTGATTTGGATAAGCTCGGTTCTGATTTAGAGGTGCGCTGGGCCCACAAGGATGAAAAGCTGGTCTTGTTAAACGGCCAAGAGGTCACGTTAAATTCAAATTTCGGTGTTATTTGCTCTGATGGCCGTCCACAAAGCTTGGCGGGTATCATGGGCGGTGAGCATAGTGCAGTTAATGAACAAACCAAAAACATATACATAGAAGCTGCGTTTTGGTGGCCTGAATCCATACGTGGTCGTGCTCGGGATCTAAAGTTTCAATCCGAAGCCAGTTATCGTTTTGAGCGGGGTGTAGATGCTGCTACTGTGGTTGAACATATCGAGCGCATGACGCATTTAATTGTCGATATTTGTGGAGGCGAGGCAGGCCCCATTGATGATCAGATTCTCGAGATTCCAGCACAAAAAGAGGTTTCCATGCGTCATGAACGCTGTGAAAAGATCTTGGGAATTCCAGTTTCTATAGATGAGATCAAACTCTGTTTTGATGCTCTTGAATTTACTTATAGAGAGCAGGAAGGTGTATTTCATGTGATTGCACCCAGCTACCGATTTGATATAAATATAGAAGAAGACCTCGTTGAAGAGGTCGCACGGATTGTGGGTTTCGAACGCATTCCTGATGAACTACCGATAGCTCGTACAACGATTAATGTGGCCTCAGAGGAATCCGTGAGTGCACATGATGTTCGTGCGCGCGTGGCTGCGTTAGACTATCAGGAAGTAGTGAACTTTTCCTTTGTCGATGAGCAATGGGAAAAGCTGCTCACCCATAATCAGGATCCTATTCGCTTACTGAATCCGATTGCCAGCCATCTTTCTGTAATGCGCAGCTCTTTGTTAGGTGGGTTGATTCAAAATATTCAATATAATGCACGCCGCCGACAAAGCAGAATACGTGTATTTGAAATTGGTCGTGTCTTTTGGCGTGATACTGACGTTGAGGATGGGCCACTGACTGTTGCGGGGGTAAATCAGCCAATGCGTTTAGCTGGTGCAGCATGGGGTGAGGCAGTCACTGAGCAGTGGGGGGTAGCGGCTCGTCGTGTTGATTTTTTTGATGTTAAGGCTGATCTAGAAGCTCTTTTTGGGCAGCGTATACAGCAAATAAAATTTATTGCTGATGGGCACCCAGCTTTGCATCCTGGACGCAGTGCGCGTCTCAAAGACAATGGCAATACGGTAGGGTGGTTAGGTGAATTACACCCACAGTGGGTGCGTCATTTTGAACTAGCGCAGGCACCTATTTTGTTTGAGCTGGATTTAGAGCCCTTATTACACAAGGCCTTGTACACCGCGACGGGGATTATTTCTCGACAGCCTGTGGTACAACGTGATTTAGCATTCTGGATTGCTACCAAAGTTAATTACCAAGAAGTACGTGATTGCTTGAACGAAACCATCGCAAAGCATGATATTCTGAAAATTGTCCAAGAATTCCGTATCTTTGATATTTGGAAAGAGGCTGAAGGTGCCAATGAGCAGAGCTTAGCCATGAGGTTTTGGTTGCAAGATGCTCAAAAGACTTTGGCAGATGAGCAGGTTGATGAATGCATGAAATTATTATTTAATGCATTAGAAACACAGTTCAAAGCGCGTTTGCGCGCATAAGGGGGTAGCATGTCGGTAGGTAATCGTACGCTGACCAAAGCTGGTTTGACCGATATCTTATTTGATCGAGTGGGCTTAAATAAACGCGAAGCTAAAGAATTGGTTGATGCTTTTTATGCCGAAATCAGCAACAGCTTGGAAAAGGGTCAGGAAGTCCGCATATCAGGATTTGGGAATTTTACTATTCGTGATAAACCACCGCGGCCTGGTAGAAACCCAAAAACAGGCGAAGAGATTCCTATTTCGGCACGCCGTGTGGTTACATTTCAAGCCAGTCAAAAATTAAAAACTGCAGTTGAGGGCGGAGAATAATCAATGAGTCAATCCGAACAAAATGTCAGTTTGCCACCAATTCCAGCAAAGCGTTATTTTACTATTGGCGAGGTCAGCGAGCTTTGTGGGGTCAAACCTCATGTGCTGCGGTACTGGGAACAAGAGTTCACCCAACTACGTCCGGTCAAACGTCGTGGTAACCGACGTTATTATCAGCATCACGAGGTTTTGCTAATACGCCGCATTCGGCATTTGTTGTATGACGAGGGGTTTACTATTAACGGAGCACGTAACCGTTTAGGTGACACCAGTGCACTAGAGCATAATCCTGAGGCTGCTGTACGACTTAGTGGGCATGAATTGCAGCGGTTACGTAAAGACCTCAGTACCATCGAAGCAGATTTGACACAGGTATTAAAGCAGGTAGACATTGACTCATAGCAGTAAATCAAAATCAAAATCGCTGCGCGAGCATGCACTCGAGGCTTTGTTAATAAAAGATCCACTAATAAAATCTCAAGCGGTTCAAGAGATGCATGCTCAAATCTCAATGCCCGTAGGTGCTGATGTAGATTTACAATGCACCGAGCAGGGGATACCTGGTCGCCCGGCAAAGCCTGATATTGTTGATCCCCGTCAGGTCAAACAGCGCAGTATGCATACGACCGAGGGGCGGGCGGCTTTATTACATGCGTTGGCGCATATAGAATTTAACGCGATTAACTTGGCTTTGGATATTATTTGGCGCTACCCTGATTTGCCAAGCCAATTCTATGGTGATTGGCTGCAGGTGGCCTTTGAAGAGGTTTATCACTTTAACTTATTAGATGCTCATCTACAGAGCTTGGGGTTTGCATACGGTGATTTTCCAGCCCATGATGGCTTGTGGGATATGGCCGAGCGTACTTGTGATGATTTGATTGCTCGCTTAGCGATGGTGCCACGCACGCTCGAGGCGCGTGGCCTGGATGCTTGTCCGGTGATGCGTGATAAATTGGCACAGGCTGGAGACCAAGGGGCTGCTGATATTTTGGATATTATTTTACGTGACGAGGTAGGGCATGTCGCGGCGGGTAACCGTTGGTATCGGTGGGCTTGTGCACAAAAAGCTGTTGATCCTGAACAGCAGTACCCTCAGTTAGCTAAAATCTATCGTGCGCCAAGATTCAGGGGGCCACTTAATATTGATGCACGCCGTGATGCTGGGTTTACCGAAACCGAGATTCAATATTTTATAAAGCAGCATGCGGCGGATCATCGATCCTCTGAGCCACATAAGAATTAATAAAACTAAAAATTATTTTATAGTGGCTATTGTTGTGGCGGCGTCGTGTCTTTAGGTTCATAGTCACCTAATGAGACCACGCGCCCCATAAACAGGATAGGGCCCTGGGGTTCGCTAGGATTGGGTTGGTCGCTGGATTCCAGAGTCATTTCAAAAAGTTGGCCTTCTTGAACTGTTTCCAAAACATCTTTGGTCAAGGTGACGGGTTGGTTTGGGTTAATTAAACCCAGTGAGCGCAATTCAGAATCATCCGCTGCTCGAGTCCATAAATGAACCTGTTCATTACCCTTGAGCTGGGTTGGCACTACTGGGGTTAATAGCACTTGTTGCTGTGGATCTACGCTCAGTACCCAGCCCGGCGTGGCACTATGCCCAGGGGCCTGCAAAACGGCACCTAACCGTGGGGCCATTTGAATGATCTCAATAGGAGGAGGTTTGGGTAAAAACATCCACGTAACTAGTCCTATTACCAAGAGCAAATTAACCAGCGAGAAAAATTTCCAATAAAAGGTTTGACGGCGCTGTAGCTGGCTCTCGGACTCGTTATCATGCTCATTATCGACGGTACTATTTTGTTCGTGAGTGGCACTTTTTGATGATTTTCCCGCTTGTTCTGGCTTTTCTGATTGTTCCGGCTTTTTAGGGGAGTACTCAGACTGGGTGCGAGACGCTTCTTTTTTAAGCATATTGGCAGGGATCGGTGTGCTATCCGTTCCTGATTTCACCGTAATAGGTTTTTCCCAATCTTTAATATCAGTTGGTTGGGCAATTGTTTGATTGGCCGCACGCTGCGGAACCGCCGGTAAATTAGGGAGCAACTGCACTCCCAGGCGTGCGCTCAGTGCAGAGACCCATTGCGTGTTTTCTGTTGCTGCTGGTAAAAGGTGACATAAGCCAGCACAAAGCATTTCCCAGCGCAATGTATCTTTAAGGGCTTTAGGGTCCTTTTGCCGGCGTTGCAATAAAGCCGAGATATTGTTATGAGGGCGCAAGCTTTCTATGCAGGCTTGGCCATTTTCTGTTTGCCAGTGTGTATCATTAATTTGCCAAGGGGAGAAACGTAACGCCAAGTGATGGCACGCCTGCCATATTTGATTGTCCACATCAGGTTCCGAAATCCCGGTGTGCAATACACAAAGCTCTATGTTCCATGCAAATAAATAACGTCCCACTAATAACTTTTGTTGCTCCTGAGTTAGCCCAAGGACAGCATTGGCAAAGGGATCTCTGGCATCTAATTGGCGCAACAAACTATCCAAGCCAAGAGCTTGTGCACGTTCGTAACGGGTTGAATCCAGTGCTTGGGCGAGTCGATAACGAAATATAGACATCATCCACCCAAGTGCGCTGCCTTGTTCTGGTCTGTACAAGTTGGCGTGCTGCCAAATCAGGGCAAAACCATCTTGAGTGAGTTGATCCGCGTGAGGTTGCTCAAATAAGCCACCAGCATAGCGCTGTAGCAATGGGCCATAAGTATTAATGAGTGCTTGCAAACCGCTTGGGTCTTTTCGCGCGCAGCGTTGTAAATGGGCGGCAACTGCAGAATCCGTGCTCACTGGGCTCATAGACAAAAATAAGGCTGTTTTAGAGGCAAAAAATAGGGTTTGACTTAATCAGTACCAAAGAGGTACTATATAGCTAATATTCAACTGGAAACGGCTAGCGGATATTATGTTGCGCATTAGCAAAATCATTGACTACGGCACACTCGTACTGACCCATATGGGCCATAAACCGGACCGAATCTACAGCGCCTCTGAGCTCGCTCAGGCACTGGGTCTGGGGCAGCCCACCGTGAGTAAAGTGTTAAAGCTGCTCAATCAAAGCAACATTGTAGTCAGTACTCGGGGCGCACATGGCGGTTATAGCCTAGCACGACCCGCAGCAGATATCAGCATTGCACAAATAATTGACGCACTGGATGACCAGCCTTTTGGGTTGACCGAGTGTGTCGCTACGCCTGGGGCTTGCGCTGTTGAGCCTGACTGCCAAATACGTAGTAATTGGCAGGAAATTAGTGACATTGTACGCCGAACACTTGAAGATGTCAGCGTGGCGGATATGCTTGCCCCCACCATTACTGAACACCCACTCACACACCAACCTGGCCCTATCAAGAGTCAGAGCGGTGAAAGCACATCTAATGTGGAGTTATCCTAATGAGTACAGTTAACGAACACCTTGATACTTTCCTCGATCGAGAATACGAGGCGGGGTTTGTTACCGACATTGAGTCAGTGGTGATTCCTAAGGGTTTGAACGAGGACACCATACGCTTAATTTCAGCCAAAAAGAAAGAGCCCGAGTTTATGCTCGAATGGCGCTTGAATGCTTATCGGCAATGGTTGGAGATGACACCACCGACATGGTCGGTAGTGGACTATCCACCTATTGATTTCCAAGAGATTAGCTATTACGCCGCCCCCAAGAGCAAAGAAGACGGTCCCAAGAGTTTGGATGAGGTTGATCCAGAATTACTGCGCACCTATGAAAAGCTCGGTGTCCCCCTACACGAATGGGAGCGCTTGGCCGGGGTAGCAGTAGATGCAGTCTTTGATTCTGTTTCGGTCGCGACTACTTTCCGCAAGCAGCTTGAGGAAATCGGCATTATCTTTTGCTCTTTCTCAGAGGCTGTGCGTGAATACCCCGAGCTTGTAAGAAAA
>DATGTW010000081.1:0-3937 GCA_035301625.1 Paenalcaligenes sp.
GGGCTGACGTTAAAGAATTTGAGTCAGCGCTCGGGGGTCTCCATTTCTGCGTTGTCTAATATTGAAAATGGCAAGGTATCCCCTACCTATGAGCGCATTGTGGCGTTGGCGCGTGGCTTGGGGGTGGATGTCGGGTATTTATTCAAGGATGAAATTGCACAGCCTAAATCTCGGCGCAGTGTAACTTTTAGTGGGCAGGGGGTGGCACACAAAACCCCACAGTATATTTATGAGGCTTTGAGTGCTGATATTACCGAGAAGGATTTTGTGCCTTTGCTCGCCACTTTAAAGGCTAAAACTCTGGAAGAATTTGGTGAGCTAATCCGCCACGAGGGTGAAGAGTTCATGTATGTGCTTGAGGGCCAGGTGACCATTCACACGGATCATTACAGCCCTGTGGTTTTAGGGGTGGGGGATTCGTGCTATTGGGACAGCAGCATGGGACACGCATGTTTATCTACTGGCGATGTCGATGCCTGCGTACTGTGGGTCAGTTCTAACGCGGAAATTAATGACCCAACCTAAAATCAATGACCCTGTCTAAATTTAATCTTTAATCCAGTGCATTAGCCAGGCTGAGCATGCCGGTTTCTTTAATCTCCTCCATTACAGCAAAGGTTCGCGTTTCTCTCACGCCAGGTATTTCCCAGAGCACACGCCCTACAAAATCCCGGTAGCCGTTCATGTTTTTATGCCGAGTTTTTAAAAAATAATCAAAACCTCCTGCAACCATATGGCATTCCATCACCTCTTGATGGGCCTGTACCGCGGCTTTGAAATGCTCAAAAACGTGAGGTGTGGTTTTATCCAAAAGCACCGCCACAAAAACCAAAAAACCAGTATTGAGTTTTTTAGGATTCAGCCGCGCGTGGTATCCCTCTATGTAGTTTTTTCTGGTCAGTCTTTGCACGCGCGAGAGCACGGCGGTGGGTGATAGGGACACTGCCTCGGCGAGTTTGGTGTTGGGGATCCGGCCGTCTTCTTGCAAGGCCTCTAATATCTGTACATCGATGCGATCTAATTCGTGTGTGTTTTGACTCATAGCTACCCGCCTTTAGTTTCATTGCCCTGTGCGATAGTTATCGTATAGAAAGCATTGGAGTGTGAATTGTTTTATTTTTATGCTGACTAATAGTTAAAAACTCAATCGTTATCTACTGATAATAGTATTAAGTTCTGGGCTATTCAATATTTATAAAAGAGATAACTTATGTCAGTAGATAGAAAAGAAACGGCTCATTTTGCCAGACAGGTAAAAGATTTTGAATTTATCACTCCTTTGCCTCAGCATGGTGCTTTGCGACAGGCAATCACTGATGATTGGTGTACCTCTGAAGAGCAGATGGTGCCTCAGCTGTTAAAGCTGGCTCAGGTGTCTGAAGAGGCACAACCTAAGATAGCAGTTCATGCGGGGGCTCTGGTACAGGGTTTGCGCCAAAGCAAGAGAGGCTCTTTTAAGGATGGATTAGTACAAAACCTATTACAGGAATACTCCCTATCGACCGAAGAGGGGGTGGCCCTGATGTGCCTGGCTGAGGCTTTGTTGCGAGTGCCTGATCAGGCCACGCGTGACGCGTTGGTCCAGGACAAGGTTCGCCTGGGGAATTGGTCCAAGCATAAAGGACAAAGTGACTCTCTATTTGTTAATGCTACGACCTGGGGATTAATGATTACGGGTCGACTGATGCCGGGCAGTCAGGCATTAGGCGAGCAGTCGGTAGGTAATTCAGCTCAGAGTAACTCGTCACAAAACAAAGGGGGACGAGGCAATTCTGCTCTGCGTTCGGTGTTGGCCAAAGCCAGCGAGCCGTTGATTCGTCGCGCAGTCAATGTGGCTATGAAAATGATGGGTGATCAATTTGTCATGGGTGAATCTATTGACGAGGCTTTGGGGCAGGCAGAGAAACAGCAGGATAAGGGGTTTAACTATTCCTTTGACATGCTGGGTGAGGCGGCCATGACCCAGGCTGATGCGGATGAGTATATTCGCGCGTATGAGAAAGCTATTCATGCCATTGGTCGTGCTTCAAAGCACCGTGGGGTGTATGAAGGCGATGGGATTTCCATTAAATTATCAGCGTTGCATCCACGCTATTGGGTGGCCCAGACTGAGCGTGTCTGGAGCGAACTTTACCCTGTTTTAAAACGCTTGGCTGTATTGGCCCATGGCTATAACATTGGTCTGAATATCGATGCTGAGGAGGCCGAGCGCCTGGAGCTTTCCATCGATCTATTCGAGCAGTTGTGTTTTGAGCCTGAGCTCGTCGGCTGGCATGGCCTGGGCATCGTGGTTCAGGCCTACCAGAAAAGGGCGCTGGCAGTGATTGATTATTTAATCGACATTGCGCAGCGCAGTGAGCGCCGCATCATGCTGCGCTTGGTCAAGGGGGCGTACTGGGATACTGAAATCAAGCTGGCGCAAATAAATGGCTTAGAGGATTATCCCGTATTTACACGCAAAGCCTACACTGATTTGTCTTATATCGCTTGTGCAAAAAAGCTGCTGCAGGCTGTGGATCACGTGTTTCCTCAATTTGCAACGCATAATGCACACACCTTGGCAGCAATTTATGAACTTGCTGGGCCAGAGCGTTATCGCGCCGGGCAGTATGAGTTTCAGTGCTTGTACGGCATGGGTGAAGCCCTTTATGAGCAGGTTATTCGTCCAATTGAGGGTCGTCAAAGTCGCCCTTGCCGAGTGTATGCGCCTGTGGGCACGCATGAGACTTTATTAGCCTATTTGGCCCGCCGTTTATTAGAAAATGGGGCCAACTCATCTTTTGTGAATCAGATTGAGGACAAAACTATCCCGGTTGCGGATTTGATTAAAGATCCCGCTGAGCAGGTACGTGAATGGGCTGAAACAGAAGGGCGGATTGGTTGCTCACACCCTAATATCCCCTTGCCTGCCGATCTTTACGGCGCTTATCGTCCTAATTCAAAAGGCGTTAACCTTGCCGATGAGCGCTATCTGCGGCAATTGGCAACAGTTTTACCAGAAAAAGTGGGCAGCAGCATTGTTGAAAGCTTGGGCTTAGCCCGAGAGTTATTGTGGCCGCAATCGGCTGAGCAAAAACCCGTGCTTAACCCCGCTGATAATAATGATGTGATTACGCATGTAGGTCAGGCCAGTCCGGCTCAGGTTGAGCAGGCATTGAGCCGAGCCGCAGATTTTGCACCACAGTGGGCTGATACATCACCTGAAGAGCGGGCCAAAGCTTTACAGAAAACCGCCGATCTGATGGAAGACGAGTTTGATTTTTTGATTGGCCTGTTGGTGCGTGAGGCTGGTAAGACCTATGCCAATGCTGTTGCCGAGGTGCGCGAAGCAGTTGATTTCCTGCGTTATTACAGTGCCTTGGTCAGTGAACGTTTTGATAATGCCACCCATCGACCGCTCGGGCCCGTGGTGTGTATTAGCCCGTGGAACTTTCCTGTTGCTATTTTTTCCGGTCAAATCGCTGCGGCTTTGGCCGCAGGAAACGTTGTGTTGGCCAAGCCCGCAGACCAAACACCTTTAGTGGCTGCAGCTGCAGTGCGCCTTTTTCATCAAGGGGGGATTCCAGCAGCCGCGCTACAGTTGATACTGGGGTCGGGTCGTCAGATAGGACCATTGCTGACGGAGGATTCACGCACACAGGGAATCATGTTTACAGGTTCTACTGGGGTGGCCAAAGGCATCCAACAAGGGCTCGCTCAGCGTTTGAGCCCACAAGGAGCGCCCATTCCGTTTGTAGCGGAAACCGGCGGGCAGAACGCTATGATTGTTGATTCATCAGCTTTAGCAGAGCAGGTGGTCGAGGATATAGTGCGCTCAGCTTTTGATAGCGCGGGTCAACGCTGTTCTGCCTTGCGTGTCTTGTATGTACAAGAAGATGTGGCCGATCGTCTGATCACCATGACCTTGGGGGCGATGCAAGAACTAAGTCTAGGCAAC
>DATGTW010000082.1:0-18723 GCA_035301625.1 Paenalcaligenes sp.
GCGCATGGGGATCAATTCTGTACCGACGATAAAGCCTACCAGCGTTATCGACGAGCTGTACACCAGCCTTGGCTGCAACGCTTGTTTTTATGCTTGCCTCTGAAACTACGAGAAAAAATAGCCGCCTCTTTGCGCCAACAAAGTAAGCAACGTAACTACGCTGTATTAGGTGATATCTACGAGCCCGACACAGCAGACTTGCTAACAGAGCACGGCCAAACATTGCTCATCCATGGCCATACCCACCAACCCGCCATACATCATTTTGGTGCGCAACAAGCACATACCCGCGTGGTTATCCCTGACTGGGAATACGACCACAGCCAGCCCCAGCGCGGGGGTTGGATTAGCATTGAAAGCAATGGCAAGGTCGGGTTGCACCTAAAGGGTCAACCCACACGCTACCTCTAAATGAGATTAATAATCATAAATACAAACTCAGAGGTTTATTTTTGCCCTGCTTCTGGGGGTAATACTGTTTTCTGAATGCTGTGATCCAAAGCCTCGTAGCCATAATATTTGATTAGCTCGTATAGATCAGCCCGCGTTTGCATATTTTTGACCTGGTCTTTAGCTGTGCCTGTAGTGTGTAGCGCCTGATAAAAATCGGCCATGGCCTGAGCTGCTATACGTAGGCTAGACACTGGCCAAATTGCCATTGCATAGCCCATGTCTTGGAATTCTTGGGCCGAGGTTTGGGGGGTACGCCCGAACTCGGTCATATTGGCAAGCAGCGGCGCATCGATAGCCTGTGCAAAAGCCTGAAACTGTGCTGCATCAGTCAATGCCTCGGGGAATATCGCATCTGCGCCTGCGGCGATATATTGCTGCGCGCGATCAATAGCCGCCTCGAGACCTTCTGTGGCAACTGCATCAGTACGCGCAATGATACGACAATCTGTGCGTGCTTGGGCAGCAGCAGCGATTTTCTCGGCCATTTCCTGAGGGCTGACGAGTTGTTTACCGTTCAGATGCCCACATTTTTTTGGTAGCACCTGATCTTCTAGTTGTACTGCAGCGACCCCAGCCTCTTCGAGCTCGCGCATTAAACGCATGGTATTCAAAGCCTCACCATAGCCCGTATCGCCGTCCACCAACAAAGGTAATCGAGTCGCGCGGACAATGCTGCGGGCGTGGTAGACCAACTCATCCATATTAAGTAAACCTACATCTGGCAAGCCCAAGGACGCAGTTAGCGCCCCACCTGATAGATAAAGAGCCTCAAACCCAGCTTGTTGTGCTAGTAAAGCACTGATCGGGTTGTACACCCCTGCCATGGCAATGAATTTTTCTTGGGCCCATTGCTGTTGAAACCAAGCACCTAAATCACGCACCTGGGGTTGGGCCAGCCAAACCTGCGCCTCAGTGTTGTGTTGCATTTGACTCTCCATTCACTGTTAATTCATCACAGCAGTACATCAGGGTACTGCCCTGGGGTAACTCATTAGCCAGACGACTCGGCTGAGCCGTTCTCGGGCTGTGCGGCGTCCTCAGCTGCTAGCGGGGTATCAACGAGCTGCTCACGCTCGATACGGACCAAAGCAATACGACGCTGCTCAATTTTTAAAACTGTAAATACAAAACGATAAGGCCCCCACTCTAAATCACAGCTATCATTGGCCTCGGGCAAATGCCCAAAGCGTTCAAGTAGATAGCCACCCAATGTGGAGTATTCCTCATCGTCGTCAACTAACCCCTCGATCTCTAATACCTGCTCTAAATGGTGTATATCTGCAGCCCCATCTACCAGCCACTGGTGGTCACCAACGGCACGAATATCGGGCATCTCGTCCTCATCAGGGAACTCGCCCGCGATGGCCTCAAAGATATCAATGGGGGTCACTACACCCGCAATCGCCCCAAATTCATCGGCGACCATCAGCAGTTGTCCACGGGCCTTTTTCAGCCTCTCCATCAATTGTATGGTTCCGATGGACTCATGAACAACCAATGGGGCACGCAAACGAGATAACTGAATACTTTTATATTTAATTAGATCCTCAACCAGTTCTTTGGCCTGGCCTACTCCGATTACATCATCCAGAGTCCCCTTGCACACCGGCAAATAACTGTGAGGTTCGCGAGCAATCTGCGCCTGTATTTCCGCGGGAGGCTCGTCAATATTGATCCAAGAGATATCTTTGCGCGGTGTCATAAGTGAACGCACATTGCGCTCGGACAACGTTAATACACCACTGACCATATCACGTTCTTCTTTGCCAAAAACCAGGCTGGGGTCAACCACACCAGCGGGGTCTGCACTGGCTGCAGGCATATCTGAAGGCAATCTCTTACCTAACATACGCAATACAGCTTCGGCAGTGCGCTCACGCATAGGGCGATGTTCTTCTGCTAATCGCCGATTACGTCGTGCCAACTGATTAAAGGTTTCGATCAACACAGAAAAGGTGATGGCCGCATATAAATAGCCCTTGGGCAGTACAAAACCAAAGCCTTCTACCAGCAATGAGAATCCAATCATGAGCAAAAAGCCCAAACACAGGATAATCACAGTGGGATGCTGGTTTACAAAAGTCGTCAAAGGTTTGGATGCCACGATCATGATTAGAATGGCCACGATCACCGCTATCATCATGACGGCTAAATGTTCGACCATACCTACGGCAGTAATCACTGCATCAATAGAGAAAACGGCATCCAAAATAACGATTTGAGTGACGATCAGGCCAAAACTGGCATAAGCACGCACCCCTTCGGCCTTGATGGGGCGATAATCAATGCGCTCGTGGAGCTCAAGCGTACCTTTAAAGATCAAAAACACCCCACCCAATATTAAAATGAGGTCTCGTCCTGAAAAGCTCAGATCGAATAAAGTAAATAACGGTGCATTGAGCGTAATTAGCCAGGACATGATGGTCAGTAGCCCTAACCGCATCAGCAATGCCAAAGTCAGCCCTAACACGCGAGCACGATCACGCAATTTTGGTGGTAGCTTGTCCACCAAAATAGCAATGAAGATGAGGTTATCTATCCCCAGTACAATTTCTAATAAAATTAGGGTAAACAAACCCGCCCAAGCGGTCGGGTCCAGTATCCACTCCATAAAAGACCTCTAGTCAATCAATACAGGACAGGACGAAACCCTACAGGTATGCCACCATACGCCCAAAGACCTTGGGCGTAGCCGCTAGGATATTGCCGGTTTGCAACCAATCTTGCTCGCCAGCAAAGTCACCTACCAGCCCACCGGCCTCTAATACCAATAAAGCACCTGCGACCATATCCCAGGGCTTGAGGTTTACGCCTACAAAGCCATCTAAACGGCCACAAGCAACATACGCCAAATCAAGCACCACCGAGCCTGTGCGACGCACTGCAGTGCAATCAGATAGCATCGCTGCAAAAGGAGAGTCAGCACGCATACCCCCACCTGAGCCTGCGACGTGTGCGCCTAGCAAGGCCTCATGGTAGTGCCGTTGCTGTGATACTCGTACCCGGCGATCATTTAAAAATGCACCTTCGCCACGACTGGCATAAAACAGTTCATTGCGCACTGGGTCAAAAATCAAAGCATGGGCCAGCTGTTGTCGATGCAGCAAACCAATAGAAATCGCATAATTGGGAAAACCATGAATGAAATTGGTCGTGCCATCAAGGGGATCGATAACCCACTGATATTCGGCGGGCGCGGCTGTTGTATCAACGGATGACCCGGTATCAGTATCGGCGCCCTCGCGGGCTCGCTGTGAGTCACCCGATGTCTGAGCAGATAAAGCCCGTACCAACCCGCTTTCCTCGGCCAGTATGTCATGATCAGGGTAGGCCTGCTGCAGGGTATCGATAATGATCTGTTCAGCCTCACGATCGACTTCTGTCACATAGTCTTTAGGCCCTTTTTTATCTACATAAAGACGTTCTATACGTAAACTTGCACGGTTGATTACCTGCCCCGCGCGACGTGCCGCCCGCAAGGCGGTATTTAGCATCGCATTCATAAATAGCCGTTTTAAAAAACAATAAAAAAACATCTACGCCCAATTCATTTTACAATGGGCGCGTTTAGATGGAATCCACTCTACTTAACCTGACCAGTACAGAGCCAATTAGTTGATGAATACACCACAGCCCTCTTGTTCCAGCAGTCCTTTTAACCATATTCATTTTGTCATGATTGCGCCCAGCCATCCGGGAAATGTGGGCGCTGCAGCACGCGCAATCAAAACCATGGGTTTTGGTGGCTTGGTACTGGTCAATGTAAAGCCTTCAATAATAGCGCATCCTGATGCAATTGCCATGGCCAGTGGCGCAACTGATGTACTCGAGCATGCCCGTATCGCCCCCGATTTGGGTGCCGCATTAGCACCTATACACCTATCTTTTGCGTTATCTGCACGTACACGCTATATAGGCCCCCCCTCATGTAACATTCGCACTGCAGCTAAAATTGCCTCGGAAAAGATCCAAAAACAACAGGCTCATATAGCACTTGTTGTCGGTACTGAGCGCATGGGCATGACGAATGAACAAACACAGCATTGCAATTATTTGTGCCACATCCCCGCAAATGAGCAATACAGCTCACTAAATGTAGCTCAGGCACTGCAAATAGCCGCCTGGGAATTTCGCTATGCATTACTGGATGGTGATCACGCCGAGGACCAACTGTTGCCCAAAGCCATCAAAGGGAAAAAACACCGCCGTGAACAACCCGCCCGCACCGAACAAGTGGACGCATTGTTAGAGCATTGGTTTGAAGCCCTTACCGCATTGGAAATTATCAGTGTAGATGAGCCCAAAAAAATCCCCGAGCGCATGACACATTTTTTTCGTCGTTTCCAAATGCGCGAGGACGAGGTTTCGTTATTTAGGGGGATTTGCTCGGCCATTTTGAAATTACATCATAATAAAACCAAAAAAAAACATAATATACGTGATTAATGCGTGATACTTAACAAAATAGTAAAATAATAATGACTAGCTAGTTTGGCATGAGCTTATGTTTATGGGTTACTCTTGGCTCACATCTCTTACCAACACACATACACCCTTCACGTTTTTACAACCCTTATGTTTTCTAGACTCCGCGAAGACATCGCCTGCATTTACAAACGAGACCCTGCTGCGCGTAGCAAACTGGAAATACTCACATGTTACCCGGGACTACATGCGGTACTGATTCATCGTCTCGCCCATCGCCTATGGAAGGCTGGCTTGCGTTTAATTGCGCGTTTTATCTCTAACCTCAATCGCATGTTTACAGGTATCGAGATTCACCCAGGTGCTCATATTGGCCGTCGTGTGTTTATCGACCACGGTTTAGGCGTAGTTATCGGCGAAACAGCAGTCGTAGGCGATGACTGCACGATTTACCAAGGGGTTACCTTGGGGGGAACCAGCCTATACAAAGGCACCAAGCGCCACCCTACCCTGGAATCAGGTGTGGTTGTCGGCGCCGGCGCCCAAATTCTGGGGGGCTTTACCGTCGGGCAAGACGCCAAAATAGGTTCCAATGCGGTGGTCATCAAACCCATTCCGGCAGGGGCTACCGCCGTGGGTAATCCGGCCCGTATCATACAAAAAGAAGATAAAAGCACAAAAACCAAAGAAACCCCTGACCACACACAACGCCCCGAGCAAACCGCACCTAAACGACCTGGACAAAGTGTGCCTGGGCCATCCTTGGCAGCCCAACTAGGCAATGATCCCTGCGTACGCAATGACGAGCATTTCGATACGCAACCTCTACGTGATCTACTCAAGCAATCCCGCCATCAGCACGAAAATGATACCGAAACCTCTGATCCGGCCTTCGCTGCTTATGCTGTTGAGAAAAATGGTATCGACCCGCTCACAGAGGTACTCGAAGAGCTCATTCAACACAGTGCACGCCAAGAGGAACGAATTGAACGGCTTTGCAAGGCCTTGGAAGAATTAGGGCAACGTGTGGACGATGGACAACAACCTCTCGACGTTGAACGCCTCAACAAGATTGTCGACTCATAAGAGCCAACACATAGAAACATCCATCTAAACCAAGCAGTTATGAGATCACGCTGCTTTGAATCAGCGCCTCTTTTTACCCTTAAATAACTGTGGGGGCTCAGCGCATACTTGTCCGAAAGATGGACACATAGCCTGGTTTAGGTTATTTTTCTATTGGTTTCCTTATCTACTGATGAGTCACAATGTATGTCAAAATTACCTTCAGAAGGCACTGCTGGCCCGCGTACGTTACGGCGTGGACTTTTGATTCTTAGAACGCTGCAGGCCCATGATGATAAAGGCCTGAGTGTGACCGAGCTTTCTCGTTTGACTGGGTTGCAACGACCCACCATTTATCGACTGTTGGCCGCACTGACCGAGTGCGAGTTTGTATATTCGGTCGGTCGGACCCGTCGCTACGCAGCTGCCAAACAAAATCAAATTCAGGGTCCTGAACCCGAACATCATCTAATTGAACATGCCAAACCCCATATGCGTGAGCTCGCGAATCAATTTGGCGATGCCGTGTTCTTGGTCGTTCGCGAGGGCAATGATTCACTCACGCTTTGGCGTGAAATAGGTCCATACCCAGTTCAAATATTGGGTACTTATGCTAATAAACGACAGCCCTTGGGTGTGGGTTCCGGTGGTTTGGCTTTGTTAGCAGCCCTAGATGACGATACCATCGAACAAATCATGCAAAACAACAGCAAAGAGATCGAGCATTACGGCGGCATGACCCTGCGCGAAATGCGTCAATTGGTACAAAATACACGCACACGCGGATATTCGGTCATCGGCAGTTATACCGTACGTGGTGCCTTAGGCGTCGGTTCTGCGCTTTGCAGCAGCCAGGGTCACCCCTTGCTAGCGATTAGCGTCACCGCGATTACAGATCGAATGCCGGCAAGACGACAAAAAGAAATCGCACGAGAAATACAAAAGGTATTGGACGAGCTATCCAAAAACCTCTAAGCACATCACACGCTGCCCTCTGATGGTTTCAAATACATCGCTTTGAAATCAAGTAAAAAAGGCCCCTACCCGGGGCCTTTTTAAGTGCCTATAACTAAGTAAAACCAACTAAAGATTCTCAAGCAGCCTTGTTCTGTTCGCTGATATTTTGAACCTCGCGCACGGGGATTGGATGACGCAAGCCAACCTTTTGTAATTCCTGTACCGCAGTTTTATTTAGGTAAAAACGCACACCCCAAAACTTGCTGGTTTCAATCCAGCAACGCATAGTGATATTCACGTGGTTTTCTTTATAAGATGTGACCACCGCTATGGGTGCGGGATCTTTGAGTATATCGGCGTGTTCGTCCAGCAAAGACTGCAACGTCTGCAGTGCCAAATCGATGTCATCATCGTAGCGTACGCCAATCTCAATTTCCATGCGCCTTGTTTCGTTACGGCTGTAGTTGATAATAGCACTGCCCCATACCGCACTATTTGGCAGCGAGAAATGCACCCCATCAACCTGGACAAAACGGGTCAAAAACAATCCAATCTCTTGAACAGTACCATCGCCTTTGCCAACGACTGTCACAAACTCACCTGCGCGCAGTGGTCTTAATACCAAGAGCATTACGCCCGCCGCGATATTTTGCAGTGTATTTTGTAACGCCAAGCCAACGGCTAAACCTGCAGCACCCAGTACCGCAATAATACTGGCTGTTTGAACCCCAAAACGCGCCAAAACTGCGATAATGACAAAAATCCGGATTGTCCATTCCACTACGGACTGGGCAATAGGTACAATGGTGGGATCGATACGGGCGGAACGCTGTGCTGCCCTGCGTATGGTACGCCCAGCAAAGCTAGATATCCACCAACCGATGACCAAAATTACAATGGCAATCACTAAATTGATGGCAAAGCCCTCTATCCACGGCAACGAATAAAAAGGCTGTGACAATTCTAAATCCTCAGACATTGAACACTCCAGTGAAAATTGAACCCACCAATCATAGCTGTTTTAATGTTTCATCTCATCTTTCATTTGCATAAGTTTTCAATTTAATGCATTGATTTATATTGACTGCACTTATGCGGCGTTATAGCTAAAGGTTTTTTATGAGCGAACTATACCCTTTGTCGGTACTCGATCTGGCCCCCATTGTCCAAGATGGAAACGCCGAACAATCATTTGCTACCACCATAGAGTTAGCCAAGCTCTGCGATCGTTTACACTTTCATCGCTATTGGATGGCAGAGCACCATGGCATGATTGGTATTGCCAGTGCCGCGACCTCTATTTTAATTGCTCATGTCGCACACCACACACAGCGCATCCGTGTAGGTGCAGGTGGAATCATGCTGCCTAACCATGCTCCATTGGTAATTGCCGAGCAATTTGGCACCCTGGAAAGCCTGTTTCCTGGGCGTATTGATTTGGGCTTGGGTCGTGCCCCTGGTTCGGACCCCCAAACCGCCCGTGCTCTGCGACGCAATCTAGATACTGACCCGAATGCCTTTCCACATGATGTGATGGAGCTGCTCGATTATTTCTCGGAACAACCTCAGCAACCCATCACTGCGGTACCAGGCAAGGGGCTGAATGTACCCATCTGGATCTTGGGTTCCAGCCTCTATGGCGCACAAGTCGCAGCTATGCTTGGCCTGCCCTATTCCTTTGCTTCGCATTTTGCGCCTGCCCAACTCAACGATGCCATCAATGTATATAGAGAGCATTTCCGCCCCTCCAAGTATTTGGACAAGCCCTATGTGATGCTAGGCTACAACGTCTTTGCTGCGGATACCGATGAAGAAGCACACCATTTAGCTAGCTCGTGGCAACAATCCTTTGTAAGTTTACGCACTGGTCAGCCTATCCAACTACCTCCACCCGTAGAAAACTATATGGAAAAAGCTGGCGCCCCTGCACAGCACATCATGCAGCATGTGTTATCGTGCACGGCTATTGGCAGCCCTGATACCGTGAAAGAACAAATCCAAGAATTTATTGACGAAACTCAAGCCGATGAGCTCATCGTCGCAACTAATATGTATCATGCGCAGGATCGCCTTAATAGCTATGAAATATTAGCGGACATCCATGCTGATCTGAAAAAGCCTAAAGGGCACTCTTTTACACTGTAAGCATAGGCATTTGCTCGGGTGATTCATGCCCGAGCATTACCATTAATGGTTAGTTTTACCTCTGACCTGATACCAACACAGATCGGCATGTTCAGCAACCTAACTAAATAAAAAGCTTGGCTAAACGTGGGCCAATATATTAATCAGCCTATCAAAGGGATCACGCACATAAAATCGCCGGACTCCCCAAGGCTCATTAACCGGTCCGTACTCAATCGTAAAGCCAGCATTTTTCATCTTTTGGTATACCTTATCAAGGTCATTCACCTCGATCGACAAATCCGGCACCGGCGTAGCAGAACCACCTTCGGAAGCAAAATTGATCTGAACAGGCATTTGCACGTCTGATCCATAAGTTCGAATCCATCCATGGTCCATCAATAAATCCAAGCCCAAAATCTCTTGGTAAAAAAATCCGGTTTGCTCCAAGTTTGTCGCAGCAAAGTTAACCACAATGCGTTTAACTTTCATTCGTTCACCTCGCCCGTAATTCAATTCATGATGTCAGGACTTTAGGCATTCCAGCGTCCAGCAGTAGCGATGCCCAGGAACCCATAAATGCAGAAAAAATCGAGTCAAATTATGTTGGTGTGGCTCATAAGCATGTTAAGTATGCAAACTCAAATCCAGTTATAGCCCTGAATGGAAAAATATCGGTCCAACATATCCGGAGCGGACTGAGCAGTAGCTAAAGCAATATACATATCAGGGCGGATCAAGTACATTGCACCGTATTCTATGCCTGCAATTTGATAGTCAGCTTTCCAGTCGATAATCTGAAGCGGAATACTACGTTTTTCGCACCACTCACGCAGTGCAGGATCAGCTTTACCATAAAGGTGAACCTGCCAAGTGATTGCCTCGGACGCCTTATAATTATCCAAACCATACAAACCCGTCCATGGCAATCGGTCACCACCCTGAACCTGCCCAACTTTGCCCTCACTGAGCCTGCTGTCCCGATAGTGCAATGTCGTTTGAGAAACAGTCTTGAACAGAAACTCGCGTACGCTGTCGATTTTGTACGCCACGCTTGCAATAAGTGGAACGATATTGGTTTTAATGATGTCTGCTAGACTGCCCTCACTAGTTGCCAATGTAAACACACGATCGGTGGTAGCTACTAGTCTTTGAGCAAATGCCTGCCGCTCGACAGCGTAACTTTCGAGCAAGCTGTCTGGGGCACGCTCTTTAATGACATCGGCAAACTTCCACGCAAGATTGTTAGCATCGAGAATTCCTGTGTTCATTCCCTGTCCGCCAGCCGGACTGTGGATATGCGCTGCGTCGCCTAACAAAAAGACTCGACCGCGCTGAAATTCATCAGCAACCCGATGGTGGACACGGTAAGTAGAAAACCAGTTAACCTTATGAACGTGCAGCCCCAGATACCTGATTGCATCCTGTTGTACATCCCTAAATGTTAAAGTCTCTGCATTGCTCGCACGCTCATCCTGGACGGTGCCAATAAGCCTTCTTTTTCCTTCGGTACCGTACGAAAACACGAGTGCAAAATCACCGCGGTCGAGTGCAATATGAGCTTCGTCCACCGGTTCCAAACCGCTCGCCTCAACATCAGCAACATAGAATACGTGTTTGTAGGTCCCTCCTTTAAATTCGGTACCCAAATGCTCTCGAACTGTAGAACGCGCCCCATCGCAACCTGCAAGGTATTGCACTTGTAAGGTGGACTCGCTCCCATCGGATAAGCGAAGCACTGCAGTGACGTACTCTCCTTCATCCTGAAAAGAGAGCAACTCAGTCTCCCGTTCAACCGTAATCCCCATCGTTGCCAGTTTATTTGCTAATAATCGTTCATGTTGATCTTGGGGGTAGACAGTGACAAATGGATAGGGCGTTGTATTGGCGCCAGCATCCGAAAAAACAATTTTGACTCGATGCCTGCCGCGTGTCCACATGTTCATGGAGGGATTTATATGTCCTGCAGAAACAACAGCCTCTGCCAAGTCCAACTGGCGATACAACTCCAGCGTACGCGCCTGAACGACCATGGCTCGAGATGTCTCGCCCGGGCCAATGCTTTTATCAATGAGTCGAATCTTGATGCCTTGCTTGGTTAACCATAAAGCCAAAGCAAGACCTGTGGGACCCGCCCCCACAATCAGCACATCGCTCATACGCTGCTCCAATTTTGATTGACAGTATGCCCCCAACAGTTATTTTGAAGCTAACCGATAGCGATTTTTAATAGCGGCAGCATACTAGGGTCAGTTCAAAAAAACTTGATGTTGCGCATATTAGGACGCTTCTTCATTGAAAACCTGCAACGCAGTGTTGAGCCCATTGATAGCAGCAGGCATACCTGCATATATTCCAATTTGCCAAATTGCTTCGGCTAACTCTTCTTTGCTAGCCCCTGCATCCAAAGCATCAGAAATATTGAGCCGCAGTTGTGGCTTTGTCTGATTTCCTAAAGCTGCTAACACAGCTACACTTATTATTTTTCTGATCTTGATATCCAAGCCTGGGCGTTCATAGTGTTCCTTGAACAACCATTCGACCAAACCTGGGCCAATGTCTGGAAGATATTGCTTATATTTTTTGTTGAGCGCTTCTTCCAACTCTTTTTTTCGTATTGACGATTTATCGTTCATCTATACTCTCCTATCCACGCTGAACTTATGGATAGGTCTCGTCTGACCACCTTACCTATCCCCAAAATTTTCAACGACCCTCACACCACGATTTAATCATACAGGACATTGATAATACTGGATATTGCTGCACCCATTTAAACCCATAAAGGCATTGCAAAAAGGCACTCAATGAGCGTACCATGGCAGATGCAAGTTACCATTCATCTATCGCTAACCACATAACGAGTTCAGACTGATAACACTAAAAGTCATGAGCAAAGCCAAGCCTCGCAACCCAAGCCCAGAAAAGGTTCGCCACGCGCGCCACGCCGCAAATCTGACCCAAACAGAAGCAGCGAGAATCGTCAGTGCATCTATGCGTGCATGGCAGCAATGGGAAGCAGGTGAGCGCGCGATGCCCCCTGGCTTGTTTGAGCTTTTTATGCTTAAGACCCGACAATGGCCTTTGAATAACAAGCACATGATGGATCAAGAGGCCTAATGAGCCAACAACAGCAATAGCTTAGGCCGATTGGATAGGCGAAGATGCAAAACATAGCAAAAACATAAGTGAAAGTGATTGATTTAAATGGTTAAAAATGATTTTTCTGGTCACACCCCCATGATGCAGCAGTATCTGCGCTTAAAAAAGCAGGCCAAATCCTATCTGCTTTTTTACCGCATGGGTGACTTCTACGAGCTGTTTTACGAGGACGCGGAAAAAGGTGCCAAACTACTTAATCTAACTTTGACACAACGCGGCTTGTCAGATGGCAAACCAGTACCTATGGCAGGTGTCCCCTTTCATGCTGTCGAAGGTTATTTGGCTCGCCTGGTTTCACTGGGCGAATCAGTCGCCCTATGTGAACAAATCGGTGATCCCAGCAAAAGCCGTGGACCTGTAGAAAGAAAAATCGTGCGTTATATTACGCCGGGGACACTCACTGATGAAGCACTATTACCCCAACGCACGGATAAAAGCATTGCTGCTATTTGGTCACAAAAACGACGTGGTAAACACAGTTTCGGATTAGCCTGGATGAATCTGGCCAGTGGGCGCTTTAATATCGAAGAATGCGACGAAGAAATGCTGGATGCATTACTTAGCCGTATCGAGCCTGCTGAGCTGTTGCACGCCGAAAGCCAGTCTTTTAATGAGCTGCTGCCTGCCATCAGTCATGCCAAGGCAGCTGACTGGCATTTTGAATTGGATAGTGCCCGCCATTTTTTGCTTGAGCATTTTCGTATTGATAGCTTGGCTAGTTTTGGCATCGAGGATTTACATCTGGCTATTTGTGCTGCTGGAGCACTGCTGCGCTATGTCAGCGAAACACAATCCAGCGAGCTCAGTCACATACAACACATACAGCAAGAGCAAAGCTCGGAATTCGTAATTTTAGATAGTGTCACACGAAAAAACCTCGAGCTGACTACTACGCTCAGTGGCGAAGACCAACCCACACTATTCTCAGTGATTGACCACTGCTGTACACCGATGGGCGCGCGTTTGCTGCGGCGCTGGGTACATCACCCTTTACGTGATAACCACACGATTCATCAACGTCAAGAGCGCATCCAAGCCCTAATTACACCACCCACAGAGCTACAAACCCCAGACTTTAATGCCGATAGTTTGCAAACAGCGCTAAAAAACTTTCCTGACATAGAGCGCATTGCTACGCGCATGGCATTGTTGTCAGTACGCCCACGCGAGCTAGCAAGCCTGCGCCAAGCACTGACCGTTTTGCCCGAACTACAAGAGCAATTACAAAAACATTTCGAGCTAACGTTATTTCAGCCTTTGGTAGAGCTCTTGGATATAGACCCTGAATTACATGCTCTTCTAAAGCGTGCTATTGATGAAAACCCAGCAGCCATGGTCCGTGATGGTGGTGTTATTGCCAATGGCTATGATAAAGCCCTAGATGAACTCAGACAGCTTTCTCAGGACAGTGGTTCTTTTATTGCCCAACTCGAGCAACGTGAACGCGAGCGCACCGGCATTCAAAACCTCAAAGTAGAGTATAACCGTGTGCATGGTTTTTTTATTGAAGTTAGCCGCGCCCAATCGGATCGTGTCCCCCAGGAATATCAGCGTCGACAGACTTTAAAAAATGCCGAACGTTACATCATCCCTGAACTCAAGGAATGGGAAGACAAAGTACTCTCTGCACAAGAGCGTAGTTTGGCTAGGGAAAAACAACTCTACGATGAATTGCTACTAGAATTACAGGGTTATGTCGGCGCTGTGTCAGGTGCAGCACAGGCTTTGGCCGAGCTCGATGCACTGGGCGCACTGGCGCATCATGCTCATAAGCACAACTGGGTTCGTCCTGAACTAAGCAATTTACCTGAAATAGAGATCACTCAAGGTCGACACCCTGTCGTAGAACATACCATCGAGCCTTTCACACCCAATGACTGCAGTATGCATCATGAACGACGTTTGTTATTAATTACTGGCCCCAATATGGGAGGTAAGTCCACCTATATGCGTCAAACTGCGCTCATTGCTCTGCTGGCGCGTATGGGCAGCTATGTCCCCGCACAAACAGCACGGATAGGCCCCATAGATCGCATTTTCACCCGTATTGGCGCGGCTGATGATCTAGCGGGAGGACGCTCGACCTTTATGGTGGAAATGACCGAAACAGCCTCAATACTGGCAGCAGCAACCCCCTATAGTTTGGTCTTAATGGACGAGGTAGGACGCGGGACCTCGACCTATGATGGGCTGGCTCTGGCATGGGCGATTGCTACCCGCCTTATTCAAAATAATCAAAGCCTCACCCTTTTTGCCACGCACTATTTTGAAATGACGCGTCTTGCTGAACAATATACGCAATCAGTCAATGTTCACCTGGCAGCAGCAGAAACCCCCAGTGGCGTCGTATTTTTGCACGAGGTACGCAAAGGCCCTGCCAGCCGTAGCTACGGTATACAGGTCGCACAGCGCGCGGGTATCCCTACCGCAGTCATCAGACAAGCCACCCGAGAGCTCATGAAGCTAGAGGAACAAAAAGAGGGCTTGCCACAGTTGGATTTATTCTCGGCTGAAACCAGTGAACCTGACCCTGAAAGCCGTGGGCTATCCACACAGGCAGAGAGCAATGAGCAAGCAGCCCTACCCCCCGAGCACGTGGAGGCTTTAGAAGCATTACACAACCTTTCATTAGACGAACTGACACCCCGTCAAGCATTGGATATGCTGTACGAATTACAAGATAAACTAAACTAATACGTACCCAACCGCGTATACGCATAAAAAAGCGCCAGATGCTAAGCATAAGGCGCTTTTTCCTCGAGCCGACGACTATAAGTCGTACAACAAGATGGGAGGCTTTTTTTAATTGGCGTCTGAACCCATGTGCTGTATGAGTACCTGGATGATGCGTCGTGCAGTATCCGTCTGCAAGACCTGCCCCTCAGTATCAAGCACCTGAACCATGGTTTGCCCCGCCTGTTCGCGAACGCGGATGCGTAACTCTTCTGGTACGGATGTATCCCGACCACCAAAAAGTCGGCCCATGATGTTTTGTTGCTCGATCTTGACCCCGGTATCCGCATCCAGATAACGGATAAAGAACTCACCTGTGCTACGGTCACGGTCCTCTACCGAGAAGCCAGCTGAATCAATCGCCAAGCCAACACGTCTCCAGGCACGATCAAAGGGCTCATTGAGCGTCATATACGCTTCGCCCTGATGCTCTTGGATCTGAACTTCTGGACGGCGTTGCTGCTCTTCGGCCTCTTTGACGCGGTCACTGGCGGTTTGTCGGTCACTGCCTAAAAACACCATCAACCGAGCTAACATCGCGGCGTTCAAGCCGGGATCCTCTTGGCCATAAACCCATTTGAAGGTAGTTCCATCTTGTGTGGGGGTTTCTTCCATGTGCTGGTGACTGATGTAGATCTCGGTCTTGCCGTCAACACGCTCTAGACGTGTCCGGAAGCGCTCACGCTCACCACTATCAAAAACCTGATCAATAATGGTGCCCAAAGCACGACGAATCCAGCCCTCGGGTATCTTGGCCCGGTTTTCCGCCCAATGGGTTTGAATCACCCCAGTGCGTGGATCCTCGCTATCGATGGTAAAGCCCTGTTGGCCCCAAAACTCAATAATTTGAGAATAGAGTTCCTCGGGGGGTTGTTCTACCACTAGCCAGCGCATATCCCCCTCGCGCATCACCTGCATACCATCTTGCTCGGGCAAGACTTCGCCTTGCTTGCGTGCGGCATCACGTTCTTGCTGGGATGCTGCATAATGCGAAAACGTGGTCACCCCCTCTGGAGCACGATATTGCGCATCAGAATGCGCCTGCGTTAGATCCGGGGGAATACTGAGCGGGTCACCCCGAACGGTGCTTTTATAATCAACACTTTCTTCGGCGCCAATCAGCTCTTCGACTGTTGAACAACCCACCATTACACTTAACCCCAATGCCAAAGCAATTGGGGTTAAGCGCATATTGATTCGAAACTTTTTCATGCTAATAATCCTGCCTCTCGCAGCGCCTGACGCACGCGCTCATGGTATTGTTCGCTTAATGGGGTCATGGGTAAGCGATAGCCCAACTGAATGCGCCCCATTTCTGCCAGCGCCCATTTCACAGGAATTGGGTTGGCCTCGATAAACAGCTGACGATTAAGATCAGCAAGCATGCCATTATATTTGCGCACTGTGGCTACGTCACCATCAAGTGCAGCCTGACAAAGCGTGCTCATTAGCCGTGGTGCCACATTGGCGGTCACAGAAATATTGCCCTTGCCGCCCAGCAAAATCAATGCAGCTGCGGTGGGGTCATCACCGCTGATAACCATAAAGTCCTCGGGCAAATCACGCAACAGCGCCCCCAGTCGAGCCATATCGCCAGTCGCTTCTTTGGTGCCAATGATACCAGGTACCTGTGCCAGTCGGAGCACTGTTTCGTTGGCCATATCGGCAACGGTGCGGCCGGGCACATTGTAAAGCAATGTGGGCAAAGGCACTGTCTCGACGATTTTTTTGAAATGCTGATACAACCCCTCTTGGGTGGGTCGATTGTAATAGGGGACCACTGATAATCCAGCCGTTGCCCCAACCTCATAGGCGTGTTGGGTCAGCTGGATGGCCTCGCTGGTCGAGTTACCCCCCACCCCAGCAATCACAGGGATACGATCACCTGCGTGTTTGGCAGCCACCTCGATAAGTTCGGCGTGCTCGTCCATATTAACCGTGGGAGACTCACCCGTAGTCCCAACCACGACTACCGCCTTGGTGCCCTCTTGAACATGCCAGTCAATTAGTTTCTTGTAGGACTCAAAGTCTAAGCGTCCGTCTGGAAACATGGGTGTCACGAGGGCAACCATGCTTCCCTCAAAGTAGGGGGTTGCAATATCCGAAGTAGCCATTTTTAAATAGTCTCCTGGTAAGACAAATCTAAGCGAAAGGTTGAAAGCATCAGTTTAACGGATCCGCCCAAAAAATCATAAAAACCAGCTAAAAAACCCGTAAAAAAACCAAATAATGGGTTGTAATACTTGCCAAAGCACGCCACTGAACAATAAAAGCAGCAAAATGAGCATCCCGTAGGGCTCAATACGGGCATAAGGCTGAGCCCATTTCATGGGTAATAGACTATAAACAATACGCCCTCCATCAAGTGGAGGCAAAGGCAACAAATTAAAAACCATTAAAATAATATTAATCTGTATGCCGGCCACAGCCATCTGAGCCCAAAAGTCCGTACCAGCCGCGCCCCATATAAACAAAAGCTTGAGCAATAAAGCCCAAAACAGCGCCATGGCAAAATTGGCTGCTGGACCTGCTAAAGCAACCCAAAGGATGTCCTGTTTGGGCCTTTTCAAACGCGACCAATTAACGGGCACGGGCTTGGCCCAACCGAAAATAAAACCAGCCCCACCCATGAGCTTAGCTGTAAACAACAAAAACAACGGAACTGCAATCGTCCCGATCGGATCAATATGACGAAGCGGATTTAAACTGATACGCCCAGCCAAATATGCTGTGGGATCACCTAAATGACGTGCTACATACCCATGCGCTGCCTCATGCAGAGTAATCGCAAAAAGAACTGGCAACGCCAATACGGTGATGGTTTGTATGATGGAATCCATGCAAATGCGTAAGAGTCAGACAATAAAAAACCCAAGGAGCTCACTAAGTACAAATAGGCTTCAACGGCAGTGAGCCCTTGAGTATGGTTTTTAATAGTAATTAGTCAGAGACTACAAGTCTACTCCAAACCAATCTTTTGTGGATCTCCTTGGCCTTGACGCAGTACCTCTGGAACGTCGGTAGTCAAATCAATCACGGTAGTGGGCTCCCATGGACATGGCCCACCATCTATCACGGCTGCAACACGGCCCTTGTAGAGCTCGGCAATACGTTGTGCATCATTCAAAGGGTCCTCCTCACCCTCGGGGATTAACGTGGTCGAAAGCAAATTAGTCTCTGCATGCTCTATGAGAGATTGCAAAATTGGATTTTGCGGTACTCGGATACCAATAGTTTTTTTAGCAGTATGCGATACTCGCCGTGGCACCTGTTTGGTGGCCTCAAGAATAAAAGTCCAAGGACCAGGAGTCGCTAATTTGAGCAATCGGTACTGTACATTATCAACCTTGGCAAAATGACTGATTTCTGCCAAATCCCGACAAAGTAAAGTCAGATTGTGGCGCTCGTCCAGACCCCGTAAACGACGTAACGCCTCAGCAGCAGCACGATCATCAAGACGGGCAACCAGTGCATAGCTAGAATCCGTCGGAGTGGCGACTACCTTGCCTTCTGCGATCATCTGAGCGGCCTGTGAAATTAAACGCGGTTGCGGGTTTTCAGGGTGCACAACAAATAACTGCGTCATAATTGCTCCTTTATTCGTGGTAATCAGAGAGCGAACTTCTGTACTTGTAGCTTAGCAAAAACAAAGGGGATGCATGGCTTTTTATTTTGTGCTATAGTTACTTTTTTACGCAGTAGAGGTGGCTGTAGCTCAGTTGGTAGAGCCCCGGATTGTGATTCCGGTTGTCGTGGGTTCGAGTCCCATCAGTCACCCCAAATTATCCTTCGCTATAGCGAGGG
>DATGTW010000083.1:0-3047 GCA_035301625.1 Paenalcaligenes sp.
TTGTGTTTGGGGCTCATGATAGCGTGCCGAGGAGAGGTGCCCGCGTACTCTGACAAGGTGAGGTGGTAGCCTCGCTCTTGTTGGAGCGGGATTTTATCGCCCAGCTGTTCAGTTAGCTGCGCTGAAAACGCCCCGGCAGCAATCACTGTTTTTTGGGTTGTGATTTCACCTGTGCTGGTATTTAGCACCGTGGTGCCCCCGTTCGGGCAGATCCCCAGCACCTTGGTCTTTTTAAACTGGCCGCCATTTTTAATAAATTGCATGAAAAGAGCGTGCGTAAAGCCTTGCGGATCACGCACAAACCCTGAGCCAGGCATAGCCACAGCAAAATCAAAGGCAGCGGATAAACTGGGCTCGAGTGCATGCAAATCAGCGGTGGATAACTCATCCCACTGGGTGCCATTGCGACGGCGCAGATCCCAAGCGTAACGATCACGCTCGAAGTGCGCACGCGACTCGTAAACCGCCAGTATGGGACTGCTTTTAATGTATTCATCCAGATCATACTTTGCGGTGATCTGACGATAATCTCGATAACTATTGGTGACCAAACCAGCGAGCGCCCGGGCTGAGTTTTCGACCACCTGGGGTTTGCCGGCCTTCATGAACCGCATTAACCACGGGGCCAGCTTGAGCGCGTGCTGACGACGTATGGTCAAAGGCCCCATCGGATCCATGAGCATCTTGGGGACCTGCTTCCATAAACCGGGCATGGAGACCGGGGTCACGCCATACACAGCAATGACCCCCGCATTTCCGCTGGAGCACCCTTGGGCCGGCTCGTTCATATCGATGATTTGAACGCGGTGGCCTGCAGCTTGCAGGCGCAGCGCGGTATTCACCCCAACGATGCCGGCACCGATTATTGTTATTTCTATTTGGCTCGCTTCAGACATTAATTACCTTTTTGTTGTGCTAACTCCTGCATGGCGTCGTAGGTCACCTGCATTTCTTCGACCCATTCGTCACCATGGCGAAAATCTACGATCGCGCCGACATTCTCAAAAGCAGCGATGACCTTGGGGTCCTGCATGACCTTTTCAGTGGCTTGGACCAATGTCTCGATGACTTCATTAGGCACACCCTTGGGCGCAAAAATGCCCGACCAGCCTTCAAAACTACCCTCGATATCGTAGTCAGAAAATAAGGGGATGCTCTCATCGTGATGCGGCATGCGCTCGTTGATGGCCAGCACACGCACCTTGCCCGACTTCAGGTGTGAATCAAAACCCGGAGGAAAAGACACGGCTGAGTCTAGGTGCCCACCAACAACAGCTGCTACGGATTCAGCAGTGTTATCGGCATGCACGTATTTAGGCTCATAGCCCATTTGATCGGCAATGATATTGCCCAGCACTGTCCCGGAAGAAGCTGCTCCAAAAGAACCCATCGTCAGGCTTTTTTCTTTGGCGGCCGCGACAAAATCATCAAAGGTTTCGTAGGGACTCTCAGTAGAAACCACCACGGCCAAAGGCACCGCAGTCATCTTGACAATGGGCTCAAAGCTATCAAAGTCATAGGGTGTCTGACTAAAGTTGGGGACTACCTGCACATTACCCAACCCAGCATTCACCAGGGTGTAGCCATCTTTTTTGGCATTGGCCACAAAAGCGGTCCCTACCACCCCACTGCCACCGGGTCGGTTAACCACCACAATGGGCGAACCAATCTCTTTTTCCACAGCATCGGCCCAAATACGCGTTGTCAGATCGGAATCCCCACCTGCGCTATAAGGCACAATCACCTGTATGGGTTTGTCTGGATAATCCGCCATGGCGGGTCCGGCGGCGAGCATAAAAGCGGCTGCGCCCAATACCCCTAACACTGATTTTTTATAACTACTCATTAACTCCTCCATGAAGTTTAGAAGCCTCTCTTTTTCTTAAACGAACGACTGAGAGCACAAATACTGCTGATAAAAAGATGAAAAACAAAGCAATTGGCGAGGCAAACAACAAGTGATATTGATCACCCACAATTGCCAACGATTGGTCCAGGTTTTGCTCTAAAAATGGTGCCAAAACAAAACCAATAATGAATAAAGCCGGGTTCAGATCGACTTTTTTCATTAAAAAACCAAAAATGGTGAACACAATTAATATCAATACATCGTTCATATCCTGGCCAGCAGCATAAGCCCCCACCACGGCAAAAACGGTCACGCAGGGGAAAATATAGAAACGCGGCAAGGAAGCAATTTTGATGAAAAACTTAAAGCCGGAACGGGCAATAACCAATAAAAATATATCCGTAATCAAAAAACCCGCAAAGATAGCATAGATAATGTCTGTACTTTCATAAAAAATCATCGGTCCGGGGGTCAATCCGTGAATCAAAAATGCCCCCATCAATAGTGCTGCCACGTCATCCCCGGGAATGCCCAGCGTCAGCATCGGAATCAGACTGGAGCCACACACCGCGTTATTAGCGGACTCGGCCGCGGCAATCCCCTCGACAGAACCTTTACCGTATTTTTGAGGCTCTTTGGTGGTGCGACGTGCCTCGCCATAAGCAATAAAGGCCGCTGTACTAGAACCCAAACCAGGCAAGGCACCAATAAAAGTGCCAATCCCGGTGGATTTCAAGATAGTAGGAAAGACCGACAAATACTCTCTAAAGCTCAGGCGACCATCAGCAGGCTTTTTGGGTTTAGGAATTGTAACCTCAGAGCCCTGACCGTTTCTGCGCAAAGCTACGTTGATTACCTCGGGCATGACCAAAACACCCAACAACATGGGTGTGAATGAAATCCCGGACATCAACTCGGTAATGCCAAAAGTAAAGCGCGTGGCCCCGGTAATATTGGACATGCCCACCATGGCAAACAACATCCCCAAACAGCATGAGATCAAGCCTTTGGGAATGCTTTTCCCGGCCATGGTGCCAATCACGGTATAGGCAAAAATCAGTAAAAAGAGCTTTTCAATGGGTCCCGCTTTAAGCGATAACACCGAAATGGGCGCAGCCACTAAAATCAACACCAAAGTCGCCAAAGCCTCGCCCGTCACCGAAGCAAATAGTGCAGTATCCAAAGCCTTACCTGCTTT
>DATGTW010000084.1:0-3038 GCA_035301625.1 Paenalcaligenes sp.
ATCCCCGAGCTACTCACTGTTGGTCATCGCCACAAAGTCGCCTGCTGGTTGCATGAGGAGGTCAAACCATGAAACAAGCTTTTGTACGTGCCCATGATGTTGCCCGTTGGTTTGATGTTTCTCCTTCTTGGTTAGATCGAGTTATTTACCGTCGTCCTCGCCAACTATTACGCGCCGTCGATGGCATCAATTTTGAAATTTACAAAGGGGAAACCTTTGCTCTGGTGGGCGAATCTGGCTGTGGAAAATCAACCCTGGCCCGTCTGCTTGCAGGCCTATATTCATTAACGCGTGGCAGTATTCACTACGAAGACATCAATACAGCCAATATGACCCAAGAGCAGCGTCGCAAGCTGCAGCAGCGTATACAAATGATTTTTCAAGATCCGTATGCCAGCCTTAACCCGCGTTGGCGTGTTGGGCGTATTATCGCCGAGCCGCTAGAAACCCATACTCAGTTTAGCCACCGCGAGCAAACACAAAAGGTCAACGAATTACTTGAACAGGTTGGACTCAGCGAAACTGACAGACAACGCTATCCACACCAGTTTTCAGGGGGGCAAAGGCAGCGAATCTCAATCGCCCGTGCGCTGGCGCTGAACCCCGAATTCATTATTTGTGATGAACCTACCTCAGCACTGGATGTGTCGGTGCAGGCACAAGTCCTGAATCTGATGAAAGACCTACAAAGCGAGCACCAGCTGAGTTATTTATTTATCTCTCACAACCTCGCCGTCGTACACCATATCGCCGATCGAGTCGGAGTGATGTACCTGGGCCGGCTGGTCGAGGTCGCCCCGCGTGATGCTTTATTTCAAAACCCAATGCATCCCTACACGCAGATGCTCTTGGCCGCGATTCCGGATCTCAATAAACGTGGCACACCACGGGTACAGGTATCGGGCGAGGTGCCCAACCCCCTCAGTCCACCCAGCGGATGCACCTTTCATCCGCGCTGCCCCTTGGCTACCGATCTGTGCAAACAACAAGCACCAGTGCTAGAAGCACGTGAGAACGGTCAGCATCAAGTTGCCTGCCACCACGTATAAAAATAGCGGACCCTACATAGGGTCCGCCGTGCATTCTTGCATGAATGCTTTACCACACAGGAATCAAAGAGCCTTCAAAGTTATCCAAAACAAACTCTTTGATCTCAGGGGTGTGATAGGACTCAACTAGCGTTTTGACCCAATCTGCATCCTTGTCTTCTTCGCGCACGACAATCAGGTTGGCATAAGGGCTATCCGAGGACTCCAGCACAAGCGCATCATCAACGGGTACCAAACCGGCCTCCATGGCAAAGTTGGTGTTAATCGCAGCCAAAGCCACATCATCCAAAGAACGCGGTAATTGTGCAGCGTCTAGCTCGACGATGCGCAGATTTTTGGGGTTTTCGACCACATCCAACAAGGTTGCCTCAGCCCCCACACCATCTTTGAGCTCTAGTAGGCCTGTCTCCTCGAGCAACATCAACGCCCGCCCCCCATTGCTAGGGTCATTAGGAATAGCGATGCTAGCACGATCCTCAATCTGATCGATATCTTCGAGCTGGTTAGAATACAGCCCCAAAGGATAAATTACCGTTGGCGCAGCGCTGACTAAACGATAGCCACGATCCTGCACCTGCTGCTGTAAATAGGGCTCATGTTGGTAGCTATTGGCATCTAAATCTCCAGCCTCTAATGCCGCGTTAGGCTGTACATAGTCGCTGAATTCTAAAATTTGAATCTCTAGACCACGATCTGCGGCAATCTCTTTTACCTGCTCCATAATCTCGGCGTGCGGCCCTGGGGTGACCCCTATTTTAATGGTCTTGGTATCCGCGGCGACACCCGTGCTAAAAGCAACCGCAACGGCTCCGAGAGCCCCAGCAAATGCCAGTTTTTTAAATTGTTTGATTATCATCAGATTCTCCTAAAAGGATATAGCTATAACTAAGCACAGCGCATCGCTTTATTTTTTGTTCAAACGACGCACCAACCAATCACCAAAGCTTTGGCAAGCTTGTACAAAAACGATTAACAGCAACACCACGGCCAACATGACCTCGGGTAAAAAGCGCTGATAACCATAACGGATACCTAAATCCCCCAAGCCACCACCACCGACAGCGCCCGCCATGGCCGAATAACCCACCAAGCTAACAAAGGCCACAGTCAAGCCACCCACAATACCTGGCAAAGCCTCGGGCAAGAGGATTTTATAAATAATTTGACGCGTACTGGCGCCCATAGACTCAGCAGCTTCGATAAGCCCCTTATCAACTTCACGCAGCGCTGTCTCCATCAACCGGGCAATATAAGGCGCCGCTGCAATTGATAACGGCACAATAGCCGCTGCTGTTCCAATAGAGGTGCCCACAATAAAGCGTGTAAAAGGAATCACCGCCACCAACAAAATAATAAACGGGATAGAGCGCAAGGCATTGACCACCATAGCCACGGTGCGGTTTAACACAGGCATACTGTGAACGCCCCCGGGTGCGGTTAAATATAATAAAACGCCCAAGGGCAATCCCACCACAGCACCTACTGACCAGGAAACCAACACCATAATAATGGTTTCCCAAAAAGAATCGACAAATAAACCTATCATTGCGCTAGACATAGGGAAGCTCCTCAATGACTACGCCGCGGCCCCGCAAATACTGCACAGCAGCTTGTATGCTGGTTTGGGCACCGCCCACCATCACCGCCAATGAACCAAAGGCCTGGCCCTGAATTTCATCGATATAACCATGCAAAATATTAAAATCCAATTGAAACTCTCGGATCACTGTTGATAACAATGGTTGATCCACATCCGTATCCACAAAAGCCAGACGGTAAAGAAAATGATTACCCGCCTCAAGCTTGTGAATGATGCGTTCACGCACCCCGGCTGGCAAGCTTTGGGCGACCAAATCACCAATCATTGAGCGCGTAATTTCATGTTGCGGCCGCATGAATACATCAATGACCTCGCCCTGTTCGATGACCTGGCCAGCATCAAGTACAGCGACCCGCTCACAAACTTGTTTGATCACTTCCATTTGGTGC
>DATGTW010000085.1:0-14424 GCA_035301625.1 Paenalcaligenes sp.
GCAGCATGCTCTAAAAAAGCATAAAAGGCCGCAGCAGTTTTAGGTGCATGCGGCCCTAGATGAACATCTGCGGCTATCCATAGACAGCCGTCAAAATGTTTTCTACTCAGCGGTGACTGTCGCTTTTTCAATGACGATATCCTCTACCGGTACGTCCTGGTGCATCCCCATGCTGCCGGTTTTGACCCCCTTGATGGCGTCTACAACCTCGGTGCCTTGGACGACCTCACCAAAGACCGCATAACCCCAACCAGTGGGTGTGGGGGCGGTAAAATTCAGAAAGTCGTTATCAGCTACGTTAATAAAGAATTGTGCAGTGGCTGAGTGCGGGTCATTGGTGCGTGCCATGGCGAGGGTATAGCGGTTGTTTTTCAACCCGTTATCAGCCTCGTTTTCGATAGGAGCATTGGCTTGTTTTTGTTTTAGGCCAGGCTCAAAACCGCCGCCTTGGATCATAAAGCCATCGATGACACGATGAAATACGGTGCCATCATAAAAGCCGTCTTTAACGTAGGTCAGAAAGTTTTCGACAGTTTTGGGTGCGTTTTCAGCGTCAAGCTCGATAACAATATCGCCTTGAGTGGTGTTTAGTGTGACTTGTGGTTTACTCATAGTGACCTCTTGATCGTTGGATTGGGCCGCAGCGGGCAAGCCGCCGTGGATGCCAAAGATAGCGCATGCCATTATTGCCCCTAAAAAGCCTTTAAATGCTTTTTTATGAGTGGCAATAAATCCTCTAAGTGTAGCAAGTTTGTGCGAATGATAAAGCATCTATGTTCCATCTCTAAAGTAAAGCGTAAAGGATAAAATTAACGCAACAGATTTTGAATCTCAGCAGCACGAGGTTTGCCTTTGGGGCCCGCGCGCTGAAAGGTTTCTTCGGCTAACATGAGCCGTACCTCTCCTAGATTTTGTAAAGCTGTTTCATTGCCAGGATCAGCAGTCAAAGCCATAGCGAGCGAGTCCTCGGCTAGGTTTAGGTTTCCTTGACGTACATATTCCAGTGCCAAGTTGTTCCATGGCTCAGGTAGCTCGGGATATAGGGTTGTCATTTTTTTATACAGTTCGAATGCATCCTGGTATTGTCCCAAGCTTTCAAACGCCCGCCCTTTGAGAAAGAGCAGTTGCACATCAGTACCCAGTATCTGTGATTCAGCCAGTTGTTTTTCGCGCCGTTCGATAGCATCGAGCGCCTCATCAGCCTTACCATTTTGAATTAGATTGTAAATACGTCGATTAATTTCCGACCCGCTCAACGGCACAGAGGTATCGGCACCAGGGGTCAGTGCATTGAGTAGATTGGCGAGTGGCTTCCAACCCTCGTCACGGGTGTCAGCAGCGGGGAACACCGGCTCAGAGTTCGTTTGTGCAGTTAATCCAGCCGACCACAAGCTGCACAATACTACGCTCAATACGAGCAAAGAGATGCGAGCGCGGGATGAATTTCGAAGAGCAGCAAATATGGATTTATGCCGATGTGGGTAGGATTGAAACACTTCGCTATTCCGTCCTGAAAGGGTTGATGGTATTTTCCAGTACTTAACTATGGGCGAAAAGAGCCTTCTTGCTATACTAGGCTTTCTGCTTTTCTATGATGACGTGCTATTTTAGCGCATAGGGCCACCCTTTATTCTAATGGAATTAACAGGCCCAGCCTCCAACTGTTGTATCATTTGTGCATATTTCGCGATTGACTCATCGCGATATGCCTCTATTTTTTAATTGTATATCGGTTCATGTTGCACATTTATAACTCTCTGTCACGTAAAAAAGAAGTTTTTCGCCCTGTAGAGCCAGGTCAGGTACGGATGTATGTCTGCGGCATGACCGTATACGACTTTTGTCATTTAGGGCATGCTCGGATGCTCGTGAGCTTTGATGTGATTCAACGCTGGTTGCGTGCCAGTGGGTACCAGGTGCAGTACGTCAGAAACATCACGGATATCGATGACAAAATCATTAATAAAGCCATTGATACCGGCCAGTCCGTTAGCGACATTACTGATTTTTATACTCAGGCAATGCATGCTGATGAAAAGGCACTAAATGTTCAAAGCCCTGACTTTGAGCCACGGGCAACCGAACACGTACCGGCCATGTTAGATATTATTGAGCGCTTAAAGGAAAAAGATTTAGCCTATCAAGGCACTGATGGCGATGTTCATTACGCGGTGCGCAAGTTTGCAGACTATGGCAAGCTCAGTGGGCGTACTTTAGACGAGTTACGTGCGGGTGAACGCGTTGCGGTGGCTGATGGCAAGCGCGATCCACTGGACTTTGTCCTCTGGAAGGCCGCCAAAGACGGTGAGCCTGATGATTGCAAATGGCCTTCAGCCTATGGCGTTGGGCGGCCTGGATGGCATATCGAGTGCTCTGCAATGAGTTATGAGCTCTTAGGCATGCCTTTAGATATCCATGGAGGTGGCCCAGATTTGAAATTCCCACACCATGAAAATGAGATTGCTCAATCCGAAGGGGCATTCGATGGGCAAATGGCTAATTATTGGATGCATTGTGGCCCACTCATGGTTGATGCCGACAAGATGTCTAAATCACTCGGCAATTTCAAACGCATCCGCGATACCATCGCGGTTGCTGGCTCGGCTGATTTGGATTCTCAGGCTGAGTATGATGCTAATCTACGTGAGTCCGAGATGCTGCGTTTTTTTATTGTGCGTAACCACTATCGCAGTATCCAAAATTTTGCACCTGATAACTTGAACGACGCGCAGCAGGCTATTGATAGGCTTTATCATTGCTTGGCCAATGTACCGCCCGCACCCGGGGTTGATACTATCGATTGGTCCCACCCACAAGCAGCTCAATTTAAAGAGCATATGGATGATGATTTCAATACCGCAGGGGCTATTTCCGTGCTGTTTGAGCTTGCTAATCATATTAATCGTGAAAAAGATGCCCACTCCAGTGCGTTATTAAAAAATCTGGGTGCTTTGCTTGGCGTGCTACAACATGACCCCCAAGTTTATCTGCGTTCGGCCTCGCGTTATCGTAGTAGTGACAAACAATCTGCTGCAGCGGCACTCAGTGAAACTGAGATCGAGGCGCAGATAGCCGCACGTACCCAGGCTAAAAATGACAGAGATTTTGAAAAAGCAGATGCAATTCGTGACCATTTACGCGCACAAGGTATTGAACTAGAAGATAAAGCAGGAGGGGAAACGCAATGGCGTCGGATGTAAAAGGATTACGCCGCATTAAAGGGCCTTCTTGCTGGCAAGAGGCCCAAGATCATTTAATGAAGAGGGATCGCATCCTGCGTCGACTGATACCACAGTTCGATGCCGAAGGCATCGAAGAACCCAGCACAGCTTTTATGACGCTGGTGCGTTCTATCATTGGGCAGCAAGTCAGTCGACAAAGCGCTCAGGCCATTTGGGGGCGCTTTTTAGAACGCTTTAATCACGCGCCCGAGGCTCAAGGCGTACTAGAAACGCCTTTTGATGAGCTACGCAAATTAGGGCTCTCGCAGCGCAAGACCGAATATATCTTAGGGGTTGCCGAGTATTTCGCGGACGATGAAATACGCAATTTAGACTGGGCAAGCCTCGAAAACGAGCGTATTATTGCACAGCTGTGTAAACTACGAGGTGTAGGGCGTTGGACCGCCGAAATGTTTTTGATATTCAATTTGCATCGCGCCAATGTTCTGCCATTAGATGATGCAGGTTTAATCAAGGCTATATCCAAGCACTATTTTAGTGGCGAGCCCGTATCGCGCTTCGAAGCGCGCGAGGTTGCCCAGGCTTGGACCCCTTGGTGTACTGTGGCCACTTGGTATTTGTGGCGTAGCTTACATTCTCAATCCGCAACCCGCTAAAGGCTAGAGCGAAACGTTACAATGCGAAATACATATTTAGACTTTGAGCAGCCAATCGCTGAGTTAGAACAAAAGATCGAAGAATTACGCTACGTGCAGTCCGATTCTGCCGTAGATATTTCCGAAGAGCTCAATCGCCTGCAACAAAAAAGTCAGACCTTGGCAAAAAATATTTATTCCAAGTTGACTCCTTGGCAGATTGCAATGGTCGCAAGGCATCCACAACGGCCTTATACCTTTGACTACATTGATCTCTTGTTTACTGATTTCCACGAGCTGCATGGCGATCGGATGTATGCCGATGACCAGGCCATTGTCGGTGGGCTAGCCCGCTTTAATGGTCTGCCCTGTATGGTTATTGGCCATCAAAAAGGTCGCGATACCAAAGAGCGCGCTCGTCGAAATTTTGGTATGCCGCGTCCAGAGGGCTATAGAAAAGCCTTGCGTTTGATGCGCTTAGCAGAAAAATTCAAGCTGCCCATTTTTACTTTCGTTGATACCCCTGGCGCCTATCCAGGGGTGGGCGCCGAAGAGCGTGGTCAATCCGAAGCCATTGGGCGCAACCTATACGCAATGGCTGAGCTTAATGTCCCGATCATTACGACTATTATCGGTGAGGGTGGTTCGGGGGGTGCATTGGCTATTGCTGTGGGCGACGTTGTTCTGATGTTGCAATACGCGACGTATGCAGTTATTTCACCCGAGGGCTGTGCATCTATTTTATGGCGCGATGCTGATAAAGCATCAACCGCGGCCCAGGCTTTGGGGATCACCGCCGAACGCCTCAAGAGGCTCGAGCTCGTCGACCGTTTGATCCAAGAGCCCGTAGGGGGCGCACACCGCAACCCACAAGAGATGGCAGAAACATTGCAGCGTGCACTCGCTGAGTCTTTACGATTGATCAGCGGCTTGAGCCCCGAGCAATTACGCGAGCGCCGTCTCGAACGGCTGTTGGCGTATGGGCATTTTCAAGAAGGGCGCAATTAGTCCTCACTAATCCCATTAATGACACGCACGTTGCAGTTGGCACTAGATTCATCACTGACCCAAGCCATTCACCGTACTATTTCGCAATGCGCTTTGGGCGACGCCTACGCGGTCGCCCTTAGTGGTGGCCCCGATTCGGCCATGTTGGCTGTTCATGCGGCGGCTTGGGCTCAGCAGGCACACAAAAAGCTTTATTTTTTCCATATCCATCATGGATTACAAGCCATAGCTGATGATTGGGCCGAACATGTATTGCATTTAGGTCATTTATTGCAAATCCCGACCTGGGTAAAAAAGGTTCAAGTACGTACCCGAGGGGATGGGGTTGAATCAGCAGCCCGTCGAGCGCGCTATGGCGCTCTTAAAAGCATGGCACGGCAGCTAGATGTGCACGCTGTTTTGCTAGGGCATCATTTGGATGATCAAGCCGAAACGGTATTGATGCGGCTACTGCGTGGCTCGGGCCCCGCGGGCATGCAAGCGATGCGTCCCAGCAGCTATCGGGCCGGACAATTATATTTACGCCCTTTTTTAGATATTCCACGCCAACAAATACTTCAGGCTGCCGAGAATTATGCTCAGCATAGTGGTTGGCAGCCTGTTACTGATCCAACCAATATCAATCCTCGTTATACTCGAGGGATTATCCGAGAGCATTTGGCACCTGTATTAAATCATCATTGGCCACGTTGGCAACAGGCACTTGGACGTCACGCCGAGCAGGCTGCGGCACAATATAATTTGCTCAATGAATGGGCGAACGACCTTTTGCTTGGCTTGGATTATCGTTCAGTATGCCCGCAAACAGGGCATGTAGAGCATAGTTTTGATTTGTCATTATGGCGTGCCTTGGATGCGGCCAAGCAAGCATTAGTATTACGCTATTTTTTGCAATTAGCAGGGCAGCGTATGCCTACTGAAGCTCGTTTACGAGAGATGTTGCGTCAGCTAAATCAGGTGCATCAGCGTGGGACTGACCGCAGGTTGCAAATTAAACACGGTCCTTCATTTTTACGTTGTATCGATGGACGAGTGTTGTTAAAAAGCTATGATTGACCCGTTTGAAATTGTTTCCGTTTTGAGTATTTAACATGTCCATAATTGTTATGAAATTTGGCGGCACCTCGATGGGCTCGGTAGAGCGCATCAAAAATGTCGCACGGCGTGTCGCCAAGTGGCATGCCGCAGGTTATCAGGTCGTTGTGGTTCCCTCGGCCATGTCAGGGGAGACCAATCGCTTGCTTGACCTGGCCGGCGAAATTGCGGACAAGCCTGATCTGCGCGAGCTCGATATGCTGGCCACCACGGGTGAGCAAGCCAGCAGTGCTTTACTCGCCATGGCTTTGATTAATAAAGGGGTTTCAGCACGTAGTTTTGCTAGCTGGCAGGTGCCCATCCATACAGACAATGCCTACACTCGTGCACGTATCCGTTCTATTGACGATAAACGTATTCGCAGTGAATTAGACAGTGGCCGCGTGGTCATCGTAGCGGGTTTCCAAGGGGTCAATGATGAAGGGCACTTGACCACGCTGGGCCGCGGTGGCTCTGATACTTCGGCAGTCGCCATGGCTGCGGTTTTACAGGCAGACGAATGCATGATTTTCACGGACGTGGATGGTGTTTACACCACGGACCCGCGTGTTGTTCCAGAAGCACGCAGAATGCGTGTCATCACTTTCGAGGAAATGCTTGAACTCGCTTCATTAGGCTCTAAAATATTACAAAACAGGGCTGTCGAGTTTGCCGGTAAATACCGTGTACCGGTACGTGTTTTATCATCGCTCTCTGACCCCGATATCCCAGTCGACCAAGAGCGTCAATCGGGCACCCTAATTACCTTTGAGGAAGACCAGAAAATGGAAGCAGCCGTAGTTTCAGGAATCGCCTACAGCCGTGATGAGGCCAAATTTACACTTAGAAAAGTCCCTGACACCCCTGGGATTGCTTATTCTATTTTGGGCCCGATCGCAGAGGCCAATATCGATGTAGATATGATTTTGCAAAACCTCTCTGTCGAGGGTATGACTGACTTTTCCTTTACTGTCAGCCGTAAAGATGGCCCGCGCACCCAAGAAATCATCAAAAAGGTGGTTCAGCCCGCTATCGGCGCCGGCGAAGTTTCCTATGATGATAAAGTCTGCAAAGTATCTATAGTAGGTATTGGTATGCGTAGTCATGCGGGCGTAGCCAGCACCATGTTTGAGTCCTTGTCCCAAGAGGGCATCAATATCCAAATGATCAGTACCAGTGAAATTAAAACATCAGTGATTATTGCTGATAAGTATATGGAGTTAGCTGTTCGTGCATTGCACCGTGCCTTTGATCTCGAACAAGAAAACGGCTGGACACAGCCCGAGTAATACGGGTAGGCAAAATAGTTAGAAAAATGCCACTAAGGGCTAGCAAAATCAAAATAGCTGTATTATACTAATCACTTTATTTGGAGATGTGGCCGAGCTGGTTGAAGGTACTCCCCTGCTAAGGGAGCATGCGGCTTATACCGCATCGAGGGTTCGAATCCCTCCATCTCCGCCAAATTTTTCTAGCTTGTATTATCGCTAGGCATATTTTAAAACTGCCTGTACAAGCATTTAAAAAACCCGCACCGATTTGGTTGCGGGTTTTTTTATTTGGGGTCGATATGACTTGATGTTCAGCCTATTTGTTTAAGCACTATTAAATTTATTATTGCCATTTTCTTGTTCGTTGCCTTGGTTGCCAAGCCTTGATGATTGTAGCTTTTTCAATAGGCTTCTACATAATTGCGCCGATTTTTGCTCGATGAATACAAAGCTCAGATAAGAAACAAAGATAGAGGCCACCAAGGCTGCAAAGAACACGACTAAACCAAAAGAGTTTTGGGCAATTTCATGCTTTCTCATGAGCTTGATGATGATCATATGCATGAGATAAAGAGAAAACGAGATATTGCCTAAAAATACCAATGATTTTATTTCGGGTAATCCATTTTGTTTTTCGTAGACCAACAATGCCAGCAGTAAAATAAAAGCGGGTAGCCCCCAATTTAATGGGCCATGGCCGTAAAATGTGGGCAAATACAAGCCTATGGCAGCTACTGCAGCAACGATAAGTGCAGGGATGGCAATTCGTTGTCGTAATTCGGGCGCCAAGCGGGGTAAGGCTCGATAAACCACATACAGGGCAATTCCCAAAGCAAACTCAATAACCATGGGCGAAGAAAATATCGCTACTAAAGGCTGTACGAGTTTGTTTACCGAAGCATCCGCTTTTTGATAGGCGCTGAAACCTATTTCGCCGTGGACCATATATTGCAAACCTAAAAACAGGCCTATGATGCTCGCGCTTGCGATTAATTTTCTATAGCGTTGTGAGCACATGAGTGCGCCCATAAAAAGCATGTAAAAAGCTATTTCATAAGTCAGTGTCCAAACAGGGCTGTGCAAATGAAAGCCATATGTTGGGCCTTTGGCTTCATAATCAGCGTGCAAAGGCACAAAGGAGGCTGGTAAAGAATGCCCCTCGATATCAAAGAAGAGGATAGATAGAATTAAGCTGACAAAGAGCAGGGGGTAAATCCTAAAGAAGCGCTTCATTGCAAACGATACAGCTGGGAATCGTTCTATACGCTCGGTGGAATAGCAGATGATGAAACCACTAATAATAAAAAATAAATCGACCCCATATGCTCCGTTAGAAAATAAAATGTCGCCAATATCGACGACAGGGAAAGATGCATTTAAATAGTATCTATAGTGAAAGCAAACGACGAGTAATGCGGCTAACCCTCTGAGGTAATGTACGCTTAAAACCATGAATTGCTGTGGCCTCTCTTTGTGCGCTAAAGCACGCTAGTTTTTATCAGTTTTCCGTTCCTTCACTATAAATTTTCTGCTCTTGGTCCGTAAATTAAAATTAGTGATCATGAATTACAAACCCTTGCCGCTGGCTTTTTCTGTAGCCCGAACGGATACGGTCTTCTTTTTTCTCGTCATCAACATCGATTTCGTAAAACATTTCAGTTTGGGGTGCAAACGCTAGGTTTTTTTACGCTCCCAGTACTATGTACCTGTCTTTTTTGGGCATCTTGGGCATCTAATCGTTCGCCCATACGGTTAAATAGCCGTTTGCGGGGATCGAGGTGGCTGGAAATTGCCACATTTTTGGACGATGCGGTCGATCGCTCAAATGTCAACCTTCTAGGTTGATGTCTTTATCCGTGCAGTTATAGAGCTCTATCCAGTCGCCATAATCTCCGTCTTCATCAGCAAACGTGGTTTGCTTAGCTGACATGAATTCATTAATTACCACCTGGCACTCAGCAATGCCTTTTATGGATGTATTCTGACCATTTGCGAGCGCAATGCTTTGGGCGCTAGCGAATCAAGCAACAGCCGCTAAACTAAGCAGGGGAAGAAGGTTTGTAATTAAGACTCTTTATCGCCTTGGTGCTCATTTTGTTTTATGATCACTTTGTAGTGCACGTTTTCGAATGAGTGCGTTCTTTGAGGGTGGTTCATGGCTAGAAATCCGTTAGCGCGTCTTTTTTATAATTTTATTGGTACGCTTTCCGTATCATTAGGTGTATTGGGTATTTTCCTGCCCTTATTACCCACGACGCCTTTTCTTTTGTTGGCGCTAGCCTGCTATATGCGCGGTTCCCAGCGTATGTCTGTGTGGATGCTGAATAATTCCTTATTTGGCGAGCATTTGCGCAATTTTCAAATTAAAAAAGCTATTCCTAAACGCACCAAAATATGGGCCATTAGTCTTACTTGGGTGTCTTTGGCTATTTCTGCTTGGATTATGTCAGTGGCTTGGGCGCGTCCTATTTTGATTCTGCCCGGTTTGTTCGTCACTATTTATTTGTGGCGCTATGACACGTTAGTAGAGTAAATATGTAGTAATCCTTGAGGGTATTGCGGCCGTTAAAAAAAGCTAAGTCTAGTTTTATTGCTGCCAGTAGCATGCTAAAACTAAGGTCAGTGTTTTTTATTAAGGGATACTCATGAAAAATACATCACCACTTGGTTTATTAGGTATTGCTGCTGTGTGGACTGGGCTTGCTATTTCTCCGGCGTGGGCTGGGCAGGCATCAGTTCAGGTTGCTAGTGCTTCGGCGCAGCAGGTTGCCCAGCAGGACGGTTCTGCTGTGAAAACCGCTCAAGAGCTTGATGTTTCTTTTGTCCGCAAAGATGGTTTTGAACAGGTCCGCTCAAAAGATATTGAGTCTTGGTTTGATGATGGTTGGTACCGGTCTGAACAATTTCCGGGCATGAGTACCGATTCGGTTTTTTTCCCTGACGCTCAAATGGCTCCGTTAGAACGAGCCACATTGTTGTTTGATTACTTAGAAGGGCAGTTGCCACATGCTCGTTATCGTCTACGGATGGGTACTGATTTTAGTACCGTGGGGCAGCCAGGGCAGGGGCCGATGGCCTTTGTAGAGGTAACGCGATTCAACTTGGGTCCGGCCCTGCACGAGGATTTGCAAACACAATACGATCAGGTCGCTGACCTCGAGGAGTTTGGAGTAGGCCCGCATGTGTCACGTCGTTTTATTTTCACACCTATTCAGGGGATGAACGCTCATGTAGTTGCTGCAGGACGCCAAGAGTTATCTGATCAGCAGGTCGCTGACATGATGTGTCTCGAGCAATCTTGCTTGGTATTGCAGCAAATAGAGGGCAAATCAGGTGCTTGGGAGTCTATTCCCGTCCCCTCTTGGGTAGGACAAAATGGCACCACACTTGAAGATGCTCAGCAGCAGTTAGGCACTGGTGAGAATGCAACCGTAGCTTATGCCGTACGAGAAATCACAGAGGCTAATCTTGGTTCGGAATATGGCGAGCCTGTTGAAAGCATTACTGCACCTGAGCCTTATTTTGAGATCATAGTCTCTAAAAATGTGACTGGTCAGGTACCTGCTCTAGAGGTGGTTTCCCATCAGGGGCATTTGATGGATGATTCCTTGTCGGATATTTGGTATCGGTGGATACAGGTTGATGGGAACGAACCCTACTGGGAGCGCTTGGCAGAACATCGCCCACCGATGATTTTTTAAACTTTTTTAAGCAAAAAGTAGCTAGGCCGACTAGGCCTAGCGTTTGGCAAGCCCTTTGACGCCCTCTAAGAACAAGGTAGTGCTCAGGTCAGCATAATCAGAACGACTGATAGGGCCGTCGGGTTTGAACCACATATAAACCCAGTTGAGCATGCCAAATAACGACATTGTGACAGGTTTGAGTAGGGGCTTTTCTTTGTCTAAATCTGGGTGTATGTCTTGGATGACATCCGAAATCAAACGCACGATTTTGCGTTCGATTTTGTTGATCTCTTTAATTTTGTCGTCAGGTAAAGAGCTACGGCTATTAAGCTGCATTTGGTGCTTGTCGTCCGCATCACGATAGCATTCCAGGATTTGATGTACCAGTTGTCGCAGCCGTTCTTCTGGGGCCATATCTTGGGTGCTGTTGGCCACGTTTTTTATGGCGTTATAAAGCTCATTTAAGTGGCTGTAAATGATATCAAATATAAGCTCAGCCTTGCTAGGGTAGTAATGATAAAGTAGTGCTTTTGATACTTGGCTGCGTGCAGCAATCTGCGCCATTGATGCCTTTTCCATGCCCAGATCAGCAAAGACTGCGGCGGCATTTTGACGGATATTTTGCTGCTTTTCTTCGTAATCAGCTGCACGTCTAGTTTGTACCATAATCAGAAAAATCCTAAATTCAGTTTTGCCACAAGAGGCGTATTATACCCCACCTTAAAGAGGCGCTAGCACTTTAAAGGTGGGGATATGCGAAGCACCTAGGTGCGATTATCTATAATCCGTTTGGCTTTGCCTTCTGAACGATCCAGCGATTCTGGTAGGCAGATTTGAATTTTGCAGTTGATACCTACCGTGTTGCGAATATGTTGGTGTAATTCGCGTGCTGCAGCATTACGAGCCACATCGTCACTGTGATCCGCTTGGCATTCAACATGGACGACCATTTCATCCATTCGGCCCGCGCGGCGCAATTCAATATGAAAATGTGGGGCTAAGGCATTGCATTTTAAGATTTGCTCTTCGATTTGGGTGGGGAAAACATTGACCCCACGCAAAATAATCATGTCGTCGCTGCGTCCAGTGACCTTTTCCATGCGACGCATGGTGCGGGCGGTACCTGGCAAGAGGCGGGTGAGGTCACGAGTGCGATAGCGCACCATGGGCAGCCCTTCTTTGGTCAGGGTGGTAAATACTAACTCACCCAATTCACCGTCTGGTAATGTTTCACCCGTATCAGGATCAATAATTTCTGGGAAAAAATGATCTTCCCAGACATGCAGGCCATCTTTGGTTTCTACACATTCGTTAGCAACGCCTGGGCCAATAATCTCGGACAGGCCATAAATATCGACTGCGTCCATATCGAAAGCATCTTCGATTTCTTTGCGCATGGCATTGGTCCAAGGCTCAGCACCAAAAATACCTACCCGTAATGACGATTCGCGTGGGTCCATGCCTTGTTTGTTAAATTCGTCCAAAATAGAAAGCATATAAGACGGCGTTACCATGATGATGTCTGGGTTAAAGTCCTTCATGAGCATGACCTGACGTGCGGTCATACCGCCGGAAATAGGCACCACGGTGCATCCGAGCTTTTCACCGCCATAATGAGCGCCCAGTCCCCCTGTAAACAATCCGTATCCATAAGCGTTATGCAGGATATCGCCGGGACGTCCTCCTGCTGCGCGAATGCTGCGTGCCATCACGGTTGCCCATACATCAATATCGTTAGCGGTGTAGCCTACGATGATGGGCTTGCCAGTCGTTCCTGATGAGGCATGAATCCGTACGAGTTCTTTGCGTGGGGTGGCAAACATCCCAAAAGGGTATGTATTGCGCAGATCTTCTTTGGTTGTAAAAGGAAATTTGGATAAATCAGATAGTTGTTTTAGATCTGATGGGTGAACGCCAACTTCGTCAAAGCGTTGCCTATAAAATGGTGAGTTTTCATAAGCATGCTGTAACGACCAGCGCAAACGCTCGAGTTGTAGTGCACGGATCTCATCAACAGAGGCAGTTTCAATGGGTTCAAGTTCTGCTGTGGCGCGTTCAAGGTGTTTCATGGTTAATCCTCCACAGGGGCGTATTACTAAAAAATCACATACAAAAATCAGGTCGTCTTTGGCAGCAGCCTCAAGACTCTAAGAGGGCACCTTTGATGGTGCGAGACAATCCGCGGAAATATGCCACGGGTGCGCCGTTTTGATTGGTTATCTCGACATCATAGATACCGCTACGACCTTGACGACTGACTTCTTTGCCTGTTGCGGTCAAAAAATCATCCGTAAAAGCTGGGGCAACAAAAGTGATATTGCAGTGCTGGGCGACTGTGCGCTGGTTATAGGTATTGCAGGCAAAGGCAAAGCAAGAATCAGCCAAGGTAAACAAATAACCCCCATGGCAAGTGTTATGGCCGTTGACCATGTCGCGGGTGATGCGCATCGTTAAGACAGCTTTTCCCGGCTCAACGGAAAGTATTTCCATGCCGAGTTTTTGTGTGGCTTCATCGTCTTTCCACATGGCCTGTGCGCATTGTTCCGCCAGCTGTTGAGGGTCTAGGAATAAAGGTGCCGTCATGGACTACTCACTCCCTTTGAAGTTGGGTGTTCTTTTTTCTAAAAAAGCCTGAACACCTTCTTGAAAATCGTGGCTATACCCAGCGCGACGTTGCAGCTCTTTTTCCAACTCGAGTTGGTCATTTAGGCTCTGTGTGCTGGCAGCATGCATGGCTTGTTTGGTTAATCCAAAACTAAAAGTTGGGCCCTGTGCTAGCTCATTAGCCAATGCAGTAGCCGTTGTCAGCAGCTGTTCATCATCGGTGACCTGCCAAATCAACCCCCATTCCTGGGCTTGTTCAGCACCCAGGGGTTGTGCTGTTAGTGCTAATGCCATGGCACGGGCACGACCGATTAGATGAGGTAAAAACCAAGTACTGCCAGAATCGGGTACTAAACCGATTTTGGAAAATGCCTGGATGAATTTTGCTGAACGTGCGGCAAAAACAATGTCACACGCCAAGGCCAGACTCACCCCTGCACCAGCCGCAACACCGTTGACTGCACAGATTACTGGTTTGGGCAATTGAGTGATTTTGCGGATCAGGGGGTTGTAGTATTTTTCGATGGTTTGGCCCAGATCGGGGTCATAATCCGGGTGTTCAGGGCTTTGTTCACCTAGATCTTGGCCAGCGCAAAAGCCGCGGCCGTTGCCTGTGAGCAGTACGGTGCGCACATCGGTGTTTTGAGCACGGTCAAAGGCACGTTGCAATGCCTGATGCATCGATGCGTTGAGAGAATTCAGCGCATCGGGGCGATTGAGCGTGATATGTAATACCCCCTCAGTGAGGTGGGTCTGTATTTCAGACGAAACGGGCTGACTGCACACGTTGTCCCTCCTAAAGTGTTAGCCAAAATATCAACCAAATAACCAAATATGGCTGCCGGGTTAGGGTTCTCACTATTGTGCAAACCGTCCGGTCGGTCAATAATGGTTATGAGCTTGGCACCTGAAGGACTTTTTAATGATGATTAGCAGTTGCCTGATTCGATAGTGTCCCTTTATTTTT
>DATGTW010000086.1:0-9213 GCA_035301625.1 Paenalcaligenes sp.
CCAAGGTGACTGGACCACTATGTTGGCGTAGAGCCAAATCAATCATCGCAGTGACAGCAAAACGGCCTTTAGTCGTTAAACGCATGATAAATTCCTTAAATCAAAGCAACGCCCACTGCTTTTGGACAAACTACAAATACATTCTGTCTTGATTGAACCTGAAATAGGACTATTAGATGAATCAAGACCAATTTGGTCCAGTATAACAAAAACTTTGCTTGCACCGAAGAGCTTTTACCTTAATAAAGCCTGCTCTTTAAGTTTATTAAGTGCATCGCGAGCCTGGGCGGCTTGCTCGAACTCGAGGTTTTTAGCGTGCTCCAGCATTTTTCTTTCAAGTTTTTGAAGCTCTTTTGCCAGTTGTTTTTCATCCCTAAAAACCTCAGGAGAAACCTGCAGCTGATCGGGTTCAACCTGCATATCAACACGCTGCATCACGCCATCAATCAAATCACGAACCTCTTTGGTCACGCCGCGCGCTGTTATTCCATGCTCCTGGTTAAACTCTAGTTGCTTTTCACGACGCCGTTCTGTCTCTTCTAGGGCACGTCTCATTGAATCAGTCATTTGATCAGCATATAAAATCGCTTGGCCATGAATATTGCGCGCTGCACGCCCTATGGTCTGAATCAAGCTACGCTCGGAGCGCAAAAAACCTTCTTTATCAGCATCTAATATGGCCACCAGTGATACCTCGGGGATATCCAACCCCTCGCGTAGCAGGTTAATCCCAACCAAAACATCAAAGGTGCCCATACGCAGGTCGCGGATAATCTCAACACGCTCAACGGTATCGATATCAGAGTGCAAATAACGCACTTTAAGCCCATTTTCACTGAGATACTCGGTCAAGTCTTCGGCCATCCGCTTGGTTAGCGTCGTCACTAGCACGCGTTCTTGGCGCTTTATGCGTATCACGCACTGCTCATAAAGGTCATCTACCTGCGTCATCGCGGGCCGCACCTCAACAGCAGGGTCGACCAATCCTGTAGGACGGACCACCTGCTCGACGATCTGATCGGAAGCTTCGAGTTCATAAGGTCCGGGGGTTGCAGAAACAAACACTGTTTGGCGCATACGCGCTTCGAACTCTTGGAGTTTTAAGGGGCGGTTATCCAGCGCTGAAGGCAAACGAAAACCGTGCTCAACCAAGGTTTGCTTTCGTGAACGGTCACCTCGGTACATCCCCCCCAACTGCCCCATGGTGACGTGACTTTCGTCAATAAACATCAATGCCTTTGCAGGCAGATAGTCAATTAATGTGGGTGGGGGCTCACCTGGTGCTGCACCAGAGAAATGCCGTGAATAATTTTCAATCCCCTTACAAAAGCCCAGCTCATTGAGCATTTCAAGATCAAATCGTGTTCGTTGTTCAAGGCGCTGTGCTTCGACGTGCTGACCCACAGCATAAAGCTCATCTAGACGTTCGCGTAACTCATCCTTGATAGTTTCAATTGCTTTGAGCACAGTGTCCCGAGGGGTCACAAAGTGAGAGCCCGGGAACACTGTAAAGCGAGGTATTTTCTGCTGTACCTGCCCCGTTAAAGGATCAAAAAGCTCTAGGTTCTCAATCTCATCATCAAACAAAGTGATGCGCAAAGCATAATCTGCATGTTCCGCCGGGAACACATCGATAACCTCACCTCGCACACGGAATCCCCCGCGCACAAAATCTGCATCATTGCGCTCATATTGCATGGCGACTAAACGTGCGAGGATTTCTTGGCGGTCCATAATGTCGCCTTGGCGCAGAGTCAACACCATGGCGTGATAATCACTGGGATTGCCGATCCCGTAAATACAAGACACCGAGCCCACAATCACTGTATCAGGACGCTCAAGCAAACTTTTAGTTGCGGAAAGCCGCATTTGCTCGATATGTTCGTTGATAGAGGAATCTTTTTCAATGAACAAATCACGCGCAGGTACATAGGCCTCGGGCTGATAATAATCATAATAAGAAACGAAGTATTCAATGGCGTTCTCAGGAAAAAACTCACGCATTTCAGCATACAGCTGTGCAGCTAAAGTCTTGTTAGGGGCCAACACTATGGCTGGACGCCCTGTTTTAGCAATGACATTAGCCATCGTATAAGTCTTTCCTGAACCCGTCACTCCTAATAGAGTTTGCTGCATCAAGCCATCGTCAATGCCTTGAACCAGCTCATCAATAGCTTTAGGTTGATCGCCCGCAGGAGGATATGGCTGATACAAACGAAACGGGCTATTTGGGAACTGCTTGAAACCTTTTTGAAAGTCTTTCATAAGAATACTTGTTGAATACCACTTTCCATTATGACACTTTTTGTTCAATGAAACAGGTCTGGCATCATAAATCTGTAAAAGCCAATAAAAGCATAAGTTACTTGCTTGATTTATACAATAAATTTGGCGACAATAGCTGTAATTATAAACAGTAACTGAGCAGATACCCAGTCATGACCGTCAAACTTACCCCGCGCCAGCAGCAGGTCTTGGATATTATTAAAGAGAAAATCGCTGCTTATGGATACCCACCCACCCGTGTAGAGATTGCTCGCAAGCTCGGCTTTCGCTCTCCCAATGCAGCAGAGGATCATCTAAAAGCTTTAGCACGTAAAGGTGTGATCGAGCTTATTGCAGGCACCTCTCGTGGGATCCGCTTGACCCATCGGGCCGAGCCCTCGAATCCAGCTGCGGATACCGTCCAAACAGAGTCTGCAACAACGCCTCATGCGCAATCACAACCTGATCTCTTGAGCCTGGCAGTGATAGGTCGGGTGGCTGCAGGCAGCCCTGTTCTCGCAGCTGAACATATAGAAAAAGAGCTCAGTTTCGGTCCGCATCTATTTCAAAGCAAGCCTGATTACCTCTTGCGGGTGCGCGGGCTTAGCATGCGCGATGCGGGCATTCTCGAGGGTGATTTACTAGCTATTAAAAAAACCACTGACGCTCATCACGGGCAAATCGTTGTCGCACGCTTGGGCGATGAGGTTACTGTAAAACGCATCGAGGTCAATGAAAGCGATCAACGCATTAAATTGCACTCAGAGAACCCCGATTTTGAGCCTATACATGTAGGCCCGGGTGATGATTTCCAGATCGAAGGTGTTGCTGTCGGTCTGATTCGTGACTGGGCACCCAATTCGTAACTCGTTTTTTTTTGCGCTCTTTGAACTTCGGCGTAACTCTCAATCCCGTAGACTTCGTCCCCTTATACACAAACAATAAACTCAGTCCACTAATGAAAAGAGCCCCCAGGCAAATAGCCCAGGGGCTCTTTTTTGGTTCACCTGAATGAACTTAATGCTTGGTTAGACCACCTGCCGTATCAGGACGTTTGGCTGCACTCACCGCCAAGGCTTCTGCGGTAATACGCTCTAATTCCTCGTCAGACAACGGGGTAGGCATTTTTTCTAATGCAACCTCCAGTACCTTTTCTATCCAACGAACTGGAATTATTTCTAGTGCGTTTTTCACATTGTCCGGGATTTCGGCCAGATCTTTGACGTTTTGCTCAGGAATTAATACCGTCTTAATGCCGCCTCTTTGGGCTGCTAGCAGTTTTTCCTTGAGGCCACCAATTTCTAGGACCTCACCGCGCAATGTGATTTCACCCGTCATGGCTACATCAGCTCGGATAGGAATGCCTGTCATTGACGATACAATAGCTGTGGTCACCGCAATCCCTGCCGAAGGACCGTCTTTGGGGGTCGCACCATCTGGGAAATGCACGTGAATGTCGCGTTTTTCAAAGATCGGGTCTGCAATACTCCACTGCTGCGCACGAGCGCGGACAACAGTACGTGCTGCTTCAACAGACTCCTTCATGACATCGCCAATAGAACCAGTACGCTGTACGCGACCTTTACCGGGCATATCGGCAACCTCAATGGTCAATAAATCACCGCCTACCTCGGTCCATGCCAAACCAGTAACCTGTCCGACTTTATTCTCGGATTTAGCTTCGCCATAAGTATGACGACGCACACCCAAAAAGTCATTCAAATTATCGCGGGTGACTTTAACAGAGAAGCGTTTTTCGGTACTTTCTGCTTGCTCTTTGTCCTCGGACTCGGGCTTAGACTTTTCATCGTCCAGTAAAGCGCGATGCACGACTTTGCGGCAAATCTTGCCGATTTCTCGCTCTAAAGAACGCACCCCTGCCTCACGAGTGTAATAACGCACAATATCGCGGATAGCATCCTCTGTGACTTCTAGTTCACCCTCTCGTACACCGTTGTTTTCCATTTGTTTGGGCAACAAGTGCTTGAGTGCAATATTGAGCTTTTCATCTTCGGTATATCCCGAGAGACGAATAATCTCCATTCTATCCAATAGCGCTGGGGGAATATTCAATGTGTTGCTGGTAGCAACAAACATAACGTCCGAAAGATCAAAATCTACTTCTAAGTAGTGATCCTGGAAAGTATGGTTTTGCTCGGGATCCAAGACCTCGAGTAAAGCCGAAGACGGATCGCCACGGAAATCCATCCCCATTTTATCGATTTCATCGAGTAAAAATAAAGGATTACGCACGCCGGCACGGGTCATATTTTGCAGAATCTTGCCGGGCATAGACCCAATATAGGTACGGCGGTGGCCACGAATTTCAGCTTCATCTCGTACCCCACCCAAAGCCATGCGCACATATTTGCGATTGGTCGCACGAGCGACGGACTCACCCAATGAGGTTTTACCAACCCCGGGAGGCCCTACCAAGCAAAGAATGGGCGCTTTGACCTTGCTGACACGACTTTGCACGGCCAAGTACTCAACAATACGCTCTTTTACTTTTTCGAGTCCATAGTGGTCTTCGTCCAAGATTTGTTGCGCCTTGTCTAATTGGCGGCTCACGCGACTGCGCTTGTTCCATGGCAAATCAAGCAATGTATCCAAGTAATTACGCACCACAGTGGCTTCGGCCGACATAGGTGACATCAATTTGAGCTTTTTTAACTCAGATTCAGCTTTTTTTCGTGCATCCTTGGGTAATTTAGCATTTTTAACGCGCTCTTCGAGCTCTTCGAGCTCGGCACCTTCGTCGCCTTCGCCTAGCTCACGCTGGATGGCTTTAACTTGCTCATTAAGATAGTAATCACGCTGGCTCTTTTCCATCTGCTTTTTGACGCGCCCGCGGATTCTTTTTTCAACCTGCAAGATGTCAATCTCGGTCTCTAACTGCTCTAACAAAGCCTCTAAGCGTTCTACAGTATTAAACTGCTCAAGCATGGCTTGTTTTTGCTCGAGTTTGAGCGGCAAATGAGCAGCAATAGTGTCGGCCAAACGACTAGGCTCTTCTATGCCGGTGAGAGACGTAAGAATTTCTTGCGGGATTTTTTTGTTCAATTTGACGTACTGCTCGAACTGCGCCATCACGGCACGGCGTAATGCCTCGGCTTCGGCAGCACTGATCTCGGTACCTCCGACGGTAACCGCTAAGCCGCTGAAATGCTCATCAGACTCAACGACCTCTTGAATTTTTGCACGTTCGACCCCTTCGACAAGCACTTTGACAGTCCCATCTGGCAATTTGAGCATTTGTAAAATGCTGGCTGCACAGCCGATCTCATACATGTCTTCTGGCGTGGGGTCTTCCTTGCTGGCAGTTTTTTGCGCAACCAGGAGGATGGTATTCCCATTTTCCATGGCCAACTCGAGTGCTTTGATTGAGCGTGGCCGTCCTACAAATAACGGAATCACCATGTGGGGGAACACAACCACATCGCGCAATGGCAATAGAGGTAGCTCCATGGGTTCCTTAGATAAGATCTGGTTCGCAGACATAACTCATTCCTTATATATAATCTGTAGACTGCAAGGGGAAGCGTGGTTAGCTTCCCCTTGTAGTTCAAGCTTCTACTATACAGATTGTGGCGAATGCGGAAATTTCAAGGGCCTACATTCAAACGGCTGTTTAATTGCCATTACCAGGCACTCAAGCGGCCACGTGATCCCCTGAAGGCGCAGGTTCCTGTCTACCATCATGATAAACAAGTTGGGGGGGTTCTTCGCCCTTAACTGCTTTGTCGGTCAAGATTACCTTTACCACACCTTCGAGTGAGGGTAACTCGTACATGGTTTCTAATAATGCTTTTTCAATAATGGAACGCAAGCCGCGTGCACCAGTTCGACGGTCAATCGCCGCCTGAGCCATTGCATGCAATGCCCCCTGCTCGACTTCGAGTTCAACATCTTCGAGTGAAAAGAGTTTTTGGAATTGTTTGACCAAGGCGTTTTTGGGCTCACTAAGAATGCGCACCAAAGCATGCTCATCGAGCTCTTGCAAAGTAGCAATCACCGGCAAACGACCAACCAATTCTGGGATTAAACCAAATTTAATAAGATCTTCGGGCTCGACCTCGGTAAAGAGTTCGCCCACCCCACGATCAGATTTTGCGTGCACCGCAGCTGAAAAACCAATACCTGATTTTTCAGTACGCTCTTGAATGATCTTTTCCAAACCTGCAAAAGCCCCACCAACGACAAAAAGGATATTAGTGGTGTCAATTTGCACAAAATCTTGATTGGGGTGCTTTCTACCCCCCTGGGGAGGAACAGATGCGACAGTCCCCTCGATCATTTTAAGCAATGCCTGTTGTACCCCTTCGCCGGAAACATCACGTGTAATCGAAGGGTTATCACCTTTACGAGCGATCTTATCTATTTCGTCAATGAAAACGATCGCGCGCTGCGCCTTGTCAACATCGTATTCACAGGCTTGGAGTAACTTTTGAATGATATTCTCGACATCCTCGCCAACATATCCTGCTTCGGTCAAAGTAGTTGCGTCGGCCATGACAAAAGGTACATCAAGCAAGCGCGCCAAAGTCTGGGCCAGCAAGGTTTTCCCCGAGCCAGTAGGACCAATCAAAAGGATATTACTTTTGGTCAGCTCGACCTCGTCATCATCGAGACCTAGAAATTGTATGCGCTTGTAGTGGTTGTAGACCGCTACAGAAAGATTACGTTTGGGTTCCTCTTGGCCGATGACGTATTCATCGAGAAAAGCCTTGATCTCTTTGGGAGTCGGCAATTCGTTTTTAAGCGTATCACGAGCCTCCTCTAATACTTGATCTTGGATGATTTCTGCACACAAAGTAATGCACTCATCGCAAATATAAACTGCATCAGGCCCCGAGATGAGCTTATCAACCTCGTCTTTTGGTTTATTACAAAAGGAACAGTGCAGTGTTTTATCGGCAGCCGTTTTCTCAGACATAGTACTCTATTTAATGTAAGCCACACCGCTAATCCAAAGCTATTTGGCAAGTAAACTAAGCAAGGCCCAGGCGAAAGCGCCCAGGCAAGTTGTACTTATTCGCTGTCAGAACGATGTGTAAGGACCTGATCGATCAAGCCGTATTCTACAGCCTGCTCGGCGGACATAAAGCGGTCGCGCTCGGTATCCAAGGCAATTTGCTCAACCGTTTGGTTGGTATTATCTGCCAAAATCTGATTCAAGCGCTCACGCAATTCGAGAATCTCACGGGCATGAATCTCGATATCAGAGGCCTGCCCTTGGGCCCCACCCGAAGGCTGGTGAATCATGATTCGGGAATTAGGCAATGCATAACGCTTGCCTTTGTCACCAGCTGCCAACAGAAAGGCCCCCATGCTAGCCGCCATACCTGTGCACAGCGTAGAAACATGTGGCTGAACGAATTGCATCGTGTCGTAAATCGCCATACCTGCGTACACCGAACCACCAGGAGAATTGATATACAGTGAGATATCCTTGTCGGGGTTTTCGGACTCAAGGAACAACAACTGCGCCACTATCAAATTGGCGGTGTGATCACTGACCGGGCCCACCAGGAAAATCACGCGCTCACGCAATAGGCGCGAGTAAATATCATAAGAGCGCTCACCGCGCCCCGATTGCTCGATGACGATAGGCACGTAGCCGAGATTACTCGGCTCGACGGCGTGCCCACCATACATAGAGGCATAAAAATCAATAAAACGAGAAGACATTAGTATTAGTTCCTCTCCATGAGTTGGTCGAATTCTACCTGTTCATCGTTTACTTTAGCATGCTCGAGCACATGTTGAACAACATTGTCCTCAAGAACGATGGCCTCAACCTCAGCACGACGCTGGGGCTCAGACAGATAGTAAGTGACCACCTCATCGGGCTGCTCGTAGTTTTGTGCAAACTCTTCGACGCGTTCGCGTACCTGCTCATCAGTTGCCTCGAGTTCGGCTTGTTGGACCAGCTCGGCAATCAACAGACCCAGCCGAACACGGCGCTCAGCCTCTTCTTTGAAGATCTCGCCAGGGAGCTCCATGCTGTCAGCATTGGGCACACCACGCTGTTGTAACTCGTTGCGGGCTGCGGCAATACGCTGTTGGATCTCGTGGTCGATCAAAGCACTGGGTACGTCAAATTCCACAGACTTTAGCAAAGCATCCATCACACTTTGTTTGGTCAGGTTTTGTGTACGTGCCTTGACTTCGCGATTCACATTATCGCGGATTTCTTGTTTCAGCGCCTCGACATCACCGTCTTCTTGGCCAAGCAGCTTTGCCATTTCCTCATCGAACTCGGGTAACTTGACCTCGGCAACCTCGCTGACCTTGATCTCGAACTCGGCTGTCTTGCCCGCGACCTCTTCGCCACCGTAATCTTCGGGAAAGCTAAGCTCAAAAGTTTTTTCCTCGCCGGCCTTCATGCCCAGGGCAGCCTCTTCGAACTCGGGTAGCATGCGACCTTCGCCCAACACAAAAGAGAAGTCATCAGCGCTACCGCCATCAAAAGCCTCGCCATCAATTTTACCGACAAAGTCCAAAGTGACACGATCACCGTCTTGTGCAGTGCGATCCTCACGGGGCTCATATTCGGCACGCTGCTGACGCAACACATCAATGGTTTTCTCTAACTCGGCATCCCCTACTTCTGTTACAGAACGGGTGATATCAAGCTCACCTAATTCAGGAAGTGTGATTTCAGGGTAAACCTCGAAAGTGGCATGAAAAGCCAAAGTTTCATCATTGGTGGCTTCTTCGTTGCTTTCAATATTGGGCGAACCGGCAATGCGCAGACCTGTCTCACGAGCAGCCTCATCAAAAGACTTAGCTAATTCGTTATTAATAACATCGTAACGAATGCCAGGACCATGACGACGCTCGATCACAGAGAGCGGGGCCTTACCGGGACGAAAGCCTTGGATGTTTGCAGTGCGCGCAACCTGTCTCAATTGTGCTTGCACTTCCTTTTCTACATCGGCAACC
>DATGTW010000087.1:0-3399 GCA_035301625.1 Paenalcaligenes sp.
GTGCCCAGTAAGCAGCGGCAATACCGGTGACACAGTTACTGATACCGGGACCATTTTGCCCAATAACAACACCGTGACGTCCGGACACGCGCGAATAGCCATCAGCCATGTGAGCAGCACCCTGCTCGTGTACCACGGGAACTAAGCGGATGCCTGCGGGTGCAAAAATATCCATTGCATCCATAAAAGCAGAACCCATAATCCCGAACATATCAGTTACCCCTTGGGCAACCAAAGTCTCAACAAAAGCTTCCGAAGGCGTCATGGTGGTCATGCCCTCGACAACTTTACGATTATCTGCACCTTGGCTCATATTATTGAACTCCATTTCTATACGACATAAATGCCGATTTATCGATCTACCTACGTTGCTACCGCAATCTGAGATGCGGTTGTCTACAAGTCTAAAAATACCATAAGATCAGCATAAAACGAAACTACTTGTGCCGTTTTTTCTAATAATCTCTGGTAAACCCTAAGAAAATTCCCAGAAAATTTCTTTATTAACAGTAAAATAGAAACTAAGAATCGCCCATATAACAACAGTTCTACTTCTTTAATCAGAGCCAACGGAGAGGTAACCATTATGGAAAACATGCCATCCAAACCAGAACGTATGATTTCAATTAAGGAAACTTTCGGATTTAGCAGCATCATGAAAGAGGTGATGGCCTTTGCTGAACCTAGTGAATACGTACCCGCCGTTGACCCGGCCTACCGCTTTGACCCCCAAGTCACACTATCGCTACTGGCTGGTTTTAATAATAACCGCCGAGTACTGATTCAGGGTCGTCATGGCACGGGTAAATCAACACATATTGAACAAGTTGCTGCCCGCTTAAACTGGCCCTGCGTGCGCGTGAACTTGGATGGTCATATATCCAGACTGGATCTGGTTGGCAAAGATGCCATCAAAATCGAAGAAGGCTTACAAGTCACTGCATTCCAAGAGGGAATCATTCCTTGGGCCTTGCAGCGCCCCATTGCTTTGATCTTTGATGAATATGATGCAGGCCGCCCCGATGTGATGTTTGTGATTCAACAAATCCTCGAGCAAGAAGGGCGCTTTACCATGCCCGATCAAAATAAAATCATCCATCCGCATCCTTATTTCCGTATTTTTGCGACCTCTAATACATTAGGGCTGGGAGATCCAGCAGGTCTTTATCACGGCACCCATCGTCTTAATCAGGCACAAATGGACCGTTGGAACATCGTCGCCAATCTTAATTACCTGGATCCCAAAGAAGAAGTTGCCATTGTGTTGGGACGTGTCCCTGCCAAAGCTCATAACAAAAAAGACATCGAGTCTATGGTGACGTTAGCGAATCTGACGCGTAATGCATTTTCTGCGGGTGATATTTCAACCCTTATGTCGCCACGTACTGTGATTACATGGGCAGAAAACTGCACTATTTTTAGAGATAAACAACAAGCGTTTGCAGTATCTTTTTTGAATAAATGCGATGAGTCCGAGCATGCCATCATTGCCGAGCTTTACCAACGCAGTTTTGACGAAGAGCTCGTTGTGGGACATACAAAAAACACCAACTAAGGTGCCAGGCCATGACCAATCCAACCCTTGAACTTCGTGAACAGCGCCGCATCCGTGAGCTTTGTGCAGCTACATTACGCGCTTTGAGCAAAGACCCCAAAGTGCACGTACGGCAGCAATGGTTCTTTAGCGGCAACCAACCATTGGTGCATCTGGCACCGCATTTGCAGACGTTGCCCAAGGAAAAATTGCAATACTTGCGTGGTCTGGCTGACGGTTTAGCGCTAAGAATACAGCATAGCGACCCCGAGTTACACCAGCAATTGATGCCCGAAGGACCCGTTGCCCGACTGATTTTTGATTGGCTTGAATCTTTGCGCACAGAAAGTTTAGTGCCTGCCAACTTGCCCGGGTCCCGTCATAATTTACTCACCCGTTTTTATTATTGGTCAGCTGGTTTTCATCATGCTGGACACACCCACAGCGAGCTGGGAATACTGATGTATACCGTAGCGCAGATGTGTTGGTCGCGATTAATGGAAGCCCCACCGCTGCCCGAAACCCAGGACTATATTGAACACACGCGGGCCGCTTTAGCCGAACCGCTGGGGCCATTTATTTACGAGCTCAAACACCGCCGTGATGACCAAAAATCCTATGCAGAAACAGCATTAGCAATTGCCGCCTTTGTAGCCAATAGCGTCGAGAGCGCCCAAGCCGCACAAGAAGACAAAAAAGAACAGGACGCCGAGGACGAAGAAGAGCAGTTGGACGATTTCGCCCTGATACTGGACATGGACTTTGACGAGGTCATGGGGGGAGATATCGTTGCGCATACTCAAAGTCTGACTCTAGAACAGCACCAAGGACGGTATCGAGTGTTTACACGCGAATTTGACGCAGTGACCTATCCTGCTCGGACTGTTCGGGATGCTTTATTGCGTGAGTACCGACAAGAAATCAATGAACTCATTAGTCACCAGCACATTCAATTTAATTTATTAGTAGAAAGAATCCGCCAAGCGCTGCTGGACGAACTGGATAGCCAATGGCTCTGGGACCAAGAAGAGGGGCTCATCGATGGCCGTCGCTTGAGTCAAATTGTCAGCTCGCCTACCGAACGTCGATTATTTAGGCAGCCACAACCGCGGCTAGTCAGCGATTGTTGTGTCACTTTTTTGGTGGATTGCTCGGGCTCGATGAAAGCACATGCAACGACCATTACCCTGATGCTCGATCTACTTAGCTACGCATTAGAACGCGCCGGCGCACAAACAGAGGTGTTAGGCTTTACCACTGGAGCCTGGAATGGGGGGCGCGCTTATCGACGTTGGCGAGCCACTGGGCGCAAGCCACAACCCGGCCGACTAAACGAAGTAGAACACCGCATTTTTAAAGAAGCAAACCAAAGCTGGCGACAATCCAACTTGGATTTGATGGCACTGATGAAACTGGACCTGTACCGTGAGGGAGTGGACGGCGAAGCCATTGAATGGGCCTGCGAACGTCTATTAGAAAATGATGCCGAACGAAAAATACTATTTGTGCTGTCTGATGGCTCACCCATGGATAGCGCGACCCAGCTAAAAAATGACGAACACTATCTGACCAGTCATCTGGTACAAGTGGTCAATCACTACCTGCAGCAGAACATAGAAATCTGTGCCATCGGTATTGGCTTGGACCTGAGCCAGTTATATCGCGACAGCCTAATTGCCGATCTAGATAAAGGTTTGGATAATCATTTTCTGGATGATTTTGTGCGCTGTTTGGTGCCGCGAAACCGACGTCACTTTTCGTACTGAGCCTCGATTTCTGTCAAGGCACTGGCAGCCCGACGCAGTGCGGGTAATGCCTGCAAAGCCTTGTCAGGGGTCATGCGCATGATAGGCGCCTGGGTGGCA
>DATGTW010000088.1:0-3208 GCA_035301625.1 Paenalcaligenes sp.
AAGAAGACTCATTTTTGATCTCGGCCTCGTTTACGCCAAGTTGCTCTGCGACAATCTTCTTGACGCGCTGTTCGATGCTTTCCATGCAAATTCTCCAAGTCGGGGAACTGAATCCCAATTAATCCCTAAAAATTAATAAGCCAAACAAACTAAAAGGCCCGTGTGCAAGTATCTGTCGTCACCCTATTGTGTAAACCACGCCAAAGGTATCGCAAGCTACACCCACATATACCGCTGTCTGATTTGTCATGCCGCCCATTGCACCTGACCCGTTTAGTTACAAGCCTGATAGCACTAGCGCCCGTCAAAACAATCAAGCGATCGAGCCATGTAATTTAAATCGAGGTAATTTTACCCCTACCTGCAAATTAAACCAAACCCTACATGTACATGCCGCCATTGACATGGATGGTTGTACCTGTTATGTAGGATGCTTTTGGTCCGGCCAAGAAACATACTGCATTAGCTATTTCTTCGACCTCGCCAAAACGACCTAAAGGCACCTGATCAAGCAAAGCCTTGGCCTGATTTTCTGGAATTGCCCGGGTCATATCGGTATCAATAAAGCCCGGTGCTACACAATTAACTGTGATGTTACGGCGCCCTACCTCGCGTGCTAAAGAACGTGTCATCCCAGCCACGCCAGCCTTGGCTGCTGCGTAATTAGCCTGCCCTGCGTTGCCACTATAGCCTACCACAGAGCTAATGTTGATTATACGCCCCCAGCGGGCTTTCATCATAGGGCGAATCACTCCACGACTCAAACGGAAGACTGAACGCAAATTAGTCGCTACTACAGCGTCAAAATCGTCATCACTGAGTCGCATGGTCAGATTGTCTCGGGTAATCCCAGCATTATTGACCAAGATGTGGGGTCCGCCCTGTTCAGCTAACTGAGCCAACAGTGCATCACAAGCGGCATCATCATTAACATCCAAGCATACTCCACGACCGCCCAAGGGCTCTAAAGCTGCCTGGATGCGCGCTGCGCCTTCGTCAGAGGTTGCCGTTCCAATCACAGTTGCGCCCTCGGCCTGTAATTGGGCTGCAATGGCTTGCCCAATCCCTCGAGTGGCTCCTGTGACCAGAGCAATTTTGCTTTCCAATGGTTTTGACATAATTATGCCTTTAGTTTTTCCAAGACGGTGTGCATCGAATCTGGATCGCTAAATGACAATGCTGTCAGGTTGCGATCAATACGGCGCACCAGACCGCTGAGCACACGCCCAGGGCCACATTCAACAATATGTGTCACGCCGCGCGCCTGCATGGCCTCGATAGTTTCAACCCATCGTACAGGGTGCCAAGCTTGGCGCACCAAAGCGTCTTTAATTTGAGCTGGATCATCAGGACTTTTAACATCAACATTGTTGATCACCGTTACCTGCGGTTGTCCTAACGAAATATCTGCTAATGCAGCTTGTAAAACCTGCGCTGCCGGTTCGAGCAAACGTGAATGAAAAGGTGCAGAAACTGGCAATACCAGCGCGCGTCGTGCGCCCTTTTCTTTGGCGTGTTCGCAAGCCTGTTCGACTGCCTCGCGATGCCCGGCAATCACGACCTGCCCAGGTGCATTGTAATTTACAGCCTGTACAATTTGAGTATCACTGCTGCAATTTGCGCAGACTGCTTCAATTGTTTCATCATCCAAGCCTATAACAGCAGCCATGGCGCCTTGGCCGACAGGCACAGCATCTTGCATTGCTGTTGCACGAATACGTACTAATCGCAAAGCATCTGGCAAGGTCAAAGCACCTGCAGCAGTCAAAGCAGAGTACTCACCCAAGCTGTGGCCGGCCATGATTTCAGGCTGCATGCCACCTGCTTGTACCCACTGACGATACATCAGTACTGCACTAAGCAGCATAGCGGGTTGTGTATTGACTGTTAAATTGAGCGAATCAGTCGGGCCTTGGGCAATAATTTCACTGAGATCTTCATCCAAGGCCCTATTAGCTTCATCCAATAAATCAGAAACACCAGGCTGCTCGAGCCAAGCATCCAACATCCCTACTGACTGGGAACCCTGACCTGGAAATACAAAGGCTAATTTCATTTCTTATTACCCTATTTTCCCGTTATTTATCGCTACTGATTCTGTATCGCAACATTATTGCTAAGCGCAAGCGCGATTGGTTTGGTAACTGTAAAAAACAAGAGCACTGTGTGAAATGCGCGGCAAACACCGTGCTTAACTGCGCTTATTTGTACCCACTTACGTGCTTACATGCGCACCAATACAGAGCCCCAAGTAAAGCCGCCTCCGACACCTTGGAGCATGGTTAATTGCCCAGGTACTATACGTCCATCATCAACCGCCGCATGCAACGCCAAAGGAACACTGGCTGCAGAAGTATTGGCGTGCTGATCGACAGTCACCACAACACGCTCGGTAGGCGTCTGTAGCTTGCGAGCAATAAAGTTAATAATACGTAAATTTGCTTGGTGTGGGATGAGCCAATCGACCTCATCAAGTGCAACATCGGCTTGCTGGCAAACTGACTGTGCCGAGCGCGATAAAGCATTAACAGCAAATTTGAAGACAGCCTGCCCATCCATACGCAAGAAAGGATCTCCGTGCACCTCTCCGTAGGCAACCCCACCGCGCGCATGTAAGATCCCTTCTTGTTTACCATCTGCGTGTAGTTCTGCGGCCAAAATCCCGGGTGAATCACTGGCTTCGAGAATCACAGCACCGGCCCCATCCCCAAACAAAACACAAGTTGAACGATCCGTCCAATCGAGAATGCTAGAGAAAACCTCGGAACCAATCACTAAAACACGTCGAGCTTGCCCCGAACGAATAAAGGCATTAGCCGTGCTCAGAGCGTAAATAAAGCCGCTGCAGACTGCTTGCACATCAAAGGCAGCAGCCTGAACGGCTTTAATTTTATTTTGTACCAAACAAGCAGTACTGGGGAAAATCACGTCAGGGGTCGAAGTCGCCACAATGATAAGATCAAGGGAATCAGCGCTCACACCAGCACGCTCAAGTGCTTGTTGTGCAGCGCGTGTAGCCAAATCACTACACCGAGCCCCTTTATCGGCTAAATGGCGTTGCCGAATACCGGTACGCTCGACAATCCATTGATCAGACGTTTCCACCCCTTTTTCAGCGAGCTCGGCTGCCAGCTGGTCATTAGACACTACATTGGGGGGCAAATACGCACCGGTACCGATAATTTTGGCGAAAGGCATCATTGAACTT
>DATGTW010000089.1:0-2530 GCA_035301625.1 Paenalcaligenes sp.
CGCGAGAAGTTCATCGAAAGGTCTCAGCCTATCTATGCAGAGTTCGAGAAAGTGGTAACTCCCGAACTCATTGAGCGTGCTAGAGCTGCTGCCAAGGGTGAGTAAGTTCAGGAGCTTTATCCATGATCAAAGCAATCAACAGAGTTGTTGATTGGCTAGAAAATGTGGCGATGACCATTGCGATGCTCATCGCCACAGTTATAGCTATCATCCAAGTCGTTGCTCGTTACGTCTTTCATAATTCCTTGTCTTGGTCCGAGGAAACCATTCTTTATACGCTCATCATTATGAGTTTTATTGCAGCCAGTATGGGCGTACGCTATGGAGCCCATATTTCTGTAGAAGTGCTTAGCGCCTTCTCAGGACCACGTGTCACACGCATTTTGCAGCTGATCTCGTATCTTTTAGGGGTAGTGTTTGCCCTGACTTTGCTGTACTACGGTTGGCAGGTTTTTGAGAGTACTAAAAAGATGCGTCAACTGTCACCTGCAATGCGGATACCAGTGGCCTATATTTATCTGAGTATTCCCGTTTCCGCTGGCTTTATGCTCCTGCGTTATTTGCTGCTGCTCCAATTATGGAAAGAGCGTAAGGAGATCAACGCTCAGTCTTCAGACCTGCGTGCTGCATAGAGGATAGGTATGACCGCACCATTAGTTTCTATTTTCTTTGCCCTTTTGTTATTTGGGCTGCCGATCTTTGCTGCGCTTGCGTTGGCTGTGACGGCGACACTGTATTTTTTTGGGGCGATCAATCCTGTGGTCGTGCCCATGCGCATGTTCTCGGGGATGAACAACTTTTCTTTGATGTCCATTCCCTTTTTTATTTTAGCTGCCGAGTTGATGCGCATTGGTGGGTTGTCTGATCGGTTGATTGGGCTGGCTAAATCTATCATTGGCTGGGTGCCTGGGGGATTGGCAGCGGCAGCTGTACTGGCCTGTTTGTTTTTTGGTTCGATATCAGGCTCTAGTCCTGCCACGGTGATTGCCATTGGGACGATTATGTATCCTGCTTTGGTTGACGCAGGGTATAGCAAACGATTTTCTATTGGTTTGCTAACAACAGCAGGGACATTAGGGCCAATCGTGCCTCCCAGCATTGCGCTGATTATTTATGGCTCGGTCACAGGTTCATCAGTGGGTCGCTTATTTGCTGCTGGGTTGTTACCAGCAATTCTGGTGGCTGTATTGTTGATCAGCTACTGTATCGCAATATCAATAATGCGCCGCTATCCTCGCGAAGGCACCCCCTCACTAAAAGAGATGGGAGCCGCATTCAAGCATGCAGCGTGGGGCCTAGGTCTGCCTGTTTTATTATTGGGCGGAATTTATTCAGGTGTATTTACACCCACTGAGTCCGCGGCTGTGGCGTGCTTTTATGGGTGGATTGTGGGTGCGCTCATTTATCGCAACATTAGCATCAAAGACACACTTAATATTTTGAAAAGTTCCGGATTGGTAGCAGGGGTTCTGTTATTGATTACTGCCGGGGCTTCTGCTTTTTCGTGGATTTTAGCTTCCACAGGTGCACCCACTCAGTTGGCTGCTGAAGTACTATCTACGACAGATTCGCCTATTTGGGTGATGTTGCTGTTTAACCTTATTATGCTGGTTGCTGGGTGCTTTCTGGACAGCGCATCTGCCATTATTGTTTTGGCTCCGTTAATGCAGCCTATTGCAGCCCAAGTAGGGGTAGACGCCATTCATTTTGGGGTGATTACACTGGTGAACCTGTCCATTGGTATGCTGACTCCTCCCGTTGGCTTAAACCTATTCGTTGCCCTGCGCATCTCAAACATGAGCCTTTACGAGGTATTCATATCTTGCCTACCTTTTGTGCTATTGATGTTAGTCGCCCTATTGGCGGTGACTTATGTGCCGTGGTTTAGTCTGGCATTGCCTGGTTTAATCTACTAAAGCATGTTACCCAAAGCTTTCCAGACACAGGAAATTTAAATAATTATGACTAAACAACCCGAACAGTTGACTCTTATACGCCCTGATGATTGGCATTTACACGTTCGTGATGGTGCTTTGTTAAAAGGGGTGATTGGCCATACAGCTCGACAGTTTGCGCGGGCCATAATTATGCCTAATCTAACACCGCCAGTGACCACTACAGCTCAGGCTCTGGATTATAAAAAGCGTATAGAACAGGCATTAAACCTTGAGAGGGGTGCAGGGGATGAGGGGGCCGTCTCTACCCCATTTAGCCCACTGATGACCTTGTATTTAACGGATAATACGCCTGCAGATGAAATTCTCAAGGCTCACGACTCCGGAGTGGTCTATGCCGTCAAGCTTTATCCTGCTGGTGCAACCACAAACTCTGATGCTGGGGTGACCGATCTTTTAGGTCGCTGTAGCGCAGTGCTAGAGCAGATGCAGGTATTAGGGATGCCTTTATTAGTTCATGGCGAGGTCACTGACCCTCAGGTTGATATTTTTGATCGCGAGGCAGTGTTTATTGAACAGGTGATGATTCCTTTGCGGGCACGCTTTCCCGAGCTCAAGGTTGTTTTTGAGCATTT
>DATGTW010000090.1:0-9658 GCA_035301625.1 Paenalcaligenes sp.
CCAAACTGGGCGATGATATCCTGGAACGCTTTGATGCTGGCTCTAGAACAGCCTCGATGATCATCAACCCATCAGGGGTTTCAATAGCGGATGAACTATGCCAAGAAGAGGGTTTGGTCATTGCCGAGGTAGATCTGTCCGAAGCCATTGAGCACAAACGCTTGCACGATGTGGTGGGCTATTACAATCGATTTGATATCTTTCAACTCACTGTTAACCGTCAAGCAAACCGTCCCGTGCAATTTTTGGATGATCCAGTCGCCTCGCAACGCACAACGGCAAACAACCAGAAAAACCAGCACCCTCCTGCCACCAAGAAAAAAGCTAAAGACTCTTGATATGAGCGCGCAGCTTTAATAACTGTTTTGCCAAGCGCCCAATCCAGCGCTGATCGGATAAATTGCGATTTGTGCTGATATTTAATGCATACACCTGATGCTCCGGCAGCACGAGCGGGGTCGCCAGCGCGACAATTCCCGGCTGCCAAGAGGCTTGGCAAAAACCATACTCGTGCACATGCTCAATGGCCTGCTCGATTTCCCCCCTGAGCGTATCCCAATGCCCCAAGTGTGACGCAAAATAAGCGTATAGTTCGGCACGCTGTTCTTGGGGTAACGCCGCCAAATAAGCCCGCCCAAGCGTTGTCAACGCAATGGGGACACGCTGCCCCGCCACGATGCTACGCAATGACCGCTGCTGACTGTGACGGATGGATTCCAGATACACCATGTCATATTGATCTACAGCCGCTAGACCGACATTGACCCCGAGCTCTTGGGATAGCGCCCGCATGGATGGATAAGAGATCTTTAATACCGGTGAAGCTGAACGCATGGCATGTGCCAGACTCAGCACTGGGGCCGCGAGCCTGTACGCCCGCGCTGACCGGCAATAGTCCAACATGCCGACCGACGTTAATGTTTGAGTCAGGCGACTGATGGTCGCACGTGGCAGCCCTGTTCTTTCTGCCAATTCGCTGTTCCCCAGCAAATCAACACCCGGTCTAAAAGCACGCAAAACAGCGATTCCGCGCTCAAGAGAGCGATTTTGCACAGCCATTCCCAAGCGCCTTGACTGGCCTCTTTCAAGCTCTGACATCTTTGCGCCCCCCTTCCACTCTTCGAAATTGCCCCCGCAGGAGCTCACAGTTTAGCATCTATACTTTCTAGCGTCGATGAACCCAACAGGGCCCTTGGCGCATTGTTATACCGGATTTTTTGCCCGACTTTTTACCAGACCTTTATCCCAGATATGAGTGAAAAACCATGACCAGTCAATTTAATTTCATTGCCATACAAATTAAAGAAAACATCGCAACTCTGCAATTAAATCGCCCCGATAAAATGAATGCCATAAACGATGGAATGAGGTCCGAACTCATTACAGCATTGGAATCCATCCACCAAGACCCTAGCATCAAAGCCCTGATCCTGACCGGGTCAGGCAGCAGCTTTTGTGCGGGCGGTGATATTGCAGGCATGCGGGAACGACACAAAGCCCCCTTGGGCGAGGTGGGCTTCAATGGCTGGCAACGCCAACAAAAGGTACATCACTCTATAAATTTACTGCATACTTTACCCAAACCAACCATTGCAGCAGTCCAAGGTGCAGCCGTGGGCCTGGGAGCCGACCTGGCACTGGCATGCGATTTTGTAATGGCCGCAGAAAGCGCCTATTTCAGCTGGTCTTATGCCCACCGAGGGCTGATACCGGATGGCGGCGGGATGTACTTTCTACCCCGACGCGTTGGCTTAGCCAAAGCAAAAGAATTAATTTTTAGTGGCCGCAAGATTAACAGCAACGAAGCATTCACACTAGGCATTGCCGATCGCCAGGCAGAGGATGAAGCCCTGCTTGAACAAGCACACACATGGCTTACCGAGCTGACCCAAGGATCGCCCAAAGCCATTGCATTAACCAAAACCATTTTGAATCAAAGTTACGAGCTGTCTGCCCAACATATTTTTGAAATGGGTAGCCAAGCTCAAGGCATCTGCTACGCAACTCCTGAACACCAACAAGCCGTACAGGAATTTTTAAACCCTGATAAACCACAAAAAAAATCCTAAGGAGGCCTTTCATGAGCGCCTTGGAGTGTTTACTGAACCCTAAGAAAATCGCCATTATTGGTGCCTCTACAAATCCACTGCACGCCGCCTCGCGCCCCTTGGCCTACCTGGAACAACACGGCTACCGAGGGACCATTTACCCCGTCAATCCACGGGCCAAATCCATCAACGGCACCCCCTGCTACCCAAGCGTCTCTGCCCTGCCAGAAACCCCCGATGTAGCCATGGTCGTCTTGCGCCATGAATACACATTACCCGCCGTGCGCCAACTGGCCGAGCACGGAACACCCGCAGCAGTCATCCTATCCGGAGGCTATGCAGAAAGTGGCACCGCAGGCAAAGCACGACAAAAAGCACTCGTAAAAGCTGCCGGCCCCATGCGCCTGCTGGGACCCAACACCGTCGGCCTGGTCAATGTCACGGATAACATACCCCTATCGGCCAGCGGGGCATTGGCCACTGATGACTTGCTGGCAGGAGGTGTAAGCCTGGTCTCCCAAAGCGGAGGCATACTGGGTGCCCTGCTGTCGCGAGCCAAAGCCAAAGGCATCGGACTGGCCAAACTGATTGGCACCGGCAATGAAGCCGATTTAGGGTTGACCGATTGCATCGAATACCTGATTGACGATCCCAATACGCGCGTCATCATCCTATACATAGAATCCATCAGAAATAGCACAGCCTTCAAAAAAGCCGCCCTCAGAGCCGCAGAAAAAGGCAAACCCCTCGTAGCCTTCAAAGTAGGCCAAACCGAAGCAGGTAAACATGCCGCAGCATCCCACACAGGCGCCCTGGTCGGCGAAGATGCACTCTACGACGCCCTATTTCGCCAAACACGCGTTATCCGTGTAAAAAAATTTGCCGAACTGCTGGATACAGCAGGATTATTAGCCAGCCAACACCACCTGAACGGCAAAAAAATTGCCATCCTGACCTCAACAGGCGGCGCTGGAGCCCTGGTCACCGATAGCCTGAATCTGCACGGATTTACCACCCCAGCACCCGACCCAACAACAAACACCAAACTATTGAAAACATACCAAAACGTACTGACCGAAATCGACACCAACCCCATCGACGTAACCCTGGCGGGCTTAAAGCCAAAGCTACTGCGAGAAGCCGCCCAAACACTCCTGAACAGTGCCGACTACGACGCCCTACTGACCATCGTAGGGTCATCCTCCTTGCAACGACCAGAACTCATCAATAAAGCACTGAACGGAATAAAACACCCAAAACCCGTTATCGCCTACATCAGCCCACACGCCCCACACCTGGTCCGCACACTCAACCAGCAAGGCATCCCGTCCTTTACCTCGCCCGACACAGCCGCCTCGGCACTACGCACCCTATACGATTGGACACAATGGAACGCCAAACAATGGCAACCCAAACCCACCCACACCACACCCCTGCCCGAATACCCAGCAGGCCAATTAGACGAACAACAAGCCAAACAACTATTCAAACGGTTTGGCATCCAACCCGTACGCGAAATTAAAATAACTGATGTCGATAACGCAGCTCAAGTAATACAAGCAGCGCAAGCAGCACAAAGCCTCGGAAACAAAGTAGTCGTCAAAGTGCTCAGCAAACAACTCCTCCACAAAACAGAAGTGGGAGGAGTCAGCATCGGCATCCCCCCCACGGAAATCCCCCACCACATCAAATCAATGCAAACAAAAATACACCGCCTGGCCGGCTTTACACCACGACAATTCCTCATCCAGGAAATGATAGAAAACGGCATCGAGCTGATCCTCGGCTTCCGACGCGACCCCCTCGGCAATGCTATTATGCTTGGCTCAGGCGGAACCGCCACTGAACTATTTCAGGATACAACTATCCGCCTGCTCCCAGAGTACGGCAAACTCAGCGACAGCGCGGCTAGATCAATGATCTACGAACTTAAATCCCGACCGTTGCTCGAAGGCTTTCGTGGCCGACCCAAAGCAGATATGAATGCATTGGTGCAAACCATCACCGCATTTTCAAAAATGGCCGTGCAACTAGGGGACCAACTGCTGAATTGCGAAATCAACCCGCTTTTTGTGTTACCCCAAGGACAGGGTGTGCGAGCCGCAGATGGGGTTGTGGTTTTGGGGGGCTAAAAGGCTTGCTAACTAACGTCTTGAATATTGAACCCCACTTTGCTTAAGTAATTTAGCAAACTCTGCCTATCTTTAGCTTGCAAAGGTAAAAATGGTGGTCGTACAGCACGCCACTGAGAGTCTTGTGACCAATGCGCGATGGTGGTTTTCAAGGCAGGAATCATCGGGAACTGTTCAAATATGTCTCTAACCTCATTAAGCTTAACTTGTAGTCTTTCAGCGCTTTTGGTTTGCCAGTGGGTGTATAGCTCGATAATGGCAGCAGGGTTTATATTAGCTGTGGCACTGATGCAACCTGCTGCACCTTCTCTTAGACCAGCCAGCAAAAATCGTTCACTGCCCGGAAATACATCAAATTGCTCTCCTTTAAAGCTATTTAGTAATGTTTGTGTGTAGTGCCAATCTCCTGAAGAGTCTTTAATACCAGCGATTTGCTGAGGATATGCTTTCAGCAGTCGCTCAATCAAACCAATGCTGATATTTACCTGAGCTACTTGTGGGATGTGATACAAATAAACTCGCAGACTTTCTTCGCCTACCTGCTCTATAAGCTCAGAATAAAAGGCATACAGCCCCTCATCACTCACACCTTTATAATAAAAAGGTGGCAATGTTAGTACACCGGCGCAACCTGCACAAGTAGCAGCGCGCGTCAACGCCACAGCAGTGGGTAAATCACATGCCCCTGTGCCTGGCATGAACGCTTTTCTTTCTATATCTGTTTCAAATAGAGCTTCCATCAAGTTTAAACGCTCTGCGAGGGATAAAGAATTGGCCTCTGAATTAGTGCCCAATATAGCCAGTCCCACTCCATATTTTCTTAGCCAATGACAATGCGTCACTAATCGACGAATATCCACTTCGCCCTTTTGGTTAAAAGGCGTGATAACCGGGGCCAGTACCCCACGAATACGATTACCCATGTTCTGTCCTTGCTATGTTGCGTAGATAGCTTGGTAGATGATCTAAAAAAGCCTCTACAACCTTTGCCTCATGACCCTGGCTAGCCGCACAGTTGTGCGGGCTGATCCAAACACCAGGCAGATGCCATAAGGGCGATGATTGGGGCAATGGCTCTATCTCAAAAGTATCCAAAAATGCCCCTGCTATGTGACCTGACTCTAATGCCCTGATCAATGCAGCCTCGACTATCAACCCCCCACGCGAAATATTTACTACTCTAGCGCCCCGAGGCAACAGCGCTATGCGGGATGCATTGACTAGCCCCTCAGTTTCGAGAGTTAAAGGAGCCGCTAAAATCAACCAGTCACACTCAGGCAATAATGCATCAAGACTTTCTAGAGAATAAGTCTGCTGAAAGTATGCCGATTTTTTTTGAGGATCCTTACGTACAGCCATAGTCTTGAAGCCCACGCATTTCAACAATCGTGCGATTTCAGTACCAATGCTGCCAGCCCCGATAATGACTGCACGCTGCTCTTCTATAGGTTTAGGTGCTTCAGCTAGGGACAAAGGATTCCAGCACCGCCTTGCTTGGGCATTTAGCCAGTGCACAAAACCCCTCGACTGCGCCAATACTGCCGCTAATACGCTTTGTGCTATAGGTAACGCCGTCACACCCCCTGATGCGGTTATAGTCAAGCCACGTTGAATTGTCGGCGCATACTGATGTAGATCAGTGCCAGTCGTACAGACGTGCAGCCACTGTAAATATGGCGCGGCATCCACAATTTTAAAAAAACGATCAGATAACTCAGCAGGATGACTAAGCGTACTGCCCTCATAAAGATCGCGTGAGAAAAAAGCGGCATGTATATTATCGTGCGCTTTAAAGTCATCTCCCACAACATATCTTTTTAACAATACGCCAGCCTGTATTGCCAAATCATCAATTTGATCGCCATATTGTGTATTTACTTTTTCAGATAATAATAACCCCCGTGCTTGCATATATTTACTCACATACTCAAGGTCAACCAAGCATTATTCTCACCGGGATAGATCACTCCGTATTTCTCTACAGCCTGTAGATCAAAATTAAAGCCAAGTCCGTCGCCCACGGGCAACAAAAGAGAACCATCTTGAGTAATCAATTGGGTATCAATCAGCTTTCTGAAATTTACTATATGATCATCAGGCATCCATTCTACGTAGTTACTATTCGTTGTTGCTGCGACTAAATGAATATGTACATCATGCCATGCATGCGGCTCTACCGTTAAACCATAACTTGCGGCCGTAGCTGCGATACGCCGCCATTCGGTAATACCACCACATACGGTCGCATCGGTTTGTAGCAATGTAGTAGCTCCACTAGCCATCAAGGTCTTAAAACGCCAACGACCCGCCTCGACCTCGCCAGTAGCTACAGTGATTCGAGTAGCTTGCGCTAGCCGTTGGTGATTGTCTATATCATCCGGTGAAAAAGGCTCTTCTAGCCAATAGGGATCATAGGGTTCAAAAGCCTTGGTGTACTCTAGCGCTGTTGGTAAATCTCTCCATGCGTTATTTGCATCCAGCATCAAACGCACCTCATCGCCTATAGCCTCGCGCACCGCAGCTACTCGGGCCCTTTCCTCATTCACAGAAAGCATTCCCACCTTCATTTTCACAGCCGTAAAACCATCCTGCGTATGCTGACGCATTTCTGTCACCAGCCCGTCTAAAGTTTTACCTGGCAAATAATAGCCCCCACTGGCATAGGCTGGCACCCTGTCTAATACTTTTGCACCAAGATACTTATAAAGAGGCAAGCCTGCCCGACGTGCATTCAAGTCCCATAATGCAATATCTAACGCAGACAGCACTCGCATGACTGCGCCGGCTCGCCCAAGCAAAAGGGCATCTTGGTACATCTCTTCCCACAAGCCTTCTATTCGATGACTATCCTGCCCAATGAGCTTGGGTGCCAATAACTCAATAGCAGAAATTAACAATAGTCGCCCTGCGCTATTTACAGCATAACAATAGCCAATACCTTCGTGCCCATCTTCAGTTTGTATGCGAATTAAGCAATACTCACGAGCAACAACTCGCCGCGTAGAAAACCTGATAGGCACATCCAATGGTACCCGTGCCACACACGCAGATACAGATTTAATTACTGACATCCCAACTCCCTTCTTATTAAGTATTCAAAGCACTGTTATAAAAAAACGTCCTATTGCAACTTTATATCGGCCTTGCCAATGACCTCAGACCATTTCTCAAACTCTTGGTCTAAAAGCTGCTGAAACTCATCTGGCTGGGTTCCCACAGCACTTAATCCCATCTCTTGGAGTTTTGTTTGGATTACCTCCTGAGCCAGGATGCTATTAACCTCTTTACTCAACAAGTTAATAATATCCTTAGGCGTATCTTTTGGAGCTATCAACCCAAACCAAACGTCGGCCTCATAATTGTCTAAGCCACTTTCAGCAAAAGTAGGCACGTCAGGTAATTGCTCTAACCGCTCTAAAGAAGTCACCCCAAGTGGTTTTAATTCACCGTTTTTTATATAAGGCAGGCTCTGAGTAGGCGTCGCAAAAATCACAGGAATTACCCCAGCTAACAAATCTGTCTGCGCTGGCGCTCCACCACGATAAGGCACATGATTCATCCGCGTATCAGCAACCAAATCCATCAATTCCATTGCAATATGCTGAGTAGAAGCCATGCCAGGGGTACCAAAATCAATAGAGCCTTCATCCATAGAACGAGCCAACTCAACAAATTCTGAAATATCATTTGGCTCAAAATCTTTATTGGCTACCAATACAAATGGAGTATCCGCAATCACCGTAATCGGCTCAAAATCGTCCAACACATACTCCAAGTCTGGGTACAGCAAGGCATTAGTCACATGCGAGGAAATCACCAGCATTAGGGTATAGCCATCAGGCTTCGCTCGAGCCACCTGCCCTGTCGCAATCGTGCTATTTGCCCCTGGACGATTTTCCACTAAAAAAGCGACACCCAATCGTTCTTGCAGCTCATTAGCAATAAGCCGCGCAATGGTGTCATTTGCACCACCAGGAGCCATACCCACCACAATAGTCACAGGCCGCTCAGGGTACTGAACAGCAAATGCAGTCTTGTTAAATAATGCGCTTAATAAAAACAAAAATGGCAATAATGCTCGGAAAATAAAACTCATCTGAAGTCTCCTCTTGTCCTTAGTTTTTTTCATTTTAATACACGTAATTGAACCAATATATGGATTTTTTAGCTCTATTAATCGAAAAAAAAGGTTAATAGGCTAAAAAAATTATTCGCATAATTTAAGATTTTAAAAGCGAACACTTTCAATCAAACTCGACAATTCAGCAGCAAAACTATCTGTGGTCAATTCAACAAATGCACTGGCAGCCAAAGACAAAGGATGACGAGTCGCTCTTACTAAACAAATCGGTCGCTGGCTGTTTTTTAAACCGCTTATAGGAATGATCTTTATTTGAGGAGAAAGAAATTGACGCAAACCCAATGCGGGAATAATTGTCCTTCCTAAATTGCCAGCAACCAAAGCTGCCGCAGTCGATAGATTATTGACCTCAAATGACATTTTCCACTGCAAAGGAAAAATAGCCGCATCCAGGTGCTGACGAATGCTGCTAGCCACGTCATAAATAATTAGGGAATGAGTTTCTTGCAACTCAGCAGCAGAAATACTCCTCCGATGTGCCAAAACATCTTCAACATGACAAGCAAGAAAAAAATTATCTGTAGCTAAAACAGAAACCTCGAGGTCCCTATCCATAAGCCTGCCAGCACATAAAGCAAAGTCTACAATCCCCTTTCGAACCAAATCCAAACAATGAGCATTCGGCCCATCAGACACTATAAAATCTACATTCTCATTATCTTTTTTAAACTCATGGATAATTTTTGGCAGCACAGATGAACAAATCGTAGGCAAAGCAGCAACCGATACCTCACCTCGGCTTAAAGTAGCCAAAGCTCTCATCGTATCGACTGCACTCTCAAGATCTGGTAACAACCTATCAACAATGTCCAAAAAGATCTCCCCTTCTCGAGTCAAATCTACATTGCGAGTATTTCTCGAAAAAAGCCTTAACCCCAAGCCCTCTTCTAAGTTTGAAATTAGTGAACTAAATGCAGACTGACTCAAATGACACTCTTCAGCCGCACGCGTAAAATTACGAATTAACGCCAACGTCTTGAAAGCGCGCATATGTCGTGTCGATAGATTCATCTATAACCTTTTCAATTATTTTGATTTTAAGAATCCAATAAAGATACCTTAAAGAGTGCATAACTAATAGCAAAATAGTCTGCAGTATATTTAATCTGCGCCCAAAAAGCTGGATATATTCAGCCTGAATTTTAAGAGTTCTTATGAGAAAACACACAGATAAAATGAAGCTTACCCCCTCTGTCACACTAGTTGTCCGCTGATTGTTTTTTGAATTTGTAAAGGGGCGGGCTGGAGCAAATAATGGCTACCTACAGCCTTGAGCTAAAAGAAAACATTGTTAGAAAAATGATGCCACCCTACAGTGAGCGTATTGCCGAGTTAAG
>DATGTW010000091.1:0-4719 GCA_035301625.1 Paenalcaligenes sp.
TGGTGTTGCAGTCGTTAAAAAAAGCCAAGTCTTGTTTTATTGCGGTCAGGAGCATGCTAAAACTAAAGGCAGTGCTTTTACTAAGGGATACTCATGAAAAAAACATCACCACTTGGTTTATTAGGTATTGCTGCTGTTTGGACTGGGCTCGTTGTTTCTCCGGCGTGGGCCAGTCAAGCATCTGTTCAGGTTGCTAGCGCTTCGGCTCAGCAGGTTGCAGATCAAGACAGCGCTGGTGTTAAAACCACTCAAGAGCTTGATATTTCTTTTGTCGATAAAAATGGTTTTGAGCAGGTACGCTCTAAAGATATTGAGTCTTGGTTTGATGATGGTTGGTACCAGTCTGAACAGTTTCCGGGCATGAGTACCGATTCGGTTTTTTTCCCTGACGCTCAAATGTCGCCATTAGAGCGGGCCACATTGCTATTTGATTATTTAGAGGGGCAGTTGCCCCACGCGCGCTACCGCATTCAGATGGGCACAGATTTCAGCACGGTAGGGCAGCCAGGGCAGGGGCCAATGGCTTTTGTTGAGGTGACGCGGTTCAATTTGGGTCCGGCTTTGCATGAGGATTTGCAAACACAGTACGACCAGGTCGCTGACCTCGAGGAATTCGGGGTAGGCCCGCATGTATCACGACGTTTTATTTTTACGCCTATTCAAGGGATGAACGCTCATGTAGTCGCTGCGGGACGCCAAGAGCTTTCTGATGAGCAGGCCGCTGATATGATGTGTTTTGAGCAATCTTGCTTGGTAATGGACGAGATTGCAGGTAAATCTGGTGACTGGGAAGAGGTAGAGGTACCCGCTGGCGTCGCTCAAGCTCAGGGTGGGTCAGCTACAGAGCAAGCCGATGATACCCAAAATATTGAGGTGGCTGTCAACGATTCAGTGGCCGAGGTGGTGGGTGAGCTGGCGTTAGCACATATAGGTGCTGAATACGGCGAGCCTGTGGAAAGTGTGCAAGCCCCAGATCCTTATTTGGAAATAGTAGTCTCCAAAGATGTGACCGGTCAGGCCCCCGTGCTGGACGTGATTTCACATCAAGGGCATCTCATGGATGATGCACTTTCGGATATTTGGTATCGCCGTATCCAGGTCGACGGTACTGATCCTCATTGGGAACGTTTGCTACAACACCGTCGCCCGATGGGTCATTAATCAGAGTATTTTATATGGCTTGCCACGCTGGGCGTTATTGAGCCTAGCGTTTGGCAAGTCCTTTAACGCCCTCTAAAAACAAAGTTGTGCTTAGGTCAGCGTAATCCGAACGACTGATAGGGCCGTCAGGCTTGAACCACATATAAACCCAATTAAGCATGCCAAATAAGGACATGGTGACAGGCTTGAGTAGGGGTTTCTCTTTATCTAAATCTGGATGGATGTCTTGGATGACGTCCGAGATCAAGCGTACAATTTTACGCTCTATCTTGTTGATTTCCCTGATTTTGTCATCAGGTAAAGAGCTGCGACTATTAAGCTGCATTTGATGCTTGTCATCAGCATCGCGATAGCATTCAAGGATTTGGTGGACCAGTTGTCGCAGCCGTTCTTCAGGGGCGAGATCTTGGGTAGTGTTGGCCACGTCTTTGATGGCGTTGTAAAGCTCATTTAAATGGCTGTAAATGATATCAAAGATTAGCTCGGCCTTGCTGGGGTAGTAATGATAAAGCAGTGCTTTTGATACTTGGCTGCGTGCAGCAATTTGAGCCATCGATGCCTTTTCCATGCCCAGATCAGCAAAGACTGCGGCGGCATTTTGACGGATGTTTTGCTGCTTTTCTTCGTAATCAGCTGCACGTCGAGTTTGTACCATGATCAGAAAAATCCTAAATTCAGTTTTGCCACAAGAGGCGTATTATACCCCACCCTAAGGAGAGCACAGCCCCTAACGGGTGGGGATATGCAGAGTATTTATGTACGGTTATCTACAATTCGTTTGGCTTTGCCTTCTGAGCGATCGAGTGATTCTGGCAGGCAGATTTGAATTTTGCAGTTAATACCTACTGTGTTGCGAATATGTTGATGCAATTCACGCGCTGCTGCATTGCGGGCGTCGTCGCTGTTGTGATCGGCTTGGCATTCAACATGAATGATCATTTCATCCATTCGACCGGCACGACGCAATTCAATATGAAAGTGTGGGGCCAGGGCATTGCACTTCAAGATTTGCTCTTCGATTTGGGTAGGGAAAACATTTACCCCACGCAAAATAATCATATCGTCGCTGCGCCCCGTTACCTTTTCCATGCGGCGCATGGTACGGGCGGTACCCGGTAAGAGTCGAGTGAGATCACGGGTGCGATAGCGCACCATGGGCAGTCCTTCTTTGGTCAGGGTGGTAAATACCAGTTCGCCCAACTCACCGTCTGGCAGCGTCTCGCCAGTGTCTGGGTCAATAATTTCCGGGAAAAAGTGATCTTCCCAGATATGGAGCCCATCTTTGGTTTCTACACACTCATTGGCGACGCCTGGGCCAATAATCTCAGACAGGCCATAAATATCGACAGCGTCCATATCGAAAGCATCTTCGATTTCTTTGCGCATGGCATTGGTCCAGGGCTCAGCACCAAAAATACCCACACGTAGTGATGATTCGCGCGGGTTCATCCCTTGCTTGTTAAATTCATCCAAAATCGAAAGCATATAAGAAGGGGTCACCATGATGATATCAGGGCTAAAGTCCTTCATGAGCATGACTTGGCGCGCGGTCATACCACCTGAAATCGGAACCACAGTGCATCCGAGTTTTTCACCGCCATAATGGGCGCCTAGCCCCCCAGTAAACAGCCCGTATCCGTAGGCGTTATGCAATATATCGCCAGGACGACCTCCGGCTGCGCGGATGCTACGCGCCATCACCGTGGCCCACACATCAATGTCGTTAGCGGTGTAGCCTACGATGATGGGCTTACCTGTTGTGCCCGATGAGGCATGGATGCGTACCAGCTCTTTGCGTGGGGTAGCAAACATACCAAAAGGGTAGGTATTGCGCAGGTCCTCTTTGGTGGTAAATGGAAATTTGGATAAATCAGACAGTTGTTTTAGATCAGATGGATGCACGCCAACTTCGTCAAAGCGTTGCCTATAAAACGGCGAGTTTTCATAAGCATGCTCTAGTGACCAGCGCAAACGATCGAGTTGCAGTGCGCGGATCTCATCAACAGAGGCAGTTTCAATCGGTTCTAGTTCTGCTGTGGCGCGTTCAAGGTGTTTCATGGTTAATCCTCCACAGGGGGCGTAGTGCTAAATAATATTAAATACAGAAAAGATCAGGCCGCCTTTGGGCCCAGCTTTAAGACTCTAAGAGGGCGCCTTTGATGGTTCGAGACAACCCACGGAAGTACGCCACGGGTGCACCGTTTTGATTGGTTATCTCGACATCATAAATACCGCTGCGACCTTGACGACTGACCTCTTTGCCTGTGGCGGTCAAAAAGTCATCAGTAAAAGCGGGGGCAACAAAAGTTATGTTGCAGTGCTGGGCGACCGTGCGCTGGTTGTAGGTGTTGCAGGCAAAGGCAAAGCAAGAGTCCGCCAAGGTGAATAAATAGCCGCCATGACAGGTGTTATGGCCGTTGACCATGTCACGAGTGATGCGCATCGTTAAAACTGCTTTTCCAGGGTTGACTGAAATAATTTCCATCCCCAGTTTTTGCGTGGCCTCATCGTCTTTCCACATGGTCTGTGCGCATTGCTCGGCCAGTTGTTGGGGGTCGAGGGATAAAGGTGTTGTCATGGCCTATTCATTCCCTTTGAAGTTAGGTTTTCTTTTTTCCAAAAAAGCTTGGACGCCTTCTTGAAAATCGCGGCTATAACCTGCACGACGTTGCAATCCTTTTTCCAGTTCGAGTTGCTCATTTAGGCTCTGCGTGCTGGCGGCGTGCATGGCTTGCTTGGTCAACCCAAAGCTAAAGGTGGGTCCTTGTGCCAGCTCATTGGCGAGTTGGGCTGCAGTTTTCAGCAGCTGTTCATCGTCGGTGACCTGCCAAATCAATCCCCATTCTTGAGCCTGCTCGGCGCTAAGGGGTTGTGCTGTTAGCGCTAATGCCATGGCACGAGCACGACCGATTAGATGGGGCAAAAACCAAGTGCTTCCAGAATCGGGCACCAAACCAATTTTGGAGAATGCCTGGATAAATTTTGCTGAACGAGCAGCAAAAACAATGTCACATGCCAAGGCCAGACTGACCCCGGCACCGGCGGCAACACCGTTGACTGCACAGATAATCGGCTTGGGCAGTTGGGTGATTTTACGGATCAGGGGGTTGTAGTATTTTTCAATGGTTTGACCCAGATCGGGGTCATAATTTGGATGCTCGGGGCTTTGCTCGCCCAGATCTTGGCCAGCACAAAACCCGCGGCCGCTGCCCGTGAGCAGGACGGCGCGTACATCGGTGTTTTGAGCACGGTCAAAGGCACGTTGCAGTGCCTGATGCATTGATGCGTTGAGGGAATTCAGCGCATCGGGGCGATTGAGCGTGATATGAAGTACCCCCTCATCGAGGTGGGCCTGTATTTCAGACGAAACGGGCTGACTGCACACGTTGTCCCTCCTAAAGTGTTAGCCAAAATATCAACCAAATATGGCTGCCGGGTTAGGGTTCTCACTATTGTGCAAACCGTCCGGTCGGTCAATAATGGTTATGAGCTTGGCACCTGAAGGACTTTTTAATGATGATTAGCAGTTGCCTGATTCGATAGTGTCCCTTTATTTTT
>DATGTW010000092.1:0-17259 GCA_035301625.1 Paenalcaligenes sp.
TACATTGTCGGTATCAACCCCCGTTTGATCTGACTTTACGCGGATCTTGACGTTGTGATCGACAACGCGTTTGACGGGTACTAAAACCTTCATCCGGTTCTCTCCAAAAGCTAGAAACTTTCAAACAAGCAAGGCTAAAAATATATTTTGAATCGATGGGCTATTGCACCAACCCTAAGACCCTTTAGCCACTTAAATACGGCCTACAGTATAACAAATTGCGTTGCATTCACAGGGGTAACCCCTAGAAAAAAGCCCAACCCATGTACTTTGAGAGCTTGCTGCTTAAAACAAAAACATTTAAAAGTGCCCTTGAATAGCTGCTACAAATCGCTGATACTTGCTTATTTCACCCACTAGAGAATTACGGCATCATGTGGTTAACTATTTCGCGCACTGTTTTAACGCTTGGTACCTGTTTGTTTGCCGCCTGTAGTACACCAACCCAAACTGCACAAACAAAAGATTTCACTGCCTCGCATACAAACACAGCGACCCATTCGCATGAAGATGTGCAGCCAACAACCAATAGGAACACAGTGCATGCCTCTGCCCAGGGCGCGGCTGTAACCTCGGCTGATACACAAAAAGGCACTTCAATAAAACCCAAAAATAGTCCACTCTTTGTACCTTTTCGGCGCGACTTTGTGCAAAAAGATGGTCAATTGAGTCCCTATCTCGAGCAATGGGCACTGCATTTATCGCAGCAACGGCAGATTCCTTATTCCAATGTGCAAGAGCTTTTAAAACAGGTCAGCTATGAACCTCAGGTCATAAAGCTAATGACACCGGCCAAAGGCAAGCGCGGCAAACGCAGCTGGTCAGCCTATCAAGAGCGCTTTACAGACAAAACACGTATTGATAGCGGCCTAAAATTTTGGGAGCGTCACCAGGACACCATCGAGCAAACTGCTCAAAAATATAAAATCCCAGCTTCTATCTTAGTGGCTATCATTGGCGTAGAAACTATCTACGGCAACTATATGGGTGATTTCAGTGTGCTTAGTGCCTTGGCAAATCTGGGTTTCAGCTACCCTGATCCCGAACGGCCTGAACGCGCTGCTATGTTTCGTAATCAATTGGCAGATTTAATTGAGCTGCATTATCAGGGAAAACTAGATGCAAGCACTGCCCGCGGCTCTTTTGCCGGAGCGATGGGCTTGCCGCAGTTTATGCCCACCAGCATTAAACAATGGGCTATCGATGCCGATGGAAAAGGTCATATCGACCTGTTTCATTCAGTACCAGATGCTTTGGCCTCAGTAGCCAATTTCTTAAACCATCATGGTTGGCAGGCCCCGTTACCGGTATTTATAGACGTTAAAATACCAACTGATAGCTCGATCACCAATAAAGTGGATGGTGGTTTGATCCCAACCCTGAACTGGCAGGAATTACAGGCCCCTTTAGGCCTACCCGAACAACCCGCCGTTTATGCACAGCAAAAACTAGGTTTAGTTGATTTACCCGATCAAATACGTGATACCGTCGAATATCGCTTGGCATCAGCAAACTTTTTTGCATTGACAGAATATAACCGCAGTTATTTTTACGCCAGTGCGGTGGCCGACCTAGCCTGCGCACTGGAACGTCACCATTATCAGCGCCAAGATTGCTCGCTTTGGGCAAATCCTCAGTAACTGCTTAATGCCCAGGCACTGTTGCAGCCTGGGCATATGTATCGTCTACTTAGGTAATACCTGGCTGGATTAAGGGTTAAAAACCCCTGTAGATAAGTAACGGTCTCCGCGGTCGCAAACAATAAATACAATCGTGGCGTTTTTAACTATTTTAGCAACGCGTAACGCAGCAATCAAAGCGCCTGCAGAGGAAATACCAGCAAAAATACCCTCTTGGCTGGCCAAGCGGCGCGCCATGTCCTCGGCTTCTTGTTGGCCGATCAGTTCGAAAGTATCAATTTTTGTGGGGTCGTAAATTTTAGGCGCGTATTCCTCGGGCCATTTGCGTATCCCAGCGATTTGAGCGCCCTCTGCTGGCTGCGCCCCCACGACTTGTAGCTGAGGATTTTGCGTGCGCAAATAATTACCCACCCCCATGATAGTGCCTGTAGTGCCCATCGCACTCACGAAGTGCGTCACTTGTCCATCTGTTTGCTGCCAGATTTCTACACCTGTGCCATCAATGTGTGCCTGCGGATTATCAAAATTCGCAAACTGATCAAGCACCACGCCACGTCCTTCATCTTGCATTTGCAAAGCCAGGTCACGCGCGTACTCCATCCCCCCTTTTTCCTCAGGGGTAAGAATTAACTCAGCCCCATAAGCCGTCATAGAAGCGCGTCTTTCCAAAGAAAGATTGTCGGGCATAATGAGAATCATCTTATAGCCGCGCACTGCTGCAATCATAGCCAAAGCAATCCCTGTATTGCCGCTAGTGGCCTCGATAAGGGTGTCCCCGGGTTTTATCTGCCCGCGCTCTTCTGCACAACGGATCATTGATAACGCTGGACGATCTTTAACTGAACCGGCTGGATTGTCACCCTCTAGCTTGGCCAAAATCACGTTGCTGTCGTCCACCCCTGCCTCGACAGGGATACGCTGCAAACGCACCAATGGGGTATTGCCTATAGTGTCTTCGACGGTTGGGTAGCTGGGTTTCATAGTTATGTCACTCTACTAATCGTTTATTGTGTCGCTAAATCCTGACTGGTTTCTGGATCTTGTGCCTGTAAACCAGCCTCTTTTAAGGCTTCTAATCTTTTGGGACCAATGCCTCTTACTCTAGCAGACAAATCTTGTAAAGAAGTAAAAGCCCCGCCACGCTCGCGCTCTTCAATAATGGTTTCGGCTGTTTTGGGACCAATGCCGGGCAGGCTTTGTAACTCGGCCCTGCTGGCTTGATTGAGATCCATGGCCCCTATTGGCAGAGCGTAGGCCAGCAATAACACAGCTAAAAAGCTGATACGAAACCTTTGAGCACAAAATAATGCTCTGAACTCTATTTTTTGTTTTAGCATAACAATCCCTCTGTAAAAACACATAAATAAACTTTGATGCAAGCGGCAGATAACCCCATGAGGCCTGGCCATGCATTAATAATTATTGTGTGTCTATATAAAGTGTTTTTCCAGAGGAAACTACGGATTAGCCTAGGTGCTTTTTATCCCTGTTGCGCAGCATATAAAGAGCGCACATAGCAGGCTACACCTTGCTCTACTGTGGCAAACTCATGGTCATAGCCCGCTGCTCGTAACTGCTGTAAATCAGCTTGGGTATGACTTTGATAACGCCCCTTGAGATCATCAGGAAAAGGGACATAACGTAATAATTCTTGTTTTACCAATGTATCCAAATCCAGCGTGGGCTCACCGCGTAGCTCGCGCATAGTATTGACAACTGTTTTAGCGATGTCATTAAAAGGCTGTGCCCGTCCGGTACCACAATTGAACACACCGGATAAATGAGGATTATCCAAGAAAAACAAATTGACCTTGACCGCATCCTCTACAGCGATAAAATCGCGCTCTTGTTGGCCTGCTGCATAGCCATCCCACCCCCCAAACAGGCGGACAAAACCTTCTTGCTCGTATTGCTTCATATTGTGCAGGGCAACTGAGGCCATACGGCCTTTATGGTGCTCATTAGGGCCGTAAACATTAAAGTAACGCAGCCCCACCACCGGCGCCGTTAGATCATTTAAGTGACGGCGTAATATTTGATCAAAGAGAAACTTGGAATAGCCATAAATATTAAGGGGGGCTTCGTGCTCACGTGCCTCGCTGTAATTAGGCCCTGCTCCGTAAACGGCAGCAGATGAAGCATAAATAAAAGGCGTTTTGGTGGCTTGGCTATATTCAAACAGCTCTAAGGTGACGCGATAGTTATTATCCATCATGTAGCGTCCATCTTGTTCTGTCGTATCTGAGCATGCTCCTTGGTGAAAGATTGCATCTAAGGAAGGCAAAGCACGTTTACGTACCAACTCACGAAAGTCATCTTTGTCCATGTAGTCGGCAATCTCGCAGTGTACGAGGTTTAGGAACTTTTCCCCCTGCTGCAAATCATCAACGACGAGAATATCGGTGATGCCTCGTTCATTTAAACCTTTAACCAAATTGCTACCAATAAAACCAGCCCCACCCGTGACAATAAACATGTTTCTTCCCCTTATTGCAACTCTTGGGCAGTCACCACCGATGTACCTAACTTGCCCACCACAATTCCACCAGCACGGTTCGCCCAATGCATCGCATCAACCCAATCTAACCCGGCTCCCTTAGTCACTGCTAATGTAGCAAGCACTGTATCCCCAGCTCCAGAAACATCAAAAACCTCTTTAGCTTGGGCCTCTACATGATGACAAGCCTCTGGAGTATAAATAGTCATCCCTTGCTCAGAACGAGTAATTAACAAGGCATCTAATTGCAGGTTTTTGCGTAACTTTTGTGCCCGTTCTTCGAGCTCATCCTCGGAATGCCAACGCCCGACTGCCTCGCGCACCTCATCGAGATTAGGTGTTAGCAGGTTGGCCCCTTGGTAGCGCTGATAATCATCCCCCTTGGGATCGACTAAGATAGGGATACCTTCTTGGCGAGCAATTTGAATTAATTGCTGCACCTCTTTAAGGGCTCCTTTGGCGTAATCAGACAGCACCACAATATCATGTTCTTTTAGTGTGTCTTTCATTCGCTGCTGCACATTGCCCAAAGCAGCCTGACTGGGGTCTTCCTCGAAATCAACCCGCATCAATTGCTGTTGACGACCAATAACCCGTAGCTTGAGTGTTGTTGGCCGCATGGGGTCTGCAATCATTTCCTCGCTGATACCCTCACTGTGGAGTAATTTGCGCGTAATCTGGCCATCTTGATCATCACCTATCAGCCCTATCAAGGTTGCTTGCGCGCCCAAAGCAACTACGTTTCGAGCCACGTTGGCAGCCCCCCCTAATCGGTCTTCGGTGCGTACCACATGAACGACGGGCACCGGCGCCTCGGGAGAAATGCGTTCGACCTTGCCGAACCAATAGCGGTCCAGCATGACATCACCAATAATCAAAACCTTTACTTTTTGCGCTTCTTGATTAGGGAAAGGTCTCATGGATGCTCCTCTAACAACAAGGGCGGATAACTTTCCCAATGGTTGCAACCTGGACATTGCCAATAATAGGTGCGGGCTTCAAAACCGCATTCTTTGCAAGCATAGCGATCCAGCCGTTGAGTGTGTTTATGAATAAGGCTGCGCAACAATGCTAAATCAGCGCCTGCTGCAACCTCTTTGGTTAGGGCATCATCCACCATATCCTGTACAGCGCTCGAGACTTTTTTATCTTTGTTGGCACTGAGTTCAACTTCTAGCATACGATCTAAAGCCAATAAAGATGGTGTGCCGCGTAAAGCTTTACGTGCAAAACGCCATGCCTCGAGCGGACCATTATGTTCGCGTAACACTTTAAACAACACATTGAAGACCATGAGATTAGGATGTTGATTAAAGTGTGTCCGTAATACTTCAATGCCCTCATCCGCTTGGTCCAAAGCCTGGTAGCAACGCATCAAGGGTGCAGCGACCAAGCCAGAATACATGGGTGCAAAACTCAAGATAGACTCTAACTCATCACGTTGGTGCGTGAGCTCTTGTTTTTTCTCGGCCCAAAGGGCTCTGAGTAAAGCAATGCGCACCTTGGCACCCAAAGTGCAATCCCCTGCCAATTCTCGTGCCGCCTGTTCTGCACCATCCAGTGCTTTTTGAGTCGCTTTAAACTGCGGCTCATGTGCGGTTAGTGCGGCCTCAGCTTGTTCACAATGATAATGAACACGCTGCGGAACAGCCTCTTGGGTCAGCCGACCCAACCGTTTTACGGCCTCGATTGCTTTTGGCCAATCATGGCCCGCCTCATAGATGCGCACCAAATAGCGCATGGCCTCTACTGCATGCTGGGTGTCAGTTACGGCCTCGAAGCCGGCCTCGGCACGATCGAGCATACCGGCCTTGAGAAAGTCTTTGGCCAATTCAAATTGTGCATCCTGACGAGCCTCAGCCACTAAATCTGCACGACCCAATAAACTTTGGTGCACGCGAATCGCACGTTCGATCTCGCCCCGTCGACGAAATAGATTGCCCAAGGCAAAATGTAATTCAACGGTCTCTGAATCGAGCTTTGCGACCTCTATAAAAGCATCAATAGCTTGATCAGGTTCTTCATTAAGTAAAAAATTAAGGCCTTTGAAATAAGAGTCTGGCAACCGCCGGCTCTCAGAAAGCATCTGTCTGAAATCAACACGAGCTGCTACCCAGCCCAAGCCAAATAGAACTGGAACAACGATGAGCCACCAAGGTTCAAAATCCACGGTTTAATCCTTGCAGCGAATCATAGGGGAGCCATCGGGGCAGCCGCCTCGGGGGCCACTGTGGGGCGCTTGGTTTCGGGTTGCTCGAGACGCTCTTCCAGGTGCGCCACTTCGCGCTTGAGGCGATTGAGCTCACGCTGTTTGCGCATATTACCCATCAGCATGATTAACAGACCCAACACGAGTCCTAACGCAAATGTGACCAGCATAACAATGATAAGAGGTACATTATCTATGGCATATTCACCAAAGAAATATACTGGCACTTTTTCTGTATTTTTTAGTGCAAAAGCGAGTACTACGAGAAAAACAATAATACGTAGTATCCAGACGATGATGCGCATAGTTATCGCTCCATTGATTAGCGGACGTTATCATTGTAAATGGAAAATGTCCCCCCGTCCTAAAACAACAACAGGCCCACGCGGGGCCTGTTTATACCAGCACAACAAATCCAGGTTATTAATCGCCTATTTGCCTGTCTACCGCTGCTTTTGCTCGGCGATGAAAGTAGCATCGACACGCTCGCGGAGCTCTTTACCGGCTTTGAAATGGGGCACGCGCTTGGCTGGGACGTGCACAGTCTCGCCGGAACGAGGATTGCGCCCCATACGCGCTGCCCGAGTGGTGACCGTAAAACTGCCAAACCCACGAATTTCTATCCGTTGCCCATGAACCAAAGACTCGGTCATGGAATCCAGCAAAACATTTACGGCCAAATCCACATCTCGCAACGCAAATTGCGGAAAGCGGCTTGCTAGCAGTGCGATTAACTCGGATTTTGTCACGCCTATTCTTCAGTGTCTTCGCGCTGTTGATCAAGCTTTGCTCGCAGCAATGCACCCAGGTTGGTAGTACCTGTGGAGGCGCCTTGCTCGCTGATGCGCTGCATGCTCTCGGCAGCCTCGGCGCTTTCGCGGGCCTTGACTGACAACTGAATGCTGCGTGCGCGACGATCGATATTGATGATCATGACCTCGATTTCATCGCCATCGTTTAGGACGGTGGTTGCATCTTCGACACGACCAGTAGAAATCTCGGAAGCACGCAGGTAGCCATCTACGTCAATAGCCAAGTTGACTACGGCGCCTTTGGGCTCTACGGACTTAATGGTGCCTTTGAGTACCTGACCACGCTCGTGTTCGTTAACAAAGTTGCTAAATGGATCGCCCTCGAGCTGTTTGATACCCAGAGAAATACGCTCTTTTTCAGTATCAATACCCAAAACAACTGCGTCGACCTCTTCACCGCGCTTGTACTCACGAACGGCTTCCTCGCCACTGCCAGTCCAAGTTAGATCAGATAAGTGGACTAAACCATCAATGCCGCCGTCCAATCCTACAAAAATACCAAAATCGGTGATGGACTTAATAGCACCACGGACACGATCACCGCGATTGTTGTTCATGGCGAACTCTTCCCATGGGTTAGGCAAGCACTGCTTCATACCCAGTGAGATACGGCGACGCTCTTCGTCGATATCCAGAACCATGACCTCAACCTCTTCGCCCAAGGTGACAACCTTGCGTGGGTCAACGTTCTTGTTAGTCCAATCCATCTCGGACACGTGGACCAAGCCCTCGATACCGTCTTCAACCTCGACAAATGCACCGTAATCAGTGAGGTTGGTGACCTTGCCAAAGAGACGGGTACCCTGTGGGTAGCGACGGGACAGACCCAGCCAAGGATCTTCGCCTAATTGCTTGACACCCAAGGAAACGCGGCTGCGCTCACGGTCGAACTTGAGTACTTTAACCTCGATCTCTTCGCCAATTTGGACAAGCTCGGAAGGATGACGTACGCGACGCCAGGCCATATCTGTAATGTGCAGTAAACCGTCGATACCACCCAAATCGATAAAGGCACCGTAATCGGTGATGTTTTTGACAATCCCGTTGAGGATAAGACCTTCTTCGAGCTTTTCGAGCAGGCGTTCGCGCTCTTCACCCATGCTTTCTTCGAGCACGGCGCGACGTGACAATACGACGTTGTTGCGCTTGCGATCAAGCTTGATTACTTTGAATTCTACGGTTTGACCCTCGAATTGTGAGGTATCTTTGACCGGACGTAGATCTACCAATGAACCCGGCAAGAAAGCGCGGATACCATTGGTCATAACAGTCATACCACCCTTGACGCGGCCCACGATAGTACCTGTTACGTGCTCGCCGGACTCTAGCGCCTGCTCGAGCGCTAACCAAGCAGATAAACGCTTGGCACGGTCTCGGGACAGAATGGTATCGCCATAGCCGTTTTCAAATGCATCAATCGCTACGGATACAAAATCACCGGGTTCAACCTCGAGTTCGCCTTGGTCATTGTGGAACTCTTCGATAGGGATGAGAGCCTCGGATTTGAGACCTGCATTGACGAGTACATAGTTATGGTCAATGCGCAAAACCTCGGCGGAGATCACCTCGCCTACTTTGAGGTCTTGATCCTGGACACTTTCCTCGAACAAGTCGGCGAAACTCTCGCCGCCCAACACATCGTTAGTAGAAATTTCAGAACTGGAAGAGATGGAGGACATTAAATAAATTCCATCAGCCTTAATGGCTCGTTAAATGACACACCGAAAATCGGTGGAGTGAAAAACAACCAATCAAGCAGAGCACTAAACCTATACAATGTACCAACGCACTACTTAATTGACCCCTAAAACCAAAAACCAACACCTAATCACCAAGGGCACGCCTATACACGCTCTAACGAGCAACGGGCCCATCCAACAGTGAAATTTAGGTTTTGATATTAGACCAGCATGCAAGCACCTGTGCAACTGTTTCGTCAATACTTAAGTATGAAGAATCAATAATGTGCGCATCTGAGGCCGGCTGCAAAGGCGCGACCGTACGATTTTGATCGCGGTCATCTCGTGCCTGTAGATCCTCTATTACTGACTCCATTTTAACAACAACCCCCTTATCTATCAACTGCTTATGGCGCCTACGCGCGCGTTCTTGTACATCGGCAATCAAGAAGATCTTGAGGGTTGCATTGGGAAAAACCACTGTCCCCATGTCGCGTCCATCAGCGACCAAACCCGGTGGCTGACAAAAGTCACGTTGCCGTTGTAAAAGTGCATCACGCACGAGTGGATAAGCCGCAAGCTGAGAAGCATTCAAACCCACCTCTTCACGGCGCAGTTGATTATTAACCTCTCGTCCTGACAACCAGACTCCCTGAGCATCAAAACGCACGTCCAACGCACTGGCTACATTTGCCACGGCGTTCGGATCATCTAGATTGACTGCTTGCTGCTGGGCAGCCAGTGCGGTAAGTCGGTACAGAGCACCGCTATCAAGCACGTGCCAACCCAAGTATTCAGCAACTTTTTGTGTAACCGTGCCTTTGCCTGAAGCTGTGGGCCCATCAATGGTAATCACGGGAACAGTACTCATGTCTGCACCAGCTGTTCAAATACAGAGAAATAGTGGGGGAAAGTTTTACTCACACAATCAGGATCCAAGATTTTGACTTGCACTGGGGCAAACGCTGCCAAAGAAAAACACATCGCAATGCGATGATCATCATAAGTGAAAATCTCGGCATCTTGCCATTGCCCTTGTGATATTGGATAGACCCGTAGCCAATCTGGACCAGATTCAACACGAGCCCCCAAGCGTTGCAACTCTGTTTCCATAGCATGGATTCGATCCGTTTCTTTGACTCGCCAACTACCGATATCACGCAGCAAACAAGGACCATCGGCATACATTGCCAGTGCTGCTGCCGTCATGGCTGCATCTGGTATCAAATCAAAACTCAGATCAAAAGCGTGCAAACGTTGGCCCTGGGCAACCTCAATTCCTTGGACCACCATTCCTTGCGGCTGGAACTTTACTTGTGCTCCCATCGCCTCGACTACCTGGGCGAATTGCACATCACCTTGGACCGAGCTACTGCCCACCCCATCAATCTGTATCGGACCGCCACCAATGGCACCTAAAGCTAAAAAATATGAAGCCGAGGAAGCATCCCCTTCAACATAATAACGCCCGGGCGAACGGTAGTGAGCTTGGGCAGGCACGACAAACCGCTGCCAATCCTCGTGTTCCACCTCAACACCAAAATCAGCCATCATAGCCAATGTAATTGCAATATAAGGCTGCGAAATTAATCGCCCGAGCACTTCGATCTGAACAGGGCGTCTGGTTTTTTGACTCACCAAAGGCGCGGACATTAATAGCGCAGTCAAAAACTGGCTAGATACATTGCCTTTGACCTGAAATACATGATCAGCGTCTATGCTGGCAGGTTTGATGTGTAGCGGCGGATAGTCATCAGCACCCAAATACTTGATTTGTGCGCCCCCAGCTTGCAAGGCGCTCACTAGATCGCCTATAGGACGCTCGTGCATCCGCTCTATTCCAGAGAGCTGATAATCTCCATCTGCCCATGCCAATGCCGCTGTCAACGAGCGCATGGCAGTACCCGCATTACGTAAAAACAATTCAGCTTGTGGGCTGAGCTGCTCCCAGCCACCCACGATTTCATAAGTCGATGGCTCTAACCGTCGAGCGGCCACCCCTAGGCGCTGTAGCGAGTCCAGCATCACCTCGGTGTCATCGGATTCGAGCACCCCTTGTAGTTCGGTACGTCCTTGGGCCATCGCAGCCAAAAGCAGCGCCCGATTAGAAATACTCTTTGAGCCGGGCAACTGCATTCGACCTTGTGCAGTTTTGACCCGAGGCAACAAATAAGATCGCATTTTATTCATGATAACCACTCCGACTGGCCCACAAACGCCGCGCCAAAGCTGCCCGCTCCAGGAAGTCGTATAAAGATTCCTCGTCACTTTCCAAGAGTGCTTGCTCTGCTTGTGCAAAAGCCTCGCGCACCTCGCGCAACTCACTCAGCACAGCTTGTTTATTGCTTAAAAAAATATCGCGCCAGACTTCTGCTGAACCCGCAGCAATTCGGGTAAAGTCCTGAAACCCGCTCCCAGCGAGATTTAAACGCAAGTCTGCATTATCAGCACTGGCTACCTGCCACATATATACAGCTGATAAAAAATGCGGCACATGACTTACTGAAGCTAACACCTCGTCATGCTCGGCGGGCTCCATTAATAAGACCCGAGCGCCGCAGTGTAACCACATTTGTGTGACTAACTGCTGGGCGCGTGGAGCCGTTTTAGGCGTCGGCGTCAGAACGATATTACGATCTTGGTACAGATCGGCACGTGCAGCCTCTGGCCCTGTTTTTTCAGCCCCTGCAATAGGGTGCCCCGCCACAAAACGCGGGTAATGCTCTTTTAATAATTCTTGGGCCAAACCCACCACGTCGGCCTTGGTACTGCCCACATCGGTAATCACCGTCTCAGGCCCCAGATGGGGGTATATCTCTTTGAACAAAGCAGCGCTGGCACGCACTGGGGTCGCCAGTACTACCACATCTGCTTTGGCTGCTGCATCAGCAGCGCTGGCTTGAGCGTCAATGAGTCCCAGGTCTTGGGCCTTGCGTAAAGAGTTGGCGTCACGGCCTACGCCCAACACGCGCTGTACGACACCCGCTGATTTAAGGGCAGCTGCTAACGAGCCGCCTATCAAGCCTGGCCCAATAAGCGCAAGCGTAGGGATACTAAACGATGCTGATGGCTTCATGCTTTAAATCAAGATTGCTGGCGAGGATAGGAACCCAAAAGCTTGAAAAACGCCACGTCTTTCTTGAGTTCTGCACAGGCGGCTTGGACGGCCTCGTCCTGATAGTGGCCAAGCACATCCACATAAAAATAATATTCCCAATCACCCGTACGAGCAGGGCGCGACTCAAATCGAGTCATGGATACGCCATGTTTGGCCAGCGGTGAGAGCATTTCATAAACAGCACCAGCCCGATTGGGAACTGCCAAAATAAGACTGCTTTTATCATCACCTGAGGGTGCGTTGGCCACAGGACCTAACGCCAAAAAGCGTGTCCGGTTTTGTGGGTCATCTTGAATGCCTTGTTCAACAACTTGCAACCCCCAACCCTCTGCAGCTTGAATTCCGGCAATGGCAGCAATACCAGGCTCTTCAGCGGCCAATCGGGCTGCCTCAGCGTTACTGGCAGCTGCCGCACTGGGAATATTGGGAAAGTTTCTATTCAACCACTGTTGGCACTGAGCCAAAGCCTGTGGGTGTGCCATAATACGCTGTATATCTGCTGCCTGACCACTTTGATTCAACAAATTATGTTGAATATGGATGGAGCGCTCCCCGATCACCTTTAATGAGGTATGTAGCAACAAATCGAGCGTGCGATTGACCGCCCCCTCGGTAGAGTTTTCTACCGGCACAATGCCATAATCAGCTTGCCCCGCCTCAACCAAGCGAAAAACCTCGTCAAAGGATGGGCAGCTACGCCTTTCTAAATAATGGCCAAAATGCTCTAATGCAGCCTGCTCGGAAAAAGTCCCCTTGGGACCGATATAAGCCACCCGAGGAACTGACTCTAAACCGCGGCAAGCCGAAATGACCTCACCCCAAATGGAGGATACTGAACCGTCTTGAACAGGCCCCTGATTAAGCTCTATGAGTCGCGCAATAACCTGTGCCTCGCGCTCAGGGCGTAATATAGGTTCATCCTGAGAGACCCCTTGTTTAAGCTGTCCTATTTCGAGAGCAGCTTGGGCGCGCTCGTTTAGCAGCTCGAGAATCTGTCTATCAATTGCATCGATTTTCTCGCGCCAAGGCTGGAGACGTTCTGGAAGAGTTTTAGCCATGTTCTTTTTCAAAGTTTTGCATGAATTGTACGAGTGCCTGCACCCCTTTTAGTGGCATTGCATTATAAATAGATGCGCGCATTCCACCGACAGATTTATGCCCTTTTAATTGTAACAAGCCTGCCTCAGCCGCTTTTTCAAGAAACAATGCATCGAGCTGTGCATCATGCAGCTGGAAAGGTATATTCATCCGTGAGCGCACGCTAGGCTCAACCATATTGATATAAAAATCAGACTTATCAATAGCCGCGTACAAAAGCCGAGCTTTTTCTTTGTTACGTCGCTCGATCTCGGCCACCCCACCCTGTTGCTGTAGCCACTTGAAAACAAGCCCTGCCACATAAATGGCAAAAGTTGGCGGGGTATTCACCATCGACCCCTGCTGCTCGAGCAAGGTGTAATTCAATGCCGATGGACACTCTGGAAGAGCATGACCAAGAATATCCTTGCGCACAATAATGAGTGTGAGGCCAGCTGGGCCGATGTTTTTTTGTGCCCCTGCATAAACTGCTGCCACCCGATCAAAATTGATTGGCTGCGACAAAATATCGGAAGAAGCATCCATAATCAGCGGGACATCAAGCTCTGGCCAATCTGCGAACTCGACCCCACCCACTGTTTCATTGCTGCAGGCATGAACATAAGCCGCTTTTTCGTTGAGTTCCCAACTGCTAGGCTCAGGAAACCAAGTAAAGGGCGCATACTGTTTAGTATTTATCTCGCGTGCTTGGTTAGAGCTGGCTGCCAAACGTACGGGGCCGATATGCTGGGCTTCCTCGAAGGATTTCTGGGACCAACGACCTGACACAATGTAATCAGCGGTTTTATCCACACTGCGCCCCAAAAGATTGAGTGGCACCAAAGCGTTTTGTGCTTGCGCCCCACCCTGTGTAAAAAGCACTGCAAAATCATCCGGGATAGCCAACAATTGGCGCAAATCCTGTTCAGCCTCTGTAATAATCTGCTTGAATTGCGGCCCCCGATGGCTCATTTCCATAACAGACATGCCACTGCCGTGCCAATCAGTTAGCTCGGCCGAGACTTGTTGCAATACCTCAAAAGGTAATACCGCGGGGCCCGCTGAAAAATTCCAAGGTCGCATAATATTTTTTAATAACTAATAGTTTAATTTGTTATTCGTCCGAATCATCATCCTGACTCGGGGCTTCATCGGGCGAAGACGACCCTGCTGCATCGATATCAACAATATCATCAGCACCTTCATCCTCATCAGCGTCTACGGCATCATCAACGTCTTGTTCTAACACACGATAAACACCGGATAAACGACCACCTTCGTCAACATTAATCAAAGTCACCCCTTGGGTGGCTCGACCCATTGCGCGAATTTCTTCGACCCGAGTACGTACCAATACGCCCATATTGGTGATCAACATGATTTCATCCGATTCATCAACCAATACAGCCCCTACCAACGGACCATTGCGTTCAGAGCACTGAATGGCAATCACTCCTTTGGTTCCTCGGTTATAGCGTGGATATTCAGCCAAGGAAGTACGTTTACCATAACCATTCTCAGTGGCCGTCAACACACTATAAGAATCATCCTGAGCAACCACCATGCCAATAACCTGCTGGCCCTTTTCCAAGCTCATCCCACGGACACCGCGCGCAGTTCGTCCCATCGGACGCACATCTTGTTCGGTAAAGCGAGCAGCCTTGCCATCATCAGAAAAGAGCAGTACATCGTCATTGCCCGAGGTCAGTTGAGCACCAATGAGGTAATCACCCTCGACCAACCCTACGGCAATGATGCCCGCACGGCGTGGATTTGCAAAAGCCGACAGTGCAGTTTTCTTGACAGTGCCCTGAGTCGTCGCCATGAAAACAAATTGATCATCAGTAAATTCTTTAACAGACAATACCGCAGTGATTTTTTCCTCGGACTCGAGGGGGAACATATTAACGATAGGACGCCCACGAGAGTTGCGAGACCCTTGGGGGACCTCCCAGACCTTGAGCCAATACACACGCCCATGATCTGAGAAACACAACAGGTAATCATGTGTGTTGGCAATAAAGAGCTGATCAACCCAATCATCGTCACGGGTAGTCGTTGCAACCTTGCCACGACCACCACGACGTTGCGCACGATATTCAGATAATGGCTGACTCTTGATATAGCCCGCATGCGAAAGCGTCACCACCATATCCATCGGGGTAATCAGGTCTTCAGTATCTAATTCGGTCGCATTATGCTCAACAAAAGAGCGACGTGTGTCTTTATTTTTCAGCGCGTATTCGTCTTTGATTGCTTGTAATTCGGTAGCAATAATTTCTGTTACCCGCTCTGGACGCGATAAGATGTCGAGCAAATCTGCAATATGCTCCATCACATCGCGGTATTCATTAACAATTTTATCTTGCTCTAACCCAGTCAAGCGTTGTAAACGCATATTGAGAATTTCTTGCGCCTGGGTGGGACTCAAACGATAAGTGCCATCCTCTTGAATACCGTAGTGATCTTCGAGATCCTCGGGGCGATAAGCCAAATGCCCACCAGGCACTTGACCCTCATCCGCGCGCTGAATCATGGTGCGTACCAAACTGGCATCCCAATTGCGCTCCATAAGCTTTTCGCGCGCCTCTGGAGGCGTCGGGGCCGCGCGAATAATACGAATAAACTCGTCAATATTAGCCAGTGCTACGGCCAACCCCTCTAGTACATGCCCACGGTCACGTGCACGACGCAACTGAAAAACAGTACGACGGGTCACGACCTCGCGGCGATGGAAGAGAAAGTACTCGACCAGCTGCTTGAGGTTAAGTAGTTTGGGCTGACCATCAACTAAGGCCACCAAGTTCATCCCAAACGTCTCTTGTAACTGGGTGTTTTTGTAAAGGTTATTAAGCACTACCTCGGGTACTTCGCCGCGACGGAGCTCGATAACTAAGCGCATCCCGTCCTTATCGGATTCATCACGGATATCCGCAATTCCTTCGATTTTCTTTTCTTGGACCAGCTCGGCAATACGCTCTTGCAAGGATTTTTTGTTTACCTGGTATGGCAATGCATCTACGACAATCGCCTCGCGTCCGTTATCCATGTCTTCGAAGTGGGCATTCGCACGCATGATTACGCGACCACGACCAGTCCGGTACCCTTCACGGACTCCGGACATGCCATAAATAGTGCCCCCAGTTGGAAAGTCAGGAGCAGGAATATATTCGAAAAGCTCGTCTACTGTGCAATCGGGATTCTCAAGGCAATACAAACAACCATCAACTACCTCACTTAAGTTGTGAGGCGGTATGTTAGTCGCCATCCCTACAGCAATCCCCGAACTGCCATTCACAAGCAAATTGGGCAGTCGAGTTGGCAAGATGCTAGGTTCAAGCTCACTGCCATCATAGTTAGGAGTGAAATCGACCGTCTCTTGATCAATATCAGCGAGCAACTCATGCGCAATTTTAGCTAATCGTATTTCGGTATAACGCATCGCTGCTGCGCTATCACCATCAATGGAGCCAAAGTTACCTTGCCCATCGACTAACATATAGCGCATGGAAAAATCCTGCGCTAAACGCACGATAGTGTCATAGACAGCAGCGTCGCCATGGGGGTGGTATTTACCAATGACATCCCCGACGATACGAGCAGATTTCTTGTAGGGACGGTTCCAATCGTTGTTAAGCTCATGCATCGCATACAGCACTCGCCGATGGACGGGCTTAAGACCATCGCGTACATCGGGCAAAGCTCGGCCAACGATCACGCTCATTGCATAATCAAGGTAGCTGCGACGCATTTCCTCTTCCAAGGAAATTGGAAGAGTCTCCTTTGCAAAGGAATCCATAGATAATCTTTAGACGTTTAGAGGTTAGAAAAATAAAAGCATAGGCCGTTGATGAAGCCTGGCAATCAGTCCAGGCTGGCATCAAGGCCCTTTAATCTGTCTTGTATGGCCTAGAACGCCATAACAAGGAAATTCTATCACTTTAAGTAAAAAGACGTATTTCTGTACGAAACGCCCCTCACTCTTTTATTATCCTCGGAAAAAGTGGTGGGCTCTGTTCATCCGAGGGAAAAATCCGGTGCCGCCTCACAGTTGTTGCCTAAACCCAACATTTAAAGCTGTTTCCACGGTTTTCTACCAAGTTATCGCCCAGTTATTGGCTTTGAGCTTAGCTAATCTCGACGAAATGTCTTAACATTTCAGCTAACACAGAAGAAACCCAGCGCAATTCTTTGACCCGTTCAATAGCGTTGCTATACTGGTTCCGT
>DATGTW010000093.1:0-31733 GCA_035301625.1 Paenalcaligenes sp.
AGCAGCCGAGAAAAATAAGACGTCTACAGAAGGTCGATGCCTATTCACTGGCTCACCATGTTCTAAATGAATGACATAGTTAGCCCCAGAACGCGCCAATTTCATGTGCGCCACCCCACCGGGGGCAATATAGACATGTCCGGGTAACACTCGTTGACCGTGTTCGGCTTCATACACACGCACAGCACATAATGAATTCAACCGCTGCACAAACGACCGCGTGAACCCCGCGGGCATATGCTGGGTAATTAAAATAGCCGGACTTTGAGCCGACAAAGGCTCAAGCACACGACGTATGGCTTCGGTCCCACCTGTCGAGGCGCCTATCACTACGAGCTTTTCTGTGCTGCTATAAGCTTGAATGTTAATTTGTGACGACTTATGTTTGGGTACTGATACAGCACGAGTGCGTATCTGAGTTCGTGCCATATACGCTGCACGTATTTTGTCAGCAATGAGATCGCTATACTCAATGAGGCCATCACGAATCCCTAATTTTGGTTTGGTAACAAAATCAATAGCCCCTAACTCCAAAGCCCGTAAAGTGATGTCAGAATGGCGCTCTGTCAAAGACGAAACCATCACCACTGGCATAGGACGCAAACGCATCAAACGTTCTAAAAAATCCAGCCCATCCATGCGCGGCATTTCAACATCCAAAGTCAACACATCAGGGGCATACTGTTTGATAAGCTCTCTGGCAATTAAAGGATCAGGGGCGGTAGCGACAACCTCCATATCATTATGCTGATTGATGATTTCGGCCATCAATCCGCGTATTAAAGCAGAATCATCTACACATAAAACACGAATTTTTGTCATGCTCTATTTATCCATACAACACCTACCCGGCCGGGCGCTCATAAACGGTTTGACCCTTTAAACGCAATACCGAGGTTAAAAAAGAGAAATTCTCGGAATGACCGACAAACAGCAAGCCACCAGGTCTGAGCACTTGAGCAAAACGTTCCAGCAGCCGGATTTGCGTGTCACGATCAAAATAAATCAGAGTATTGCGACAGAAAATCACATCCATGGTTGCTTGCCCTGGCCACCCAAATAAAGCATTCAAATTAATCTCCTGAAAGTCGATCATGCTTTGTAATTTAGGCTGCACCCTGACTAATCCCTCATTACGGCCACGGCCACGCAAGAAAAATCTGCGCAACCGTTCTAAATCAAGCTGCTCTATTCGATCTTTTCTATAGATTCCCTGCTGAGCTGCACATAAGGCTGCAGTATCAATATCACTGGCTAAAATCTGCACCTCGCAATCTGCCCGAGTCAAAGTCTCTTGCGCCACTATCGCCATGGAATAGGCTTCTTCTCCTGTTGATGTTGCTGCAGACCAGAGGTGGATAGGTTTTTCTCGTTGCCGCAAATAATCCGCCAAGGTTTTAAAATGATGTGCTTCACGGAAAAACGCGGTGTGGTTAATCGTAAAAACGTTAATAAAGTCCGCCCACTCGAGTGCATCAGGATGAGCATGCAAATAATCTAAATATGCATCAATACCATCTAGTCCCAGGCGTTGAGCAAAAGCACCTAAACGTCTCTTTATGGTTTCTTTTTTGTGCTCTCCCAGTACGATTCCAGAACGATCATGCAAAAGTTGTGCTACGTGTGTCAGCGTATGCGCAGATAGCTTGCTGCGCTTGTCTTGGGTATGGGAAAAAACGGCTAAATCATGATTCATAAGATGTTAATGCTCAAGCACCCCTATGCTTCGTGGGGGCAAATCTGCCCGAGAAGAGACCGGTGAGCGACCGTCCTGCACAGCTTCATCCGATTTGGATTCCCCAATCAAGCCAGCCTCAGTGTTAGCATTAAAAGTAGATTGCGGTTCTGCAACGTCGCCCCATTGGGGTGATTCATCAGCATCGAGGGTTAGATATTCTTCGTCTTGGACACCCACATTAAACTCTTTGACCGCCTGCGTAAGATTCAGTGTTTGCTCTTCTAATGCCTCAATCGCATTGACCGTACTCTCCACTAAATCCGCATTTAACCTGACCGCAGTATCCATCTGCGCGACGGCTACATTAACCTGTTCAATGCCCAGGTTTTGCTCATTTGAAGCCACTGCTATTTCGCCCATAAACGTAGTTACACGATGAACTGCTTGTACAACATCATGCACCACAGTACCGGCCTGCCCCACCTGTTGCTCACCTTGTTGGACATGCTTCATAGAGCCTTCAATCAAAGCTTTAATTTCCTGGGCCGCTTGGGCGCTACGTTGCGCTAACGAACGCACTTCGCCCGCAACCACAGCGAAGCCGCGTCCATGCTCCCCCGCACGCGCGGCTTCCACCGATGCATTCAGAGCCAAAATATTGGTTTGGAAAGCGATGCCATCAATGACATTGACAATCTCACTAATTTGAGAGGAACTGGATGTAATCTGTTCCATAACATTAACAACCGAACGCACCGCCTCTCCGGCCCGCTCGGCAACCGCCGACGCATCACGCGCGACGCGATCGGCTTCCTGCGCATTTTCAGTATTTTGACGAACGGTACCCGCAAGCTCTTCCATACTGGCAGCGGTCTCTTGCAATGCTGATGCCTGCTGCTCGGTACGACTGCTTAATTCCAAAGCGCCGCCATGAATGCTGTGAACCTCGGTCTCGGTGCGTGCCACGCCAGAGCGAATGCTATAAATCAAATGCACCAACCCTGCCTGCATGCGCTCGACCGCCTGATATAAAACACCAATCTCATTGCGCGAAGGGGATTGCATCACAGAAGTCAGATCCCCACTGGCGATCCTTTCAAAGTGTTGACCCGCCTGGCGTAAAGGACGTAATACCATTTTGTTCAAAAAGACATAGGCCAAAGCAGCAATTAATAAGCTGGCCAAAATCCCAATCGCCACGATACGGACAATCCATTCAAATTGCTGCGATTCATGGGCTGCCATCTCGTCGACAATGTCTATTTGTGCGTCAACGATGTGGTCCACTAGATTGTTGAAAATATTTTCCAGACTTTTGGTGTGTTCGGCACGATATTGACGATACCCAGCTATATCACCCTGGCGTAATAAAGCGACTTGTTCGGCAAAAGCCTCTTCGGTCAGCTGTCGATACAGATTGAGCATGCGTTCATAAGATTCACGCAAAGATTCAGTCTCGGTAACCAAGTCTCCTGCTGCATAGAAATCTGCTTGACTGTTTTTCAGGGTAAATTCAGATCGATCTAATAAACGCAATGTTTGCTCAGAAACCCCAGTAGCGCCTACTGAGTCATCATCCCAAGAGCTTTCAAAGGTATAGCGATTCTGTGAAATATGAAACGCCTGTTCGGAAGCTGCTTCTTCTACAAATAACTGTGCAGCGATGTACTCCTCATTGGCTTCGTTGAGTAAGCGAATGAATCTTTGCTGCTCAACAATATTATGTAATCCAAGATTGGCAAAACGCAGCGAAAACACCCCTAACGCAGCACCTGAAATAAGCATGAATAGAAAAAAGAACAGCACGAGCAATAAGCTTGTTCGCACTTTTAAATTTCTCAGTTGAAACCAGCGACGCATCCTCATTCTCCTGACTCGGCAAGCCTGCTCCACCCCAATGAACTAAGCTGCCATTTGTTTTTAGTGTCTAGCGATGGTGTGTAAACCTTGTTGTGCCTGACTATGACAAACCGTCTACCAATTCCATTTCTTCACTGGTAATCAGTTTCTCAATATCCACCAAAATCAGCATTCGCTCGTCGACCGTACCAATCCCGGTTAAATACTCGGTAGAAAAAGCACTGCTACCAAATTGTGGGGCATCGCTAATTTGCTCGGCAGCCAAGGTGAGCACATCGGAAACCCCATCAACTACAACCCCAATCACCCTGTCGGTCACATTTAATATGACCACCACTGTTTGATTGTCGTATTTGACGTCCGGCAAATTAAACTTGATGCGCATATCGATGATCGGCACGATAACCCCGCGCAAATTGGTCACTCCTTTGATAAAAGGTGGCACGTTGGCAATTCGGGTGACACTTTGTTCTTGATAACCGCGAATTTCTTGCACTTTTAAAATATCAATGCCATATTCCTGCTCATTTAAAACAAAGACCAGGAACTCTTGTCGACTCGCTGTGTGCTCAGCCTTTTTCGTGGTTTGATGGGTCATAAACTTCCCTCTGTATTCTGGTTATTCCTATTGAGTGATTTCAATTGGCTTCGCTCTGCATTAAACGCTCTGTATAAAACCCACCCACGCGATCTCTATTCATTCGATGCAAAGCAAAAACATCCACAATCAATGCAACACTGCCATCGCCCAAAATGGTAGCGGCCGAGATACCAGGGATTTTTTTATAGTTAGTTTCCAAATTTTTAACAACTACCTGATGCTGGCCCAATAATTGATCGACCAATAGCGCAAAACGCGTATCTTCGGCTTGCAAAACCACTGCGATAGCCTGGGTAGGATTCTCTTCGTGGGCTGTCACAGCAAATACATCGCCTAGCGAAACCACAGGTAAATATTCACCGCGCACATACAATACGTGCTCACCACCTGTCATGCGACGCAATTGAGAAACCTCGGGTTGCATAGATTCCATGACATGACTGAGCGGCAAAATAAATACCTCGTCACCCACCTTGACTGACATCCCATCCAAAATAGCCAAAGTTAATGGCAACACGATTCGTGTCGTTGTGCCCTGCCCTTTTTGTGATGTGACGTAAACATGCCCGCCCATACCTTGAATATTGCGTCGCACTACGTCCATACCGACGCCACGACCGGATATTTCAGTCACTTTTTCAGCGGTTGAAAAACCCGGCGCAAACAGCAATTGCCAAAGTTCTTCATCAGAGATATTTTCATTACTCACCAATCCTTGTTGCATAGCTTTTTGCAGGATTTTCTCACGATTCAAACCTGCTCCATCATCAATAACCTCGATGATGATATGGCCGCCTTGGTGCTGTGCAGATAATGTAAGCACACCTTCGGCCTCTTTTCCGACTGACAATCTTTGCTCAGGCATTTCTAAACCGTGATCAATGCAGTTACGCACCAAGTGTGTCAACGGATCAATAATGCGCTCTATCAAACTTTTATCGAGCTCAGTGGCCTGCCCCTTTGTCACCAAGCGGATGTTTTTACCCAAGCGCTGCGCATTTTCACGCACTACTCTAGGAAATCGGTTAAATACATAATCCATTGGCACCATGCGAATAGCCATTACTGCTTCTTGTAGGTCGCGAGCATTGCGCTCGAGTTGTTCTAACCCATTGAGCAATCTATCGTGCACCACGGGATCTAAATCCTCGGCAGTTTGAACCAGCATGGCCTGTGTGATGACCAATTCGCCCACCAAATTAATTATTTGATCCACGCGTTTTACCCCAACACGCAACGTACTGGATTCACTGCGCCGTGCTGAGCCGGTTTGCGTTTTAGTTCGATTTGGCTGCGCGATCTCTGATTTTGTTTGATTTTCTTGGGCGGGCCCAGGCAAGGATGCATAGGCCGTCGTAATTTGTTCCTCGTTAACGACAAAACAACTCACTGCAATGATGTCATCCACTGCGGTGGAAGTGTCTAACCAAAAAGTAATCGAATCATCTTTGGCTTCTTCGTGGAGCACCTCGCCCATGATAGCCATCTCGGATCTGAGGGCTGTGGCATCTTGGGGGCGGATGGATTCAATATGTATTTTTAGGTGCTCACTCTGAGTGATAGAGGGTCTATTCTGAGCGCTGCTGGCAGGTTCTTTTTTTAAATTGACCAGATTTTCTCTTAAACTCAGGCTCACATCGGGATCTAAAGGCTCAGACTGGCGATACGCAGATACCATATCTGACAGCACGTCTTTGGTCGTCAGAAATAAATCAATCATGTCGGCACGCAACGGCAACTCGCCATTACGGATGTCATCCAACACATTTTCTAGCACATGTGTTGTTTCGGCGAGTTCCTCAAAAGTCCCAAAAGTAGCAGCGCCCCCCTTGATTGAATGTGCAGCCCTGAAAATTGCATTGAGATCATCCGCATCTGGGGCATCCACATCAAGCGCTAATAACAAGCCCTCCATCTCGGTTAAAAGCTCGTCTGCTTCGTCAAAGAAGGTATCAAAAAACTGGCTTAAGTCTAAACCTGAACTCATCTGGCCCCCTAAAAACAGATTGTCATACTCAATTGCGCTCTCGTTGGGCATCCATCTGCTCTTCTGCTTGGCGACTCAACGCAACAATACTGATACGTCTATTAACGGCAGCTTGGGGATCTTCTTTAACCAAATCAACTGTAGAAGCCAAACCAGAGATTTGCTTTACCTTGTTTTCTGCTAACCCGCCTGCTACCAGTTCGCGGCGCGCAGCATTGGCACGATCTGAAGAAAGCTCCCAATTACTGTATTCACGTTCACCGCGCAAATACTGATGGGCGTCAGTATGACCTGCTATAAGCAAACGGTTGGGCAATTTATTCAAGGGTTTGCTCAAAGAACGCAAAATCTCGCGCATATAAGGCTGCACCTGCGCGCTGCCCATCGCAAACATAGGTCGATTTTTTTGATCAACAATCTGTATACGCAAGCCCTCGTGTGTCATATCAATAAGAAGCTGCGGCCGAAACTCATTAAGCACAGGATCAGACTCGATGAGCTGATCTAGCTCTTGACGCAACTCTTGTAATCGCTCACGATCGCGTTGATAATTCTGAGGAATCACACTAGGGTTCCCACCAGGAATGACGCTGCGCGCATGATCCGTGTTTAAGCCACCTCGAATTGCTTCGGTCAGTGGCATACGAAAATACTCAGCGATGGTTTTTAATTCTTCGCGGGGGATAAGTGACAACACCCACATCACTAAAAAGAAAGCCATCATTGCTGTCATGAAATCTGCATAAGCAATTTTCCAGCTGCCGGCACGCCGTGGCAATGAATTGCGCCGCGAGCGACGTATAATGACTAAAGGACGTTTTCTATTGCTCATGGCCACTCAACCTTGGGGCACATCGCCGCGCGGACGTCCCTCTTGGCGGATACGCTCTTCCATTTCAAAAAAGGTCGGACGCTCAGAGCTAAACAGCATTTTGCGGCCAAACTCCAGAGAGATTTGAGCTGGATAACCGCTCATGCTGGCAACCAAAGTAACTTTAATGCTCTCAAGCATGGCCACGGCACGATCGTTCTTTCTTTCGATAACATTGGCAAGCGGAGCCACAAAACCATAAGCCAATAAAATACCCAAAAAAGTACCTACCATTGCCTTAGAAATCAGATCAGCCAAAATAGCAGGTGGTTGGTCTACCGATGCCAGTGCCTTTATCACACCCAAAACTGCAGCCACAATTCCAAATGCAGGTAGGGCATCAGCGACTGTATAAAGCGCCGACGCGGGCACATTACGCTCTAGCAAAAATGTCTCTATTTCCTGATCCATGATTGCTTCTACCTCATGCGGACTGAGATTGCCGCTGATGATGACACGCATATAATCGCTGATAAAACCCACCAACAACGGGTCCTTTAACAAAGCTGGATAGGCTTGAAAAATGGGACTGTTATGGGGTTCTTCGATATCATTTTCAATGGTCATCAACCCTTCGCGACGTGCCTTGTTTAAAAGCACGTACAGCAAGCTCATCAACTCAAGTGCCATCGTTTTGTTATACGGGCTAGGTTTGAGTGCATCACGTAAAGCGCGCATCATCAGGCGCGCCGAACGCCCATTGCTGGCGGCTAAATAAGCACCCAAGGCGGCCCCTACAATCAGGGTAAATTCAAAGGGCTGATACAAGGCACCTAAATGCCCTCCCAGAGCCACAAAACTGCCGAAAACAGCGATGAAGACTATTAGATATCCAACAAAAATAAACACGAGCTGCCTTTAATCTACTTACGCTCTTTATATGATCGGCTGCTTTATTGGCAATCTAATAAGCTATTAACCCCCTTTTTTGACGTTTAATTAACGCTTTCAAATATGAAGGACAGTTTTTAAATAGTGATTCTAAAAACAAAAACCACAGGTTATAGCCATTAAAAAAGGGCCTTAAAGGCCCTGGATGTAACTATGTAGTTTGTGCTGTGTCGCACGATTAATGACGCTTTTTTCTTTTTCTAATAGCGCGGCTAGCACGGGTCTTGCCCGCCCGTGGTGGTGGCTTGCAAATACCACATATGAATCCTTTGCTCAGGTCTTGTGCATGTGAAACGAATTCAGCCTGACACGATTCACACTGAGTCATTTGCATCATTTCACTCTCAAAAAACCTGACCAGAACCCAAGCACGTGTGAAACTCAACACGGGTTCATCACCTGCGCCCTCTAGTCGACCTGCAGAAGCTTGCTCAAGATACAGCCTATAGCTCTCGACCAATGCATCGCCTTTTTCCAAAGCGGTGCAATAACTCATATATTGATAAATACTATAGAAAATAGTGGCATGTATATTGGGTAACCAGGTTGTGAACCAATCCACCGAAAACGGCAGCATTCCTTTAGGCGGGGACTCTTGTCGAACCTCGCGATATAAACGTGCCAAACGCTCATAACTCAGTGAAGTCTCGGCTTGTAGCACTTGCAAGCGAGCACCTAGCTGAATCATACGAGTTGCCAAATGAATATCCCTGGCCTCTTGAGAAACACTGCGTGTGGCCATGGTTAGGCCTCCGACCTGTCCGCAGCGAGCGTTGCCGTAGCACGCTGAGCCAATAATATAGTCGAATGAGCTTTTTGCAAAACACCTCCTAACACATCTTTAGACAAGGTTTTAAGCAAATCGTAATCATTTAGGCGAAAATTACAAAGTAAAGAACTTGTTCCTGCCAATCTGACAATCTGCGCTGGTGACAAATCCATTAATGTCTCAGCTACATCTTCATTAATACCCAGACGATACATACCAACATTTTTATTTTCTTTTAGTAATCGCTGCGCCAAAATCAGATAAGAAAGATTAACTTCGTGAATGTCATCTAATAATTGATTTTCTGAATTAGACATAAATGCTCCAAAATTTGACTGGCTTGGGAATACCAGCACCATGGTATAAATAGCCCACTTATACAGCAGCCAATTGGCCAGGAACACAATACCCAAATGAAAGGTTTGCGTAACAAAGGTTTTAATATGTGAGTATATTAACAAAATATACCTAAAAAGAAGATGGTTTCAACCTATCCAATGATTAATATCAAAAGCCATCAAATTAATACTCGGGGTTTTATTTTTTAGAACACCCTTGAAAATGGCCATATCACTGCTCCTCCTTGGGTTTAGATAGCATTAGACTTATACCTTTACTTTTAAAAATCAATTATTTCAAGTCTAATAGGCTTGTCGGTCATCTCACAATCGGTTTCATATATTAACTTCTATTGCAAGAAAGAAAGCTTACCACAGAAACGCTTGGGATATAAAGTGACACAAATTTCCGCTATCCGTGGAAATAAATAGATTATTATTGCTTGGATAGTGATACTAGCCTCGGGACAAAACAGCCTAGGATAAATATGTCATAAAAATGTCAGGCGTTTGGTGAGCAAAGCAGCCAGCTTGATCGGATAAATTAGTGGATGAGGCCCACGCCGTAGTATTGTTCGGCTTTTTCTAAAAAGCTTGCTAATTGCGGATCCCTAACGCCCTCATCAAGCATAATTTCGGCTACTTTGGGGGCTGCTTGGGCAGCGCTTTGCGCATCTAAAAATAACCAACGACTACGACGTGCTAATACGTCCTCGACAGTACGCGCGTACTCAAAGCGAACTGCAAAACGCACCATCGCCTCGGTAAAACCAGGCAGAATCTCATTTTCATTACCTGCCATAGAACGAACCCAATCTGCCTCGGTGCCGTACTGACTTAAATCGGCTGGTTGCGTCAAAAACCTGGGCGCTAAATCCACACTAGCACCTATTAATGGCGTACGAACAGTCTTGGAACGCGGCAGGCCTGTCGGCAGCAATCGGTGTTGCTGGCAATGTGTCAAGACATCCTCAGCCATGGTGCGATAAGTCGTCCACTTGCCCCCAGTCACAGTCACCAAACCTTCGCTGTCTACTTTTATGACGTGCTCACGACTGAGTTGCTTGGTGTGAGCAGCTGTACTTTGTTGTGGTTGTACCAGCGGTCGTAATCCCACCCATATGCTACGAATATCATCATACGTGGGCGCTTGGGCTAAATATTTACTGGCCTCATTTAAAATAAGATCGACCTCATGCTTAAAAGCCTGTGGCTCGAGCGGGGTGTCGCTGCGTTTAGTATCAGTCGTGCCCAAGATCACCTTGCCAAGCCAAGGAACAGCAAAGAGCACCCGATCATCCTGCGTTTTAGGGACCAGCATCGCTTGGTCTGCTCCTAAAAAGTCGTGGTCGACCACCACATGCACCCCCTGGCTCGGGCGTGTTAATGGTTGAAAGGCAGCATTACTTTGCACACTAGGGAGCATTTTGCGCATATTATCAGCCCACACCCCTGTCGCATTAATCACGCAACGTGCCCGAAGCTGATAGCTTTGCTGTGTTTCAGCATCGGTACAGCGCACCCCTACCACGCGCTTGTCTTCTACAATAAATGAACTGACCGGGCAATGATTAATAAGCAATGCTGAATGTGCCGAGGCCGTACGGGCCAGCGCTAATGCAAATCGGGCATCATCGAATTGTGCATCCCAATACATGACTCCACCTTTGAGGCGAGCCGTATTTAAATTAGGTAAAGCAATTTGTGTTCTTGATGGGCTTAAAAACTGTGTCCTGCCCAAGCTTTTAGAGCCAGTTAATAAATCATATGCCTTGAGCCCTGTGCCATAAAAAGGGATCTCCCAACATTTATAGGCAGGCATGACAAATGGCAATGCATGCGCCAAGTGTGGTGCAATACCTAGCAAGGTGGAACGCTCGTGAAGGGCCTCTCGTACCAAAGAAATATTGCCCTGAGCCAGATAGCGAACCCCACCGTGAAATAGCTTGGTGGCCCGAGACGAAGTACCCTGGGCAAAATCCTGTGCCTCGAGCAAAACTACCGAGCACCCCCGTAATGCAGCATCCAGGGCAATACCCAATCCTGTCGCGCCCCCACCTATGATGACCACATCAACTTGTTCAAAGCGTTCCAGGGCGGCAAAGAGCTGCTTGCGATCAGTATGGTGAGGAATATAGCGTGGCATGAGACAATTATGTGTAAAGGAGCATCCCCAGCAAGCATTGGGCTGGGCCAAGAATACGGATTATATAAGGTGGCGCATTGGTTTAAAACCACCGTCCAACAGTTTCGGGCAAATGGTTTACACTGTGCTTGTTTAATACCACAAAAACGGTAATTCCATGCAATATCTACTCGCGCTTGATCAGGGGACTACGAGCAGTCGCACCCTCTTATTTGATCTAGAGGGCAATGTGATTGCTCAAGCCCAAGAGGAATTTCACCAGTATTATCCACAATCAGGCTGGGTCGAACACGATCCTTTGGATATCTGGCAGTCGCAGCTCAACACAATGAAAGATGTTCTTGATGAGCACAACGACAAACTCTCAGCCATCGCAGGTATTGGTATCACCAACCAACGTGAAACCACAGTGCTGTGGAATCGAGAAACAGGTGCCCCTGTCCATCCCGCTATTGTTTGGCAAGACCGACGCTCGGAAGAACTTTGTGCGGCACTCAGAGCTGCTGGCCTCGAGGAACCCATCCATCACAAAACGGGGCTGCGTCTGGATCCTTACTTTTCTGCGACCAAACTACAGTGGATCTTTCAACAGCACCCAAACCTTTTACGCAAAGCGCGGGCAGGAAAGCTGGCATTTGGCACTGTAGATAGCTGGCTCATATGGAATCTTACCCAGGGTGCGGTACATGCAACTGACACGACTAATGCGTGTCGGACCTTGTTATTTAATGTCCATACGGGTCAATGGGACGATGAGCTGCTGGCCATTTTTAATATACCCAAAGAAATCCTGCCCACAGTAAACCCATCGGTCGCAGCGTTTGGCCACACCAGTACCGAGGTGACCCCGCGCCCACTCCCCATTACTGGGGTCGCTGGCGACCAACAAAGTGCTCTTTTTGGCCAAGGATGCTTTAAACCCGGAATGGCTAAAAATACCTATGGCACAGGTTGCTTTATGCTGATGCACACAGGCAGCACATTACAACCCTCACACAATGGTTTGCTGAGCACATGTGCTGCGCACTTGACTAATGAACGTCAATATGCACTTGAAGGCAGTGTTTTCGTCGCTGGTGCAGTTGTGCAGTGGTTGCGCGATGGGCTGGGTATCATTCGCGACAGCAGCGAAATCGAGGCTTTGGCTTTACAGGTACCCGATACAGGCGGTGTCGTTGTTGTCCCCTCTTTTACAGGTCTGGGCGCCCCTTATTGGAAGGCTGACGCGCGTGGTGCCATCACCGGGCTTAGCCGCGGTACTACGGCCGCACACATCGCTCGCGCCGCACTTGAAAGTATTGCCTATCAAAGCACCGCTGTCCTGCAGGCCATGAGTCGTGATGCGACCCGAAATGCCGGCGAGCCACTACAAGAACTGCGGGTCGATGGGGGTGCCAGCGCCAATGATCTATTGATGCAATTTCAAGCAGATCTACTGGGAATCCCGGTAGTCCGCCCGAAACTAATAGAAACTACCGCCCTCGGCGCCGCTTATTTAGCTGGACTGGGCTGTGGTCTTTATAAAAGCACCGATGAGCTCAGCGGTCTTTGGCAGGTAGGCAAACGCTTCGAACCGCAAATGCCTCACGCACAAGCCCAAGCACACATGCAACGCTGGGAACGCGCTGTCAGACAAGCCACCACCCCCTAAGTATCCGGAGCACCTACCATGTTCAGAGTAATTGGCTTGGCCATAGTTATTTTTGTTGCCCTTTTATTTGCCCTAAGTATGGGCGAGGATGTTGGTCGATTTATTACCCATCATATGGGCCATTTATTTGACGTGATATGGGCCTTTTTGAGCTTGATTGGTAATCAAATACAGCAGTTTTTTCTCCAACTATGGAGCTTTATGCAGGGCAATCGCCTCAAAGTGCTCATCGCATTGGCTCTCACTGGCCCCATCACCTACTGGCTGGTTCGTCAACGCACTCAAGGCAGCCATAAAGACAAAGGTCCTAATAAAAAGACAGCAATAGCACTGGCTGTTTTACTAGGTTGGTTGGGCGCGCATCGTTTTTATCTGAATCAAATTGGCTGGGGGGCATTATTCTTAGTGTGCTGTTATGTGTTTCCCCCACTGGCCCTCTTTTTAGGGTGGATTGATGCTTTACGCTATGCCCTAATGGATCAAGAGGAATTCACACACCTTTATATCCATCAACAAGCGCTACAAAACAACGCACCACCACCTAAAGAATAAAGTTTGGTTTTTTAATCTTTAGGATCCATCTCTGAAGAGTCCTTTGCCTTACTGACTTGGTTACCGCCCACAGGCTCAGCACGGCCCTCTGAGTGCACCTTTTTTAATTCGTCAGTCGCAGTTTCAGCCTTTTCCTTGGCTTGTTCAGATTCAGTAATTGTTTCGCCCGATGCGGCATCGGACTCAGCAGAAGCTGCCACATCAGCTGTCTTTACACTCATTTCGATATCATTAGTACCGCCTTCATCTTTTTCTTGGGCAAGCTTTTCAGCACGTTTATCAAATAACTGCTGTACAAAAAGCAACGCATCAGGCACTGCTGTAATGAAATGATCGTTGCCCAGTTTGCGCACAAGGCCCATGCGACTAAGCATACTTTTTACCGAAGTATTGACCTCAGTCAACACAACAACCGTTCGCTGTTCAAGCAGTTCCGCCAGTACTTTTTCTAATGCTTGCAGTGCAGTGCCATCAATAAATGGTACATAACGCATCCGTACCACCACCGCTTTACGATCGCGAGCGGTCTCAGAAAGTGCTTGCTCGAATGATTCTACTGCAGCAAAGAAAATGGGGCCCTCGACAACGAATACTGCTGTGTGCTTAGGTAGTTTTAGCCTCGGTGTATGTGCAAACTCGCGCTTGAGTGTTTTTTCATTTTGAACCCGTACTTTGATGCTATCGGCCATTTTCTTAAGGAAAAGCAACATGGCCACAATCACACCAATGTTCACTGCAAGCACCAAATCAGTAAACACGGTCAAGAAAAATGTAACCAATAAAACAAATACGTCGGACTTGGGAGCGCGACGCAATGTATGAATAACCACGCGCGGCTGGCTCATATTCCAGGAAACAATAAACAGAATCGCTGCCAGAGTTGCCAAAGGAATATTTTTGGCCAATGGTGCAAACACCACCAAGACCAAAATCAAAACAATCGCGTGCACAATACCCGCAATAGGACTATTCCCTCCGTTGCGGATATTGGTCGCGGTACGTGCAATTGCCCCTGTCGCAGCAAACCCGGCAAACATAGGCGCTATGATGTTGGCCAAACCCTGACCAAAAAGCTCTTGATTAGAATTATGCCGATGGCCGGTCATATTGTCGGCTACCACCGCCGAAAGCAAAGATTCAATAGCCCCCAACATCGCAATAGTAAATGCCGGACCAATGAGGCTTAGCATCGTGTCAGGACTGAGATCAGGCATGGCAAACCCGGGCAAACCCCGCGGGATTTCACCAAAAGTACTCCCAATAGTAGCTACCGTTGGAAAATGAAAAATGGACTGCGCAGCAGTCAAAACCACCAACGCAACTAACGGCCCTGGCACCCTGGACATACGCGGAATGCGTGGGGTGTAAATCACTAGCAGCAAGGAAGCCATGGCCAAAAAAGTGGTCATGAAATCCAGCTGTGGCAGGTGTTTGAATAAGAAGATCAACTTTTCGTGAAACTGGCGACCCTCAACGGTGGGCAAGCCAAAAAAATCCTTCCACTGCCCTACCCAGATAATGACCCCAATCCCAGCAGTAAAACCAATAATCACAGGCGCTGGAATAAAACGGATAACCGCCCCCAGCCGCGCTAACCCCATGACCAGCAGCATCACACCAGCCATCAAAGTGGCCGTTTGCAGACCACTGACACCATGATCAGCCACTACACCTGACAAAATAACGATGAAAGCCCCTGTCGGCCCAGCGATTTGCACACGGGTCCCGCCAAAAATACTGACCGCCAGACCAGCAATAATCGCCGTGTAGATCCCTTGTTCGGGCTTTACGCCAGAAGCAATGGCAAAGGCCATGCCCAAAGGCAAGGCCACTACACCGACAATAATCCCTGCAATAATATTCGGGATCCAGGCATTACGTGCGAACAAGCCCGCGCGTTTGGCTTCCAATAAAGCGTTCATCCTTTTGAGCTGCTTAAAATGTTGGTGATTGAGGAAATGAAAAAGTACTGCACTATATTATAAGTATTAAATTCTTATTTTTTACATGTTAAAAATCATAAATAAACAAGTGACACGCAGCTTTTTACTATTGGTGCCTAAAACACACCGCATCATTTATGATGCAACAAACGCAGGCTATTTGCCACAACCAGTAAACTAGCCCCTACGTCTGCAAAAACAGCCATCCACATGGCAGCATCGCCAAATATGGCCCAAATCAGGAAAACAGCTTTAATGGCTAAAGCTGCACTGATGTTTTGCACTAAAACCGCATGTAGTCGCTGTGACAAACGAAATGCCCAATGGATTTGACCCAGTTCATCATTCATGATCGCTACATCGGCGGTTTCTATCGCCATATCAGAGCCCAAACTACCCATCGCAAAGCCTATATCGGCCTCGGCCAGTGCTGGCGCATCGTTAATGCCATCGCCGACCATACCGACAGCATGGTGAGCGCGTTCCTGTTTGACGAGTTCTAGCTTGTCTTCGGGGAGCAATCCGCCGTATATCCGCTGGATCCCTAGCTGTTTGCCCACATGTGCCACGGCTGCCGGCGCATCGCCTGAAAGCACCGCTAGCTCGACTCGCTCGGCTGCCAAAGCGCGTATGCTCTCAGCCACCCCTGCTTTAATACTGTCTTGGAGTAAAAAGATGGCTAATAGCTGATCGTCAGCACTAAAGAAAACAAAAGAAGCCCCCTCGCGGAGCCCTTTTTTATAAGTCTCCTGAAGCACGGCCGGGATCCATTGTAACTCATCGTCTATTTGTTGCTCGGTGCCAAGCGTCCAAAATAGCTGTCCTAACTTGTAGTGCACCCCATTAATAACAGACTGCACTCCACGGCCCGGTAGGGCCTCAAAATGATCACCTTGCTCTTGCAGGGTCTGAAACCCCAGTTCATTGGGCTGTAGCCCATGACACACCGCCATAGAAGCCGGGTGGTCCGAGCGAGCTGCCAAATAATGTGCAACAGCCAAAACATCTGCAGATTTTTCTGTATCAACTACAGCGTATGCAGACAAAGCAGGACGCCCTGTAGTTAAAGTCCCTGTTTTATCCAATGCCAAAAAACGCATATGACGCAAACGCTCGATATAGGCTCCACCTTTAATCAAGACACCATGGCGAGCAGCCACTGCCAAAGCACTAACAACGGCAACAGGAGTAGAAATAACCAAAGCACAAGGACAAGCAATGACCAACAAAACCAATGCTTTATAAACAGCATCAAACCAGCCCATCCAGCCCAACAAGGGGGGCACTATAGCGATGCTGACCGCAAGTAAAACCACAATAGGTGTATATATTCGTGCAAAGCGGTCCACAAAGCGCTCTAAGGCAGCACGACCTTTTTGAGCATTTTGTACTGCTTGAGCAATGCGGGCTAATGTGCTGTCCTCAGCGCTGCCTTGGGTGCGTACCTGAAGCTCGCCCATACCATTTATGGTTCCTGCAAACACCGCATCACCGATCGTTTTAGCAACAGCTACACTTTCACCAGTAATTGGGGCTTGATTCACATCTGACTGTCCGGTCTCGATTACACCATCCAAGCCGATGCGCTCTCCCGGGCGCACCCGAATCAAACTGCTCGCAGCCACCTCTTGGGTCTGTTTGTTTTCCCACTGTGCAGAGTGCTCGTCCCAAACGTACACATGATCCGGCGCAATGGATAACAACTGTTCAACCGCATTTCTAGCACGCAGTAAAGAACGCGCTTCGATCCATTCTGCCAGGGCAAATAAAGACATGACCATCGCCGCCTCTGGCCATTCACCAATGAGCAAAGCCCCTGTTACCGCAATACTCATCAGCGCATTGATATTTAAGTTGCGGTTTTTAAGCGCGATCCAGCCTTTTTTGTAAACCTGTAACCCGGACAGTAAAATCGCCGCTAATGAAAGCACATACCAAAGAATCCCCGAACCACTCCACCAACTACCCAACTCTGCAACCAAAGCAAAAGTTACGGCAGCTGAAATACGATAAAGCTGGTTTTTATGTTTGTTTTTTCCCCTCTCGTCTGCCTGCATATGACCGTGAACGTGCTCATGCGTATGGTCATCATGGGCGTAGGCGTGCGTGTGATCATGAGCAGCATGACCCTGAGCCCTATGCGCAGGCGCTGGACTAAAGCCTAGGCCCCGCAATGCCGATTCTATATCAGCACCCATCCCGGCCTCATGAACTACGGTTAATTTGCGTTGCATCAACTGAAAATCCAGCTGCTCAATACCATCAAATTGGCCCAACCGCTTGCGGATCAGGCCCTCTTCAGTGGGACAGTCCATTTCCTCGATATACCATTGGCTGCGTTCTTTCTTTGCGCTGGTTTCGGTAATCGTTGGTTCGATAGTGACTGCTGGAGCGCGAGACTCACTGCGGTGCGGATCAAAAGGGGCGTTCATAAAACAAAGTCCACCATCTAATGAATACAATTTTTGTGACTAACAGCTATAGTGAACACCCTATAGTGACTACAGGGTCAAGGGCTACACATAAAGTCCATCACAAATCTGCCACAGTCCGAGGTTTGTTAGGATAAAATGGAAACTACAAGCATAAAAATGGCCTCATAATGAGGCCTACGACGGGTATTCGAGCTACCAATCATGCGAATGAAATGCATGGACGCGTCTTGCAAACATTAAACAAGGGCCAAGTAATGAAAATAGGCGTACTGTCAGAAAAGACTGGAATCCCTGTGGAAACTATCCGCTACTATGAGCGCGTACAATTATTACCTGCCCCTTCGCGCAGCGAAAGCAATTACCGTATTTACACCCCGCTACACGTCGAACGTTTACGTTTTATACGCAATTGTCGCAGTCTGGATATGACCCATGATGAGATACGCAGCTTATTATTTTATTTGGATGCGCCTGGGGGAAATTGCGAACCCGTCACCGCAGTAATCAACGAGCATCTAGGGCATGTTGATGTGCGGCTAAAAGAGTTGGCCCACCTGCGTCAGCAGCTCAAAGAGCTGCAGCACGTCTGTGAGCATGATGGTGATACCTCGGGTTGCGGTATCTTAAAGAGCCTTTTAAAAATGCAGCCCTTGGAAAAAAACCAAGGGGATACTCATTTGAATTAACCGCAGCCAATATTACAACGCCCACGCCCAATAACGTGGGGGCTATGCATGATAGGGCTTAGGGTTGTGCTTCCTTGCAAAAAATATCATGCATTGTTTGCATAATACGCAACACGTCGGGGCTGCCAATACGATAATATACATACTTGCCATCGCGGCGGGTAGACACCAGTCCATCTTTGCGTAATACAGTCAGCTGTTGTGACAAGGTGGGCTGTTGTATGCCTCCTTCTTTACCAATTTCTGTCACATTTTTCTCTCCGCTCACCAGCAGACACAAAATCATCAATCGGTCGGGGTTGGCCAACCTGCTTAGCAAAGTTGATGCCTCTTGTGCGACTTCTTTTAATTCCTGCACTTGTAAAAAATCAGCGCTGTCAATCATTGTCATGGTAGTCATAGCCCTGGATTCATTATATAAAACAATATACCATTAGTACTCGTGTAATCGTTCAAAGGTGTGTCACATGGAAAAAACTCAAGTCATCCCTTTTTTTGATTCCTTTACTTCAACTTATTCTTACGTTGTGCATTCGCCCCAACAGGCTGAATGCGCTGTTATTGACTCAGTACTAGATTACGAGCCCAATGCAGCCCGAATCACCACTACCTCAGCAGAAAAGATTGTTAAATACATCGAAGAAAACAATCTAAAACTGCAATGGATTTTAGAAACTCATGCACATGCTGATCACCTTTCGGCCTCAGCATGGCTAAAAGAGCAATTAGGGGGACAAACCGCTATAGGCGCGCCTATCACAACGGTACAATCCACCTTCAAAAAGATTTACAACCTCGGCAATGAGGTGCAAATCGATGGTCGCCCTTTTGACCAGTTGCTCAATGCAGGCGAGCGCTTTTTTATTGGCACTATCCCTGTGGATGTCTTGCATGTGCCAGGTCACACACCCGCCGATATGGCGTATCACGTGCATGGCACGGGCGTTTTTGTTGGTGATACCCTATTTCAGCCCGATGTCGGTACCGCACGTTGTGATTTCCCTGGCGGCGATGCCAAAACCTTGTACCAATCAATTCAAAAAATTTACCAATTTCCCGACGACACAGTTCTATATATGTGCCACGACTACCCTCCGCAACATCGCAAGCCTAGCCCAAAAAGCACTGTAGGTGCTCAAAAGCGACACAATATTCATGTCCGTGAAGGAATTAGCGAGGCAGAGTTTGTGTCCGTACGAGAAAAGCGCGATGCCACTTTGGCGATGCCACGGCTATTGCTCCCATCGTTACAGGTCAATATCCGTGCGGGGGAACTGCCCGAGCCCGAAAGCAACCAAACACGCTATTTAAAAATCCCTTTGAACATGCTCTAAAAAGTCCACTTTAAGCGCATTAACCTCCAATTAAATTCAATAACAACTTATTTGCCGTGCAAATAATCACGGTCTAAAAAGGTCGTGACCCAAGTAGGCTTGTACATCACTAAACCGGCAATACACATGCCATTAAGCACCCCCTCGGGAAATAGCATCAGAAGCACTATAGCAAAATAGTCATTGACCACCACATGCCATGGGAAAGCCCCCACCAGCTTGTAGTAAATGGAAAAGCTAAACATTTGTGCAGCTATGGTCAAAGCTGCATTAAAAAATCCAGCTATAAATATATACACAAAAAGGTGGCGACTAAGGTAACTATATGTAAGTAAAAAAACCGCGTAGGTAAAACAGATCGGCACGATCATACCGAGAAAAAGGTTTACCCCAAAGTCCTGCCATGGATATACACCAAACAAGGACAATAACAGCAAGGCTATTGGCGCCACTACCACGCTCAGGCGCCAGCCCAACATCAAAGTTACAGCAGTCAGACCCAAGAAATGGACATCTAATCCGGGCTGTATGCCCGTTTTTAAAATCCAAAGAAACACCAGCATCAAGATGCATACACCTACCTGCTGGCGTACCTCGGGACGCTTGAATAACGAGCGAAAATCCAGGTTGATCACTGCCAACCGATAAATCGCTGCGGAAGCTGCTATAAAAACCGTCTGTAGAACCAACTCCATAAAAACTCTCGTGCCCCCGCGAGGATACTGTCGCAAACGCTAACAAGCTTGAAAGCCACCAACCTCTAATCGTAGCACCAGAAAAAATAGTTTGAAACTAAAACATTTATTTTATGTTGGATATAACACGCTAATTTTGCTCTTTTTCATAGGCTTTAAAACAACATTTCTATGAACCTTTTGAGCACGGTCTTGATATAATTCGTACCAATTGCTAGACTTTCCTTTTTAAGAAATCAGCCACAGCTAAACGGGTGTTGATCTCGTTAGCACACGGGTGGCTTTGCCTGTCACCAAATATGGTAGCACTTGCAATCTTAGAAATATCAGTTTATAATTTACTTTTTATTCCCCGATAGCTCAGTCGGTAGAGCGACGGACTGTTAATCCGCAGGTCGCAGGTTCGAGCCCTGCTCGGGGAGCCAGAATTCACCTTGTACATCAAGGACTAAAAAGCCACCATTCAGGTGGCTTTTTTGCTTCTATACGCTGCGATTAATTTAACTCCGATTAATTTAACTCGAGACGCAGTACACCTATACACTGTCTAGCTGTTGCAAAAGCTCTTGACCTTGTTGCGTCAGCTGATACTTTTGCAGTCGACTTGCTGGTTTATCGAGAATCGCCATTTGAATCCACTGATTTCCTAATAACGCTTTCACCTGCTTATTCAGTTCGCCAGAAATAGATCGATGGCCTAAACCATTGGCTAACTCAGACTTACCCAATAGCCGCTCACTGAGGAGCAATAAAACTTTAGCAGCGATAGCTGACCCCAGCCGCAACTCTAGCCGCACCAAGGAAGCCTGAACAGTTTCTTGCTCTTCACTAGTTGATTGCTGTCTCGCTAAAATCAGCCTTTACCGCAAAAAAAACCCACTGTCCGAGAACAGCGGGCATAAGTCTAATTTTTATTTTCGTTTTCCTTTTCGTTACTACATCTCTTTAGCATGTTCAGCCAAGAAATCAAGCACTAGCTTTTGCTGATCTGCATCCAAGCCAGCACGCGGGAACATACTTTCTGTAATCCCCTGCCACTGTCTAAAGGTATGATCCGATGGTTCACGCGCGACGTGACACAATGTACAACGCTCGTAAAACAAACGCTCGCCAGGGGTCATATCCTGCACAGCGACTTCGCGTGCCTTGGTCGCACGGCCCACCAGACCCATTGCCTCAATATCGATCTCGGCAGCTACTGCATCGCGCTCGAGGATCTGTGGTGGCTCATAAGCACGGTTGGGACCTTCGGCATCAGTGCATTTACGCACCCGTGCCAAACAAGTATTAGCACTATTCGCCTGACTCAGGTGTGAACTGGGAATACTGGTAGTCAAGATATTCACAGCACCACTGTTGCAGCGCCCTTTGCTATCTTTAGACAACCAGGCTCCTTCGAAAATACTGATCACACCGGGCATGATTTTATCGGAAACTCGAGCACCACCGATTAAAGCGCCACGGTCGTTATAAACCTCTACCAAATCGCCGTCCTGAATGCCGCGTTCTTTGGCGTCCTCTTGACTGATCAGCACAAACTCGCGGTCTTGTACGTTGAGTATTTCACGGATATTGGCATTTGCCATCTGCGAGTGCAAACGCATATAGGGATGAGGGCTTACCACATGCAGTTGCCCTTCCTCAGCATTGCCCAGATACTCTGCGGGTTCGAGGAATTTGGGAATAGCAGGAAAACCCTTGGGCTGGAAGCGAGCAAACGCGTCACAATAGATTTCGATCTTGCCTGACTCGGTATGCAATGGGTTAGCTTCTGGATCTTGGTAAAAATCTCCGTGACGCACCCACTGACGGGCCTCGTCTGGAACCGCCATATGTGCAACCCCCTCTTCCCAGAACTCTTCAAAGGACAAATCGGCGTCTGATAGCTCATAAGCATCTTGGACGTGTTGCAGTAATGTCTTGCCCTCGGTAAAACCAAATTCTACGCCCAGTTTATTAGCCAAACGACGGAAAATCTCGAAATCGCTGAGACTCTCGCCGTAGGGCTCAATGACCTGCCGCATGGCGTAAACTTTATCCATGCTATAGGTACCACCGGAAGAGATATCATCCCGCTCTAACGGGGAACTGGCAGGCAATACAATATCTGCATAACGTGCCGACGCACACCACCACGGATCCTGGACAACTACCGTGTGCACTTTTTCCATGGCTTTAAGCAGCTCATTAGTATTTTGTTGGTGATGAACAAAATTATTGCCCGCTGCATAGATCATATGCACATCAGGAAATACCATGGTTGAACCATCGCGGGTGTATTCCTTGCCAGGATTCAGCAACATTTCTGAAATACGCGATGCCGGACAGCGAGTAGTCACCGGGTTACGTCCCTGGGCAAGACCGACCGGACCAGATTTGCCAGAAGGAGGCATCCCACCCCCACCATAATGCCAGCTAAAGCCAACCCCTTCGCCCTGTTTGCCGACTTTACCCAACATAGCGGCAAAGGCAATGATTGCCCAATGACTCATTTCGCCATTATGTGCGCGCTGTAAGGACCAAGCACCCGCAAACTGGGTACGATTGGTAGCAAATAATTCGGCAAGCTCCTTAATAGTCTCAGCTGGAATACCTGTGATCTCGGCCGCCCATTCGGGAGTTTTCGGTACAGAACCCTCTTCGTCTTCGCCCAATAAATAGGGCACGTACTGATCAAAACCGACAGTATATTTATCTAAATACTCTTTGTCATGCCAGTCATTGACATAAACATGGTAGGCCATAGCAGTAAACAGGGCCGTATCAGTATTGGGAATAATTTTTACCCACTCGGCATCCAATGTTTCGTCAGTGGTCGTGTATTGCGGATTAATTGAAATAAACTTTACTCCAGCATCACGAATTTCCTGCCAAAGCGGATACATCTGATGATCGGCTACCGTAAATTCGATACGGTTGTTTTTCCAAGGATCACACCCCACAAGCACAAACACATCAGTGTGGTCACGCACTGTTTCCCATGCGCTTTGTGGTGAATAGACCTCCATATCACCGATGATATGTGGCAAACTTATCTGAGAAGCACCACCTGAGTAATCTCCAGTCGTTACGCTTTGCCCACCAATCAGACTAAACAAGCGCCCCTGCAAGACCTGCGGACGGAATGAACCGGCATGAGACCAGCCCCCATAAGAAGCACTAAAAATAGCTTCGTTGCCATGCTCTTCGATCGTGCGCAAGGAAGCATCAGCCACCAAAGCCAAAGCCTCGTCCCAAGAAACACGAACAAAAGGGTCCTGGCCTCGTAACTCGGGACGCACATTACCGCGGGGGTTTTCTAAATAAGATTTGCGCACCATAGGGTGCTTGATACGCGTCGGGTGATAGGTACGGCTCAGAATACCCTCCAGAAGCATTTCCGTTGGTCTGGCGTCCAACTCACCGATCGGTTGAACACCTATCAGTACACCATCCTTGATCACCGCCTTAAACGGCCCGTAGTGCGATGCATGAGGAATCAACACGACATCATCGCCAAACTCTTCATTAGCAGCAAAGAGCTTGAGAGGCACCCCACTAGCCACTGCTGTAGCGATAGAAGCCTTTAGAAAACCGCGTCGAGATACGCCCATAATCCCCTCCTGTAAACAAGTTAATATTTGACTTTTGATTATATTTACAAAAAGAGCTGCAAAGCGCCTTGATGCCTATCGCTTGATGTACATCAAAAAGTAAGTGGAAGCATATTCCTTAATGCTGCATATCCGCTTATACTAAGCCGCGCACACGCGAATTATTCTCACCATGCGTAGCGCTCAATCTATATAAAAATCAATTGTCGTCTGATTTACAGGAGTCCTTTAAATGAGAAAACTGATATTTTCCGTGGCTTTAGCCATGACCCCGCTTTTGGCTCATGGCGGACAACACACGCTAACCGTTTTCCAGGATCCTAACTGCGGATGCTGCGGTGCTTGGGCTCAGTACATGGAGAACGAGGGCTACGCCGTTAATACTGTGACAACAAACGATATCATCGCAGTCAAACAAAAATTGGGGATCCCCCCTCAGCTGAGCTCTTGCCACACAGCAGTGATAGAAGATACCGGTCAAATAATCGAGGGCCACGTGCCTGTCAGTGCAATAGAAAAACTACTGGCCAAACCCAACACCAAAGGTGTTGCTGCGCCTGGCATGCCACATAATGCCCCCGGGATGGGTGAACTTGATGGCAACCTCGTGACCGTGGACTTGGACGGACAGCCTTTTTCTCGGGATTAACCTCATCGAGGTGCATCTTTGTTGATTTCATTAATGCTATGCACCACCACTGCGATGAAGTCCTCTATCAGACGAGGCAATTGACGCCCCTGCATGACCTGTACTTGCACCATACGGGCATGCATCTCGGGATTTAATAAAGGTTTGGCCAATAGGCCTGAGCTTTTTAAACGCCTGCCCACCGATACATAACTGGCAAATAATATTGCGTGGGATTGGCGCACATAGGGATGCAATGCTTGCGCATGATTACAATAAAGCACCGGCTCTACCCAACGCCCAGTCATATTGCATGCCTGTTGATAAAGTTTATAGGTAGAGGTACCGGTATCTGTCAGCACAATCGGAAAGTCTTGCACATCATTGAGACTCAAACGCCGTCGACGTGCTAGTGGATGACCCACTGCCATCACCGCTAATGCCGGTGCACGACATGTAAAACGCACAGCCACCTCATCGTCTCGGCGCGTACTAAAAGTCACTGCGATATCTGCAGCCCCTGTCACTACCTGCTGTGTTGCTCTAGGAGCCGAGCTCACCATTAAATGAAAACGCACCTGAGGATGATCTTGACGGAATTCAGCCATTAAGCCGGGAATAAGATCATTGGCTACTCCCTGTGTACAAGCGACACGTATGGGTCGATTAATCGCCTGACTAAGGGATTCAATTTCTTGCAAAGTAGATTCTGTTTCCAGCCTCATGCGTCGCACGTGAGCCAGCAAGACCTCGCCCGCAGGCGTCAATTGCATCCCCTGCACACTGCGCTCGAAAAGGCGCGCACCTACTCTATCCTCCAGATTATCAATTTGCCGACTAACGGCAGAAACAGCAATATCCAAATCGTCTGCGGCACCACTCATACTGCCGCGTAATGCAACCTTATAAAAATACTTCAACGCCAAAGCCTGCATACTTCCTCCCTTGCTCTAAAGCTTTAATCGCTAGGGTTTTCCACTGCTTTGTATTCTATTTATTAGAAATAGCTAGCACTTTATATGCATTGTATAGAAAGTTTCACTTATTTATACTGAATGAAACCAATCTCTCTTATTAAAAAATGCTCATCAAATAATACTTTTAATAAGACACACGAGGTGCAACTAGGCCACTACAAGCGGTCCGTCACCTATAAAAACCACAGCAACAATGATATCCACTCGTAAGGAGGCTCTCATGCGACGTTATTTTGGCTTCTCGGCCTTGGTTTTCAGTCTGGGTTGTGCTTTTGGAGGTGTTAGCCAAGCAGAAACTCTTAGAATTGGCTTGGCATCCGAGCCTACAGCAGTAGACCCGCATTATCACCAAACAACACCAAACGAAGCGTTGATCTCTCATATTTTCGAAGGACTCGTCAAAATGAGCCCTGACATGGAGCTACAACCGGCTCTGGCTCATAAATGGGAGGCAACAGGTGACACTACTTGGACCTTTTATTTGGATGAGCAAGCCAAATTCTCTAACGGCGATCCCTTTACAGCGCAAGACGTAATTTATTCATTTTGTCGCATTCTAAATAACGAAACTGCAATTGGCACTGGCTTAACCAACGTTGCACGCAGGATCCAGACTATCGAGGCGCCAGATGCCAAAACGGTACATCTAAAAACCACCTCACCCTATCCGGTACTGCCCAATGAATTAGCGCGCGTACCCATGATCTGGAGCGGCATCGCCGAGTTTGACACCCTAGAGTATGAACAGGACGGCGATTGCGGTGTTACCAGTAGTTGGCCCACTGTGAATGACTTTAACCAGGGCGACTTAGTAATGGGAACTGGTCCGTACACACTCAAACAGTATGATAAAGGCGGCACTATTATTTTAGAACGTAATGATGACTACTGGGGCGGCGAGCTTCCAGATTGGTCCGAGGTACGCATGACCGCAGCGCCTAGTGCAGGCCCTCGCCTGACTGGTTTGCTAGCGGGTGATTTTGACCTGATAGAGAATCCTGCAGCACGAGATATCAAGCGGATCGAAGAAGGCGATTTTGCCTATGAGATCAAGCCTTCGGTGCGCATCATGTTTTTCCAACTAGATGTAGGACGTGATGATAGCCCATTTGTAAAATCACCCCAGGGTGATAACCCACTGCAAAACCCCAAAGTGCGCCAGGCAATTTCCATGGCCATTGACCGCGAAACAATCGTAGACCGCATCATGGATAAGGTTGCCGAACCCGCCACACAGTACCTACCAAAAGGAATGTTTGGCACCATTGAGGACGCAGCCATACCCGAATACAACCCAGAGAAAGCCAAAGAGCTATTGGCAGAAGCAGGCTACCCAGACGGCTTTGAATTAACCCTATCGGCCACCAATGATCGATACATCAATGATGCCCAATTAACTCAGGCGGTCGCCCAATACCTCAGTCGCATCGGTATTAAAACCAATGTTGATACGATGACTAGCTCGGTTTATTTTCCCAAGCGAGCCAAGCGTGAATTCAGTGCATCTTTAGGTGGATGGGGCTCTGAAACCGGTGAGGCTAGCAATTATCTACAATATTGGGTAACCACAACCAATGCCGACCTGGGCGTTGGTGGCAGTAATTACGGGGGCTATTCGAACCCCGAACTAGATGAAACCTTTATAGAAGCTACGCGCACTCTGGATGACGAACAGCGCAGCCAGCTGTTGCAACAAGCAGTACAAATGGCTCTTGATGATATGGCCCATATCCCCTTGCACTTCGAGAGCGGCATCTGGGCATTCCGCCCTGATATCAGCTACAAAGGTCGCGCTGATCAGCGCACCATGGCCACACATGCCAAGCTAAATAAAGATTAATTAATCCACAACAAACGTAATTCCTCCTGAGCGTTCTTTCTGCCATAGACTCCCGCACGGAGTCCTATGGCAAAAGATGCTCGCTGCTACACAGGAGTGTTCCCTTGGCAATTTTTATTGTCCGCCGATTGTTTCAAAGCATTTTAGTTTTGTTTGCGGTTTCAATCGTCGTTTTCTTTGCCGTTTATACGGTGGGTGACCCTATTGAACTGTTGGTCAGCCCTGATGTCAGCCAAGAGCAGCGCGATGCAATCGTTGCACGCCTGGGACTAGACAAGCCCGTCTGGGAACAATACGCGATCTTTTTATGGCGCGCCCTGCATGGTGATCTCGGAACCTCCTTTGTACATGGCATTCCAGCGGTAACTTTAATATTACAGCGTTTTCCAGCCACCCTAGAGCTGGTTGTTGTAGCCATGACATTGACCTGTATTTTTGGTTTATCCTTGGGTCTTATTGCTGGGCTTTACCGAGATGACTGGGTGGGTAAAAGCATTATGAACACATCCATATTGGGATTTTCATTGCCCAACTTTTGGCAAGGGATGGTCTTAATACTTTTATTTTCGGTATGGTTAGGTTGGCTTCCCGCTTCGGGCCGAGGTCCTACTACGACTGTGTTGGGTATCCCTCTGAGCATTTTCAGTGTGGATGGCTGGCGGCATATCGCTTTACCTGCAGTAAATTTAGCCATCGCAAATATTGCCCTTGTATTACGTATGACTGCATCAGGGGTTCACGAGGCCCAGGGGCAAGATTACGTACGCTTTGCACGTGCCAAGGGTGTCAAACCAGGTCGCATCGTGCGACGCCATATTCTTAGAAACATCCTCATTCCCGTGGTCACCGTAATTGGAATGGAGTTTGGAACTCTAATTGCGTACTCCACCATTACGGAAACAGTCTTTTCTTGGCCTGGAATGGGCAAACTATTAATTGACAGTGTTTACCGCTTGGATCGACCAGTGGTGGTCGCATATGTCATGCTCGTGACAATGCTATTTGTAATTATTAACCTGCTGGTTGATATTTTATACGCACTTTTGGATCCTCGTGTGCAACTACTAGAACCCGGTACCTCATGACAACACGCCAACCTCCTGCACAAGATACCCCACAAAGGCGGGCCATGCTGCGCACAATTCGCAGCAGACCATCAACCAAGCGCGCCCTGTTGATGCTGAGCTTGATCATCGTTGTGGTGATGGTGGCACCCTTTTTTGCACCTCAAAACCCTTATGATCTGCTGGCGCTAGACATTATGGATGGCCGTTTACCTCCGGGCTCGGAAAGCTTTGAGGGTATGACCTACTGGCTGGGTACAGACTCGCAGGGACGCGATATGTTTAGTGCCATCCTTTACGGGTTGCGTATCAGCCTTTTCGTGGGCTTAACTTCGGTTGTATTTTCAGTCATGATTGGGGTCACCTTAGGGTTAATCGCAGCTTACCATGGAGGCTGGCTGGATAGCCTGATCATGCGTTTTGTTGATTTTATTCTGGGCTTTCCAACCATCTTGGTTGCTTTAGTGTTGTTGGCTGCGCTTGGCCGTGGTATCGACAAGGTCATCATCGCTTTAGTTATTGTGCAGTGGGCACACTATGCTCGGATTATGCGTGGACGAGCGCTGCAAGAGCGACGCAAAGAGTACATCGAGGCCGCTAGTAATTTGGGCTTTTCCTCATGGCGCATTATTTTTCGTCATCTCATGCCAAACTGTTTTGGCCCCATCATGGTCTTTGCCACAATTCAAATTGCTAATGCCATCATTTTAGAAGCCACGTTGTCCTTTCTGGGCGTTGGCGTGCCTATTACTGAGCCCTCGCTAGGTTTACTCATTGCTAGTGGATTTGAATATCTATTATCAGGGGATTACTGGATTAGCATTTTTCCTGGGATTGCACTGTTGCTACTGATTTTGAGCATCAATATCATCGGCGATCGCCTGCGCATCAGTTTAGACCCACGTCGTTAACCAAGGAATCAACCCTATTTCCATGCTGAGCACATAACCTATGAACGACAAATCTAACGCACCAGTACTGCTCTCTGTACGAAGGTTGCAAACAGTATTTCACACCGAGGAAGGCGCCTGGCCCGCCATAGACAACGTGGATTTAACCGTGCACCAAGGCGAGATCGTGGGTTTAGTGGGCGAATCTGGTTCGGGAAAATCAGTAACCGGATTTTCCTTGTTAGGTTTGATCGACCCACCTGGCGAAGTCAGTGCAGGGCAAGTGGTTTTTGATGGTATCAACCTACGTGACCTTGATGAAGAACAAATGCGCCAGATACGTGGCAACCGCGTTACGATGATTTTCCAAGACCCGCTGATGACTCTTAACCCGGTTTTAACCGTAGGCGAGCAAATGCTCGAGGCCATACTGACACATTACCCAAACACTCCTAAACAGACGGCTAAAGAACGCTGTCTACGTGCCCTGCAACGTGTGGGTATACCAGCCGCAAAACAGCGCTTTTCACGCTATCCGCATGAGTTTTCAGGGGGCATGCGACAACGGGTCGCCATAGCCATTGCTATGCTCAACGAACCAGAGCTCATCATTGCTGACGAACCTACTACGGCTTTAGACGTCACGATCCAAGCACAAATACTGCATGAAATGCAAAGCCTGTGCCGTGAGCACAATACAGCCATGATCTGGATTACACACGATCTAGGTGTAGTCGCGGAACTGGTAGATACCGTTGCAGTCATGTACGCGGGCCGCATTGTTGAATACGGTCCTGTAAATGCAATCATACGGCAACCGTATCACCCTTATACCCAAGGGCTTATCGCCTCTATGCCTAGCGCCACCCAGCCCGGAGAACGCCTTAGACAGATTGATGGCACCGCGCCGACCCTCACCAACCGAGAAGTCGGTTGCGCTTTTCGTCCGCGATGTCAATTTGCCCAACCCCGCTGTGCCAAAGCTCCTCCATCGGTGACTGTAGACGGTACGCGAAACTATCGCTGCTATTTCCCAATCCATCAAGAGGTCCACGCATGAATCAAGCGTCCACGGCACTTATTCATCTGCATGATTTACACAAAAAATTCAGCAAACGGCCAGATATGGTTGAACGTCTGTTTCAGCGATTGGCCAAACGTCCTGCCAATGAAACTGTGCATGCGGTCAATGGCGTCTCGCTGGCGATTCAACCTGGCGAAGTATTGGGACTGGTGGGTGAATCTGGTTGCGGCAAATCAACACTGGGGCGTATGGTTGCAGGACTCATGCCCGCTACCGAAGGCAATGTAAATTATAAAGGCCGGGACATTCGTACCCTGAACAGCAAAGAGCATTTAGAATATATTTTAGATGTGCAATTAATATTCCAAGACCCCCTGGCTAGCCTTAATCCCAAGCAAAAACTAGGCAAAATCATTTCTGAAGCGCTCTACGTCCATCGCCTATTGCCCAAAGCCGAAATCCCTGAACGCATTGATCAGGCTTTACTTGAAGTAGGCCTAGATCCTGAGTACAAGCACCGCTTGCCACACCAAATTTCAGGCGGTCAGCGTCAACGCATTGGCATTGCACGCGCTTTAGCTGTGAATCCATCTTTTTTGGTATGCGACGAACCCGTAGCAGCCCTGGATGTATCTATTCAAGCACAGGTAATTAACCTCTTCATGGATTTACGCGATCGCCATCAGTTAACGTATTTGTTTATTAGTCATGATCTGGGAGTAGTACGCCACATCTCTGATCGGGTCGCTATTATGTATTTGGGGAAAATCGTCGAACTGGCTTCACGCGATGATATATTTAACCGCCCTGCGCATCCTTATACTCAGGCCCTGCTAGCAGAAATGCCTAGCATTCAAAAGCAAAAACGCGTCTTTGCACCGATTAAAGGTGAAATTCCCTCACCCCTCAATCCTCCATCAGGTTGCACTTTTCATCCGCGTTGCCCCATCGCCAAAAACATTTGCAAACAAAAAGCCCCCATTTTGAAAAACGTTCATGCTCAACACCAGGCAGCCTGCCATTTACTCGATTAAAACAGGCGCAATAGACTCAAAAGGTTTTTTATGCACGACCAGCAAGACATCACACAGCAACTACTAGAGCAAATCCAGACATGGATTGAAATAGAATCCCCTTCGCATGATGCCGACGCTTTGCAGCGCATGGCAAAACATATCCACCAAGATGCACAAGACGCAGGACTTAACGTCGAGGTGTTACCTTTACATGCTGACACGGGGCCTGCTTTGCATATCCACAACCGCGCAGCTGGGGATACC
>DATGTW010000094.1:0-3077 GCA_035301625.1 Paenalcaligenes sp.
TCGCAGGAGCGATTGATGACGTCAATATGTGGTGGGCGGCGACACAGAGCATCCCGCATTTAGAGGTTGCTATTGACCAAGTTGGTGCACCTTTGTACTGGCCGATCGCTTTTAAAAAGGACTCGGAGTTACGCGAAGAGCTCTTGCCCTACATCATCGAGTTTTTTGAGTCTCCGATGGCAGAAGAAGTGTCTCTCAAGTATGGCATGGATAGAAACGTCTTCATCAAAAAAGATCCCGATGAGGTTGTGCAGGACATCCTGGAAAGTAGAAGGAAGTAATTCTATTTACTTATAGCGCCTAAGTGGCGTCCCCCAGTCTCTCTAGATGGATAGGGGGGCGCCCAATGCATTTAACAAGTAAGAGGTTTTAAGTGCTATCTGAAATTTTAGGTTATTTGACGCTTCCGTACCTACTTGAAGGTGCTGTAATTGCCATCAAAATGTGGGTGTATTCCTTTATTTTGTCCTTTGTTTTTGGGCTGGTTTTAGCGCTCATCAGGACAGCCAAAGGACTATACGTTTTACGCGCCATTGTCAGTTTTTATATCTGGGTCTTGCGCGGTACGCCGATCATTTTGCAGCTCGTCATTTGGTATAACATGTTGCCGCTGTTGGGCTATGACATCACCGAGTTCTGGACAGCTGTAATCGCATTAACAGTGTGCTTTTCAGCTTATTTATGTGAGGTTTTCCGAGGGGGGTTGTTGGCCGTCCCTGAGGGTCAGGTCGAGGCTGCCAAATCATTAGGTTTTGGGCCTCTGGGTGTGATTGTTTTATTTGTTATCCCACAGGCTCTGCGTGTTGCGTTTCCTTCGTTGATTAATTTTGCCATCTTGCTGATGAAGGATACGTCCATCACATCAGTGATTGCCGTCAATGAACTGACATTACGCAGTAACACGATTGTTGCCCGTAATTTTGAATACGTACCTGTTTTTGGCGCGGCGTTGATTATTTATCTGGCATTGACCACCTTGCTTTCTCTATTCCAGCGCTATGCCGAAAAGAGAATGGATTTCCAGGACAAAGAAAAACGTCTGAGCAAGAAAAAAATCACGATCAAGCCCGCAAGCAAAAAGCTTGGCGACTATCTCACTGCTACCAATAACGACAAAGATACGGCATCAGTTGTCTTTACTAATGTCACCAAGTCGTTTGGCAGCAATGTGGTTTTGGATAATTTGTCCATGTCCTTCGCCAATGGAAAAACCACCTGCATCATGGGCCCCAGTGGTGCTGGCAAAAGCACTTTACTCAGGACTATTAACGCCCTCGAAGAGATTGATAGCGGCACGATTACGGTCAATGGGGTAGAGGTCAGCACTGGCAGTGGGCGAGGTTTGCTGAAAAGACGTCCTTCCGAGTTCAAGTTGACCCGGGCACGTAGGAATTCCGGGACAGCCATGGTGTTTCAACAATTCCATTTATTCCAAAATTACTCGGTTTTGCAAAACATGTCGCTGGCGCCGCATTTCATTGGTCGTCGTTCTACCCGAGACAGCGCTGCAGATGGTTCTAACCTATTGCAATTATTTGGCCTCAGTCACCTGATTAATCGCATGCCGCAAAGGCTTTCAGGGGGTGAGCAGCAACGCATTGGGATTTTACGGGCACTCGCAACCTATCCTAAAACCTTGCTCTTTGATGAGCCGACCTCGGCCTTGGATCCCGAGCGTGTAGGTGAGGTGTTAGAGGTCATGGAAGAGCTGTCTAACGCGGGCGGAACGATGGTGGTTGTGACCCACGAAGTAGATTTTGCCAGACGTTGTGCAGATTGGGTGATCTTTATGGAACATGGGCAGGTCGTCGAAGAAGGCCGCCCCGAGGACATATTGGATAACCCCAAGACAGAGCGCATGCAAACGTTCTTGGCAGGCATTACCAAGCAGTAATTTTGCAGTATTACAGAGAGGAGAGACTACTCATGAAAGTTTTAATTTGTGGCGGTGGAATAGGTGGATTGTCAGCTGCCATTGGAATGGCCAAGTTGGGGCATGAGGTCAGAGTATTTGAAAGGGCTTCCGAGCTGCGTTCAACAGGTGCCGGGCTAAATTTATGGCCAAACTCCGGCCGAGCGATCTACGGTTTGGGCCTAAAAGAGCAATATGATGCCATCTGTGTCAAGCTCGACCGCTACCTAAACTACAACAAAGACGGCGAGCTTTTATATGAAACCGATTGCAGCGACTGGCCACAGAAATACGGTGCCCCTGCTATCGGGGTGTATCGCCACAACCTCAATAAAATGCTGGCCGAAGCCGTGGGCTATGAAAACATCAGCTTTGGCTACAAGGTGGTTTCGGTAGAAAATACCGATAACGGCGTGATCTGTCACTTTGAAAACGGTGAAAGCATTGAGGGCGATGTCTTGATCGGCGCCGATGGCATTTATTCCACAATCCGCGATCAATTGGTCGGGGGGGTGACCTTTAGACGGAATGACCACCATGCCTTTCGTTGGCGTTCTATTTTTGATATTGAAAAGGCGGATATCGATCGTGCCGCACAAACCGGTTTTTATTCAGAAGGGGGGTGGTTGGCGACCATACCCATCGGAGACGGCAAGGCCTATTGGTTTGGCTCGGTGTCAGGTGCCAAAAATGTAGATGATTTTCTGGATTATTTTAAAGATTGGACGAATACCCACATTCCCGACACATTGGCGCTAACACCTAAAGACGAAATCATCGAAAGCCCCCTCTATGACGTGGATGGCGTGCCCTACAAATGGACGCAAGGACGCATCACACTGCTGGGCGATGCCGCCCACCCGATGGTGCCCGACCTCGCCCAAGGCGCCAGCCAGACCTTTATTGACGCTTATGCGCTGTACCAAGCCTTTGACAATAACACCGACATAGAGGCCGCCTTGGCTGAGTACGAGTCCGTACGCCGTCCTGCATCTGAATATGTCGTGAAACGCTCGCAATACGGCAGCTTTATGGGTCGCAATGCCGTCGATCCGATCCCTGTTCGTTATGAAAAAGAAATTGAACCCGAATCCACCTGATAAAGGAGACAAAATGGCATCCCGAATACCCGCCCAAGAGTTGCAAGAGCTCGCCCAAAACTTGG
>DATGTW010000095.1:0-19577 GCA_035301625.1 Paenalcaligenes sp.
ACCTGGCGTGGTGAAACCGGTATGGCTATTGGGGTGTCAACCATTACAGACAATGGGCACTGGGTGTTTAAGCTTAGCGGTACAACCAGCTCTCGTGGTGACTTTGGTGGCACGGCTGGAGTGGGCTACCAGTGGTAAGCCAATCACAGTTATTCCAATAGATATATTCCATGGTTCTTTAAGGGCAAGGCCACGTCATGTGGCTTTGCCAACCCTACAATAGGATGATGTCATGCAATTACGTACAGTATTTTCTGCTCTAACCGCGGCGTTATTTCTAAGTGCTTGCGGTACGCTCAGCCAGGTGGACGATGCCGGCCAAACCGACGAGCCAGTCTTTCCTGATGTTGAAAAGGTCAATTTTAAGACGGGTTCTTTCCCTAACGTCGACAATTTGCGTTTGATCGATGCGGATATGACGCGCGATCAGTTGTATAACCTGCTAGGTCGCCCACACTTTAGCGAGGGCATCAAGGTTCGCGAATGGGATTACCTCTTTCATTTCAGAACGGATGAGGGTGTTAAAACTTGTCAGTACAAGGTGCTCTTTGACAAGGACTACCTCGCCCAGAGCTTTTTCTGGAAACCCGATGAGTGTGCGCAGTTAGTTGATGGGGTGGTAGAGTCCGAGCCCGTTCAAAGCTTTACGCTGGAAAGCGATATCGGCTTTGCTTTTGATAGCGCCACCTTGTCGGCAACAGGTCATCAGGCAGTTCAGGATATTGCCAGTCAGATCAAGGCCGCAGACGAGGTAGAGGCCATCACAGTGGTGGGTTATACCGACCGCTTGGGTTCAGAATCTTATAACCAGCGTCTTTCCCAAGAACGGGCTGAGGCTGTTCGCAATGCTTTAGTCAATGCTGGCTTGTCTGCCCCTATGATTAATGCTTATGGGATGGGCCCTGCTGACCCATTGGTGCAGTGTGACCAAGGCGATCAAAATGCTTTGATTGCTTGTCTGGCTCCAAACCGTCGTGTAGAGATACAAACCCGCTAAGGTTCGTATTTCGTTTTAGTGACACCTGCATCATGACCGATGGCCTTTGGGCTTTCGGTCGTGTGCTTTTTTAAAGAGATTGCTTATGTTGAAAAAAACATTTATTGCGGCAAGTCTAAGTGTGCTTCTGGCCGCTTGTCAAACCACAACGCCACCTAATCAACGTATGAATGTGGATGATGTCGTTCCACCGCCACCCAGCCAGAATCAAGGCGCTCAACAACAGGGGCAATCAGGTCAGCAACAAGCCCAATCAGTGATTACTATTCACCTGGCCCAAGAGCAGGCCGACGACCAACTAGTAGCAGTCGATGTCGGTGATGGCAATCTATATGCTCTGCCACAGCCCGTATTGGTTCAAAGTGATATGCAGCAGGTCACACCAGTGACCGCGGAAAATGGTAGTACATTTTTGCTGATAGAAATGACCGATGAAGGCCGCCAAAAATTAGCTGCCGTCAGCGAACGAGCACAAGGCCATTACCTGCTGCTGAGTGTGCAAGGTCAACTCGTCAGCCTGGCACAAATTGGTCAGCCCTTGCAGGACGGCGAATTGTTGATGGGTACTCAAAGCCAGCAGCATACCGATGCTATCCTCGATATGATGCGTGGACAGGCTCGACAAAATCAATAAATGCCGCCTCAATAATAAAATACTTATTGCTTAGTTATTTGGCCGTTTAGTTATTGGCCGATGACGAATTGGATTTTATATGCGCCCAGATCGGGCGCATTTTTTTTGTATCCCGACCGCAAAAGGGCAATCATTGTCTGTATCGTTTAAAATCAATTGGGTTAAGAATAAGACAGCAGCTAGCCATGACTAGCGAGTAGCTATAATTAGGCCAAACCACAGTCTGATACAAACAATGAGTCTAAAAATACAATGCTAAAAAGGGCCACCAGGGCAGCTCCTTTTGTGAAATGGGTGGGCGGCAAGCGCCAATTACTCGATGATCTAACTCAGCGACTGCCTAAAAAGTTTTCAAGATATTTTGAGCCTTTTATAGGCGGCGGTGCTCTATTTTGGCATTTACATGCTACCGAGTCTGCCCAGGCTCGCCGGCCATGCGTTGGTGATTTTAACGAAGAGCTTGTCAATGCCTATAGGATTATTAAGGAACAGCCATTAGAGTTAATTTCTTGTCTTGAGCAATTTGTTAATACCGAAGAGTTTTATTACGAGGTCAGGGCATGGGACCGTTGTGATTCTTATGCACAGCGTTCTGCCGTCCAAAAAGCAGCCCGTTTTATTTATTTAAATAAAACAGGATTCAACGGGCTTTATCGGGTCAACAGAAATAATCAGAATAATGTTCCATTTGGCCGGTATAAAAACCCAAAGATAGTGGATGAAGAAAATATTTTAGCTTGCTCAAAAGTACTACATCATACGGATATCTATCAGGGGGATTTTGAATCCATACTAGATAAGGTGGCACAAGGTGATTTTGTTTATCTGGATCCACCTTATGTGCCGCTAAATGCCACATCTAATTTCACCGGCTACACCAGTGGTGGGTTTGATATTGAAATGCAGAAAAGACTAAAAGAGTTTTGCGATACACTGACTGAGCGCGAAGTAAAATTCATGCTATCAAATTCATCAGCGCCTATGGTTTACGAGCTTTATTCAAACTACCATATAGATGAGGTATTTGCGGGCCGAGCAATTAATGCAGATGCGACCGGCCGGGGCAATGTTGTAGAGCTAATCGTGAGAAATTACACGTCATCATGAGTAAAAAAACAACCAATAGCGCGTTATCACGCTAAGAGCAGACGGTGCTGGCGTCTGCTCTCATGATGGTCGGTGATAATGAGGCTATGTGTCGTCTTTGGCCTCGATGATGGCTAATTCAACACCTTCTTGTACTTGATCTCCAATCGCATACAGTAGCTCTTTGACAGTACCCGCTATTGGTGCATCGATGCTGTGCTCCATTTTCATGGCTTCGAGCGTGAGTATTTTTTGTCCTGCTTTGACTTCGTCACCCACTTGCACCTCTAGCGCGATGACCTTACCAGGCATCGGCGCTTTTAGCCCGCCATCCTGGCCTGTGTCTTCTTGTTCACCGTATAGATTGGGCAGGTCAGCGCTATAGGTATACACATTGCCTGCCGCAAAAATATGGATCAGCTGATCGTGCAGCGCCACTACTATTTTGTGACGTATATAGTCTATTTCTACGTGCAGCTGTAGTAGCTTGGAATTCTGTGACTCTACGAGTAGGGTGCTTTCCCAGCGGAGGGTGTGAGAGGTGCCTGGACGATTACCTGCTTCAGGGGTCAGTATCCAGTCTACCCCTTTGCGCATGAGCTGCACGGTATGAATTTCATCATTTTTGATGAGTGAAATGGTACGTTGCAGAACGTTGTTAATCCGCCAGCTGTCGGTGGCAGACCAAGGGTCATTAAGCAGCTCGCTAGAGAACGATTGACTGGATTCGATGCCCTGACTGATCAGACGACTAATGACCGCTGTGGGCAATAGATGATCTGGGGCGGGTTTGGATGCAAAAAGCTCATCACGGCACGCCTCAATGAGTCCAGTGCTTAGATTTGCATCCAGAAAATCCTGGCTAGAAAATAATCGGTATAAAAAACTGATATTGGTATGGACCCCCAGCAGATAGGTTTCTGCTAGGGCTTGGCGCATGCTGGTGATGGCTTCGGTACGACTAGGGGCATGGACGATTAGTTTAGCCACCATTGGGTCATAAAAAGGAGAGATTTCGTCCTCTGCACGAATACCGGAATCTACCCTCACATAACTGTATGTTTCCTTGGGGCAGATGCTAAATTCGGTATGCGGTGGCCAGTAGACAGTATGCAGCTGGCCTGTAGAAGGCAAAAAATGATTATCGGGGTTTTCTGCGTAAATGCGCGCTTCAATGGCATGGCCTGAAAAGGAAAGTTCGTCTTGCGAGTAGGGCAATGGCTGTCCAACAGCAATTTTGAGCTGCCATTCAACCAAATCAAGCCCTGTGATCATTTCAGTCACGGGATGTTCGACCTGCAGGCGGGTATTCATTTCCATGAAATAAAAGCGCCCATCTGGCTCGACAATAAACTCAACGGTGCCAGCGCCTACATAGTTGACAGCGCGGGCAGCGGCAATGGCTGCTGCCCCCATCTCTTGTCGCATCTTTGGGTTAACCCCGGGGGCAGGAGCCTCTTCGATGACCTTTTGGTAGCGCCTTTGTACAGAACAGTCACGTTCAAAAAGGTGCACCACATTGCCCCTGTTGTCGGCCATTATTTGGATTTCGATATGCCGCGGCTCTAAGAGGTAGCGCTCAATGAGCACCGTATCATTGCCAAAACTAGCTGCAGCCTCTCGTTTACAAGAAAACAGCGCCTCTTCGAATTGTTCCTCGTTTTCAACGATGCGCATCCCCATACCACCGCCACCAGCCGCTGCTTTGATCAGTACTGGATAACCAATCTCATTGGCCTGTTGTTTAAGGAAATCAGTTTGTTGATTGTCGCCGTGGTAGCCTGGGACTAGAGGTACACCAGCTGTTTTCATAAGGGTTTTGGCAGCGGATTTATCGCCCATGGCAGAGATGGCCTGCGCAGGCGGCCCAACAAAGATGATGCCTGCCTGTTTGCAGGCCTTGGCAAATGCTTCATTTTCCGCTAAAAAGCCATAACCAGGATGGATGGCTTGAGCGCCTGTTTGTTGGGCGGCTGTGATGATTTTCTCTATTTGTAAATAGCTCTGAGTGGCTTCTGAACCACCAACGTGGACAGCTATGTCACAGCTATTGACATGTCTAGATTGCGCATCGGCATCAGAATAGATGGCGACGGTACGTATTCCCAGACGTTTGGCTGTGGCTGCGATTCTGCAGGCTATCTCGCCGCGGTTTGCGATCAATAGGGTATCAAGCATGTCGATCCTCGAGAATTGTGCTGATTAGATGCGAAATACGCCGAAACGGGTTTCACCGATGGGGGCGTTCAACGCCGCGGATAAGCCCAGCGCTAAAACGCGTCGTGTCTCTGCAGGTGCAATGATTCCATCATCCCAAAGCCTGGCGCTAGAGTAATAAGGATGTCCCTCATGTTCATATTTAGCGCGTATGGGCTCTTTGAATTGCTCTTCCTCTTGGGTCGACCAATCTTGACCTTTGGTGGCTAAATTGCTGCGCCGTATGGTGGCCATTACACTGGCTGCTTGCTCTCCGCCCATGACGGAAATACGCGCATTGGGCCACATGAATAAAAGTCTAGGGCTATAGGCTCGGCCACACATGCCGTAATTTCCCGCCCCAAAGGAACCCCCAATAATGACAGTAAATTTGGGGACTGCAGCGGTCGCGACGGCGGTGACCATCTTGGCTCCGTGACGGGCGATGCCCTCATTTTCATATTTTTTGCCTACCATGAAGCCCGAAATATTTTGTAGAAAAACGAGAGGGATTTTTCTCTGGCAGCAAAGCTCTATAAAGTGAGTGCCTTTTTGCGCTGCCTCTGAAAAAAGGATGCCATTATTGGCTAAAATTCCCACTGGCATCCCATGGATGTGAGCAAAGCCAGTCACCACGGTAGTGCCATAACGGGCCTTAAATTCATTAAACTTTGAGCCATCGACAATCCGAGCGATGACCTCACGGACATCATAGGGTTGACGCGTGTCTGTAGGGACAATGCCGTTCAGTTCTGTGGGATCGTAAAGGGGCTCTACAGGAGGGCGCAGTGCAAGTTGAGGTGTTTTTTTACGATTTAAATTAGCGACGGCACGACGAGCCAATTGCAGGGCATGATCATCATTGTTTGCTAAATGATCTGCGACCCCTGAAAGGCGAGTATGGACATCGCCGCCACCTAGATCCTCGGCGGTCACTTCCTCGCCTGTGGCAGCTTGTACCAAGGGCGGGCCAGCTAGGAAAATAGTCCCCTGGTCCCTAACGATAATAGATTCATCGCTCATCGCCGGTACGTAGGCACCCCCTGCAGTGCATGAGCCCATGACCACTGCAATTTGGGCAATGCCCTCGGCAGACATATTGGCTTGATTGTAAAAGATGCGGCCAAAATGGTCTCGGTCAGGGAATACCTCATCCTGATTGGGTAGGTTGGCCCCCCCTGAGTCAACCAAATAAATACAGGGCAGGTGGTTTTCACGGGCGATTTCTTGGGCGCGCACGTGCTTTTTGACGGTCAGTGGGTAGTAGGTACCGCCTTTTACGGTGGCATCATTACAGACGATCATGCATTCTGTGCCGGCAACACGGCCAATACCTGTGATGATGCCTGCTCCAGGAGCCTCATTGTCATAGAGATTATAGGCAGCTAAGGGCGAGAGCTCTAAAAATGGAGCGCCCGGATCCAACAAGCGCTCGACACGCTCACGCGGGAGTAACTTGTCTCGATCGAGATGGCGTTGTCGTGCTTGGGGACTACCACCCAACGCGTTTTGCGCTGTTTTTTTGTGCAGATCATCGATCAACTCCTCCATGACCTGAGAGTTTTTCTTAAATGACATGGATTGAGTATTGATTTGTGATTTAATTACAGCCATGGTGGGTTACTCCACAAGTAAATTTTACAGTTGATGTTTACCCGACTTTTTCTTTTACTTTCAGTAGTTTTTCGCAATGGGATTGTTGCATGGAGATCTCTTTTAGGGTTAAGTCCAGATCTGCACGTTGCTGTTCGAGTCGTATCTTGTGCTTTTCTAGTATCTGTAGATATTGTTTTAGCTGGCTCACAGTGTCATCAGGGCCTGCATACATATCCAATAAATAAACAATTTCGGATAGTTGAAAGCCCAGACGTCTACCCCTTAGGGCGAGCTTTAGTCGCGCTCTATCTCTGGATGAGTAAACGCGGTTTCGCCCCTGCCGTGTGGGGGCAACGATACCGTGATCCTCATAGAATCTCAGGGTGCGTGGAGTAATTGAAAATTCGTTAGCCAGTTCGGATATGGTCCAGGTTGTTGATTTCATAGTTAGTGAGTAATTTAAAGCGAATAAAATTAGTGCAAAAGGTACAAAGCCTATTCCATGGGTCTGAGGGTTAGTATTTGCTCGCTGCGGCCAAAAGGGCCATGTATGTCGTGCAAAATAGAGCTGGTCAGCCCGATACCATCAGAACTATATTGCTGCGTCACCTCTACACCAAGCCATTTGCTCCTCGGTGCTCGGTACATGTGGATTTGCAGGTCAATATTAGGAAAGGCCCATGCTTGTTTTTCTTTTTGCCGTGGGGCGATTCCGTTAGCGGTATCCACCATGCCGATGAGATGAGGAAAATCATTGCTGGGCTGTCCTTTGACCATGTGTAGATCATGGGTGAGCCAGGCCATGCCTTTTCCCGGTCGGTGATCCGGCGCTATCCTGGCGCTTAGACTATTGATATAGCCCCCAGACCAATAGTTTCGTAGGCCCTGCCATTGGGGCAATTTTTCTGGATCGCTAACGGGGGCATCTTCGAGGCCATAAATCTCACTGCTGTCTTGGGTCAGCATACGCCATGCACGGGCCACGATCTGCTTTTGGCCGCGAGAATGCAGTACGGACTCTACCAGCTCGATGGTGCGCCCGGGACGAATTGTGCGTGTTTCGACAGTAAAGTCCTCTAGATGGATCAAACCAAAAATATCAAAGCTAAGGCGCGCATAGCGCATCTGTTCGCGCGGGTGGTAGCGCTCTAATTCATAGGCAATAATGCCGCTGGCAGGCCCCATATGTTGTTCGTGCTCATTCCAGGCACCCTGCGCATGCAGGGTCGGCCGGTACTGGCTGATCAATGTGTCATCGCTCGCCATGGAGGTGTCAATGAGCTCATAATACGCTGTCATGGTGGTGGTTCCTTGTGAACAATCAATCACTCAATGTGTTGTTGCCGGATAATCCAAGGGCAAACCCGAGTCACAGCGACTGCTGTGGATTGCAGCGCTGTAAGCATGGGCCTTTGGTAATACACAGGCACCAAAGTATTGGCAGGTCGCGAGTTTATGAGCATAAAAACTAGCGGTGTTACCCATGGAAATCTTGTGCGCAGCTATCAGTGCTGAGCGCAACATCAACCAACCCGCGGTTGTCACCCCCAAAAGCATGAGAAATGGGACACTATTAAAAAAGGCGCGCGGGCTGACTCCATCGTGTAATAACCATTGTGCGAGCTTCTCGCACTGTTGGTGTGCCTTTTTTAGGTTTGTAAACAGAGGCTTGATGGACGAAGGGGGTGTTTTTGTTTCTGCCAGTGTTTGGTTGATATCGGCGAGTAAGTCTAATAGTGCTTGGCCCTTGTCTAAAAATATTTTTCTATTCAGTAGGTCATTGGCCTGTATGGCGGTGGTGCCCTCGTAAATGGTGAGCACACGCGCATCGCGATAGAGCTGCGCAATGCCAGTTTCCTCAATGTAGCCCATGCCCCCATGGATTTGCATGGCCAGATAGGTGACTTCTTGGGCGATCTCAGTACAAAAGCCTTTGACTACCGGAATCAATAATTCGGCCCTTTGGGTTTGCTGTAGATCTATACAGAGCGCGGTATAGTAGGTCAGTGCACGGGACCCTTGGGTGAGGGCTTGTGCCGTCCCCAGCATACGCTGCACATCGGGATGATGAATGATTGGTGTTTTTTTGTCTGCTGCCTTGGGGGGGGGCCCCTGTATGCGTGTATGAGCATAAGCATGGGCCCTTTGTGTGGCGGCCTCCGAGATGGCCACGCCCTGTAATCCAACCGCATAACGAGAGGCATTCATCATGATGAACATTTGCTTTAGCCCATGGTTTTCCTCGCCAACCCTATAGCCAATGGCACCCTCGCTAACCTCACCTTTGTCAGCACCATATAACATGACGGCAGTAGGGCTGGCATGAATGCCTAGTTTTTTCTCTAGAGAGGCACACCAGACATCATTTTTAGCCCCCAAGCTGCCATTATGATCGGGCAAGTATTTGGGAACAATAAAAAGGCTAATCCCATGCACTCCTTTAGGGGCATTAGGGGTTCGGGCCAGCACCATATGAATAATATTTTCTGTTAGATCATGCTCGCCATAGGAAATGAAAATTTTTTCGCCATGCAATCGATAACTACCGTCTTGCATGGGTAGGGCACGGGTTTTGATTGTTGATAGGTCAGAGCCTGATTGTGGTTCAGTCAGATTCATCGTCCCAGCCCAGCGGCCCTCGAGCAATGGGGGTAAATAAATACGCTGCTGTTCTTTGGAGCCGGCACGAGCGATGAGTTCGATAGCGGCGTCTGTCAGCATGGGACAAAGTGCAAGAGCCATATTGGCCCCATGTAGGCTCTCATTAAAGGCAGAGGTAATGACCTTGGGCAGACCATGGCCACCAATTGATTCTGCGTGGCTCAGAGCTTGCCAGCCTGCTTTGGCGAATTGTTCATAGGCATCATGAAACCCTTTAGGCATACTAACCACACCATCAACTAGCTTGGGCGGATAGTGATCCCCGATTTGATTTAGTGGTGCAAACAGTTCTCTGGCAAGCTTGTCGCTTTCATTCAAAATGCTATTGATAATGCCTACATCAGCATTACCTTTGTAGTTAGAGAGAATTTCGGGTAAATCGAGCAATTCTTTTAATACAAAATTAAACTCTGAAAGTGGTGCGTCATATGCCATTCTTACCTCACTTTTTGACAAGCTTGTATACAACCTTTGTTAAATAGTCGTAAAAAACAGCTACACAGAGTTCTCCTCAGGTTACTAGACCACTTGTGCCATGGATGGTTATCGGGTTTCGTTAAATAGTTCGCGGCCAATTAAAATACGGCGGACTTCACTGGTGCCTGCGCCAATTTCGTACAGTTTGGCATCTCGCCATAAACGACCTAATGGGAATTCATTGATATAGCCATTGCCCCCAAAAATTTGAATGCCCTCGCTGGCCATCCAGGTGGCTTTTTCAGCGCAATATAGGATGAGGGCTGCACAGTCTTTGCGGATACCACGTGAGTGCTGGCCGTCGAGCCAATCGAGGTTTTTGCCTACGGTATAACAAAAAGAGCGACTGGCTTGTAGCGTGGTGTAGAGGTCAGCCATCTTGGCTTGGATGAGTTGAAACTGACCAATTGACTGGCCAAATTGTTTGCGGTCATGCACATAAGGGACCACATTATCCATGACCGCCTGCATCAGTCCTATGGGACCTGCTGCCAAGATAGCACGCTCGTAATCGAGCCCACTCATCAATACTCGAACGCCACCGTTGAGCTCGCCGAGTATGTTTTCAGCGGGTACCTCGCAATTATCAAACACTAACTCAGCCGTTGGGCTGCCACGCATGCCAAGCTTGTCAAGCCGTTGCGCGATAGAAAAGCCTTTGAATCCTTTTTCTATCAAAAAAGCAGTGATACCGTGTTGTTTGGATTGTGGCTCTGTTTTTGCATACACGACCAACACATCAGCATCCGGGCCATTGGTAATCCACATTTTAGAACCATTGAGTATGTAGTGGTCGCCTTTTTTCTGGGCCTGTAGCTGCATGCTAACGACATCCGAACCGGCCCCTGATTCGCTCATGGCTAGGGCCCCGACACACTCACCAGATATGAGCTTGGGCAGATATTTTTCTTTTTGCTGCTTGTTACCGTTGCGGTTGATTTGGTTAATACATAGGTTAGAATGGGCCCCATAAGACAGGCCGACAGATCCACTCGCGCGTGAAATTTCCTCCATGGCGATCATGTGCGCTAGGTAACCCATACTAGTGCCGCCATAGTCCTCATCAGCGGTAATGCCTAAAACACCCAGATCACCCAGCTTGCGCCATAGCTCTGCAGGAAACTGATCGGTGTGATCAATCTCGGCCGCAAGCGGGGCAATCTCTGCCTGGGCAAAGTCCCGAACTGCGTCGCGCAGCATGTCTAAATCGCTGCCCAAATTAAAATTAAGGCCGGGTAGATTCATTTATAGCTCCCAGTAGAAAAACAGCTCTGAGTAGAGAAAAACTAGCATATGTTCATTATATGACGTTTACGCTAACGTAACTCACTGTGGATAACCCTAGGTTTTAAACTTGGCGATTATGCAAGATAATTTATCTAGTTATCGGCAGTTAACGTAACATCCGAATAGACGGTTGCCGATATTTAAAAATGTCCTCACAGATGCGCTGGCTTTGTATGGATTATTCACCATGAGCAGGGCAAGCGATTATCAGTGGGATCAAAAACAAAATAATAAAACGTATAAATTAATTTAAAAAAACAGCGGTTAGTCTAACTGCAAGTATGCGTGCTCTCAATTGGGGCATGCTTGCTAAAAGAGGAGGGGGGATGGAGTCAGTAGCCCATACTGTAGACAGGGACACTGTCTTATCGTGCCGAAACATGAGTCGGTGGTTTGGTGGTTTACAGGCGATGAAGGATGTCAGTATTGATATTCGCCAAGGAGAGATCTTGGGTTTAGTCGGTCCCAACGGCTCTGGAAAAACCACTACCGTTAATGCTATTACAGGTTTTTTTCCTCCTCAGGAGGGGGAGGTCTGGTTTGGTGATACACAATTAAATCACTTTAGACCGCATCAAATCGCTCAGAAAGGGATCGCAAGGACTTTCCAAAATGTTGCGCTCTTTCATGGTATGAGCGTGTTAGACAATATTTTGCTTGGCCGTCACAACTTTATGAAATCAAGCGTGATTTCTGCCATGTGTTATTGGTGGTCTGCACAAAAAGAAGAGATCGCCAATCGGCATAAAGTAGAGGAGATCATCGATCTACTACAACTAGAAAGCGTGCGCCACGAGTTGGTCGATGTCGTGCCATTAGGCATCCAGAAACGCGTAGAGCTAGCACGCGCACTTGCGGCAGAGCCTACTTTCCTAATCCTTGATGAGCCCATGGCAGGTATGAACCAAGAGGAAAAGGAATATATGGTTCGGTTTATTTTAGATGCTCATGAAGCTCATGGTTTGACGATATTGTTGATTGAGCACCATATGGATGTTGTGACGGCTATTTGCGATCGCTTGGTGGTGTTGAACAATGGCGTAAAAATCAAAGAAGGGTTGCCTCAGGAAGCAATTAGCGACCCCGATGTAGTCGCCGCCTATATTGGTAAGGTCGAATCATGAATACTGCAGAGCTTTATGTCGATAATTTGAGCAGGCAAGCTAGCAGAAAGCTGCACCCTCACTGGGTTGATGAGGACCATTTACTCAATATACTTGCCCACAACGCTCAGCAGCACCCTACAGAGGTAGCGTTGCGCGAACGAGATCATGGTATTTGGCAGGAATACACTTGGTCAGAGTATTTGGACATTGTCCTTTGCTTTGCTGCAGCCTTAGAAAAACGTGGGGTGCAGGAGGGCGATATTGTATTGGTCATTGGAGATAACCGCCCTGCTTTGTACTTCGGGATGCTGGGCGCCATTGCTTTACGAGCCATCCCTTCACCTGCCTATCCGGATACTACCCCGGACGAATTGGCAGGACACATACACCGGGAGCGCATCCGTTATGCCCTTGCCGAGGACCAAGAGCAGGTGGATAAGCTCCATCACGTGCGCGACCACCACGAGGTGGAATTAGATCTAATTATTTATGATGATCCACGTGGTTTGGCCGATACAGAGGGCAGGGTTGCATTTAAAACCCTCGTCGCTGAGGGCGCACAAATGCTGGAAAAAAATCCCGCATTACGCGATGAGATTATCGCGCGTCCTAGTATCCATGACATAGCAGCGTTATTACACTCATCGGGCACGACGGGTGCCCCAAAGGGGATCCCGCTTAAGCATGGCCATGTTCTGTATGGTGTGCGCAATGCGGCTGCAGCGGGTTATTTCGACCAGGGCGAAGTTCATATGGCTTATTTGCCGATTGCCTGGGTCGGTGATTTTATCTTTTCCATTGGGGCGGCACTGGCACTACGTTTTGTCGTAAATATCCCCGAGGAGCAGGAAACCGCACAAAGAGACCTGCGCGAGATCGCGCCAACTCTTTATTTTTGTTCCCCCCGTACATGGTCCAATATGCTGACACGCATACAGGTCGGTATGGAGGAGTCCACACCTTTTAAAAAATGGCTTTATAAAAAGTTTATGCCTTTTGCCATTGAGTTAGAGCGGCGCGTTCTTGAGGGCAAACAGCCGACTGCTGGTCAGCGGCTGTGGCGCTGGGTTGGGGAAAAACTCATTTATGGGCCAATAAAGGACCACTTGGGCTTGAGCCGAGTCGAGCGTCCCTATACGGCCGGTGAGGCTATAGGAGAGGACATCTTTTTGTTTTTTCGTGCGCTTGGCTTGAGTTTACGGCAGTTTTACGGGCAAACGGAAAATGGTGCCCTCGCTGCTGCTCAGTCACCTACTGAAGTTCAGCTACACACCGTGGGTCGACCTTTTCCTGGGGTGGAAATAAAAATCGATCAAGACGGTGAAATTCTCATGCGTGGTGACAACGTCTTTGATGGTTATTTTGAACTGCCTGAGGACACAAAAGAGACTCTACAAGACGGCTGGCTACATACCGGTGATGCTGGGTACCTTGAAGACGATGGCCAATTGGTTGTGCTCGGCCGTGTATCCGAAGTGGTATATACCAGTAAGGGCGATCGTTTTATCCCTACTTATATAGAAAATCGCATCCAATTTAGCCATTACATTCGCGATGTTTGTGTCATTGGCCAAGGGTACGACTATTTGACAGCCATTGTGGCTATTGATTTTCAAGCGGTCGGACATTGGGCACAAGAAAATAACGTGACTTACTCATCTTATGCCGAGCTCTCACAAAGCCCTGAGGTATATGATTTGATCCAAGGGCTAATTATGCAAACCAATAAGGTACTGCCCGAGGCTCAGTGTATACGTCGTTTTGTAAATCTACATAAAGAATTTGATGTGGACGATGGCGAGGTCACGCGTACTCGTAAGCTGCGTCGTAATGTCATTGATGAAAATTATAAAAAAATCATCGATGCACTGTATTCAGATAAGTCTGAAATAGAGTTTGAGGCGCAAATCGTATATGAAACTGGTGAGGTTGGTGTGTTTAAGCGCGATTTAGTGCTGCGTACCGTACCTCAAGACTAGGGCAGAGAGACATGGCATATTTTTTAGAGCTTTTATTAAATGGCGCTTTGACTGGTCTAATGTACAGCCTGGTGGCCCTTGGTATTGTGCTGATTTACAAGTCGTCAGGCGTTCCCAATTTGGCACAGGGCGCCATGGTAATGCTCGCAGGTTATATCGTTTGGTTGCTTAGCAGCTGGGGCATATCTATTTATATATCAATTATCTTGGCCATTTTGGCGATGTTTGTACTTGGTGTGCTGACCGAGCGTTTGCTATTACGCAAGATGGTAGGACAGCCAATTATCATGATAGTGATGCTGACATTGGGTCTTGAAATATTTCTACGTGGCGTTATTCCGGGATTTTTGGGGGCTTCGCCAAAGCAACTCAGTCTAGGAATTTCCTTTGCACCTGTCATTATCGGTGATGTCTTTATTAACCGTACTTATCTGTTGGGTGGTGTGGTTGCCATCGCGTTGATTATTTTATCAACCTTCTTTTTCCGTACACGGATGGGCACGCGTTTGCGCGCGGTTTCTGATGACCATGTTTCGAGTTGGTCTGTGGGCATTTCAGTAGAACGAGCAATTGGTGTGTCTTGGGGGATGGCAGGGCTAACCGCAGTGGCCGCAGGGGTTGTTTGGGGCTCTGTACAGAGTGTTGATTGGACATTGTCGCAGCTGCTTTTTCCGGCAATTGCGGTGGTCATACTGGGAGGGCTAGATAGCATAGCTGGGGCTTTGATAGGTGGGCTGATTGTTGGCATCTTAGGCAGTGTCATTCCTGGCTATATCGATGAAATCGTTGGTGGAGGCACGCGCGAGGTGGTCACTTCCATGGTCATTTTGCTCACTATCATTTTTCGCCCTTATGGGATTTTTGGTCGTGAAGATATAGAAAGGATTTAAATACTATGTTCTATCGTTTATCAGGGGTTTTTCACACCAAATACAGTACGGATAGGCAGCTATGGCCTATCAAGTCTGACCGACGCCAGGTGTCTTTTTTGCTCATCCTGGCGGCATTGGCGCCATTGTTTTTGAGTGATTTTTATTTATCAAGCTATTTGTTGCCATGGCTGGCTTTTACTTCTGCTGCTTTATCCTTGCTGTTGTTAATGGGGATCGCGGGTCAGCTACACTTTGGTTTTGCTGCTGTGATGGCAATTGGTGCATACACAAGCATCCATCTCACAAGGCTTGGGTTTCCTTTTGAAATTTCATTGATTGCGGCGGGCTTAGCCTCATCAATTATTGGCAGTATATTTGGCGCTGCTGCGCTGCGCGTCAAAGGCCTATATTTAGTGATGGCCACCTTGGCGATGCAATATCTGGTCGATTGGACCATCGTGAACGTACCGGCAATTAGCGGTGGGGCGCAGGCCACCCTGTCGGCGCCACGCACGAGTTTTATTTTTTTGCCCCTGAATTCTGATGTCAGTCGTTATTACTTGGTTTTGCTTTGGGTAGTATTTGTCACTCTGCTGTTACTCAATATGCGTCGCAGCAGCATTGGTAGGGCATTGGTCGCAGTACGCGACAAGGATTATGCTGCTGCTGTGATTGGCGTCAATGTCGTGCGCTACAAGTTGGTGGCATTTTTTACCAGCTCTTTTTTAGGCGGAGTGTCGGGTGCCATCCTGGCTTTTTGCTACTACCAGGCGGTAACCCCTGAACAATTTTCTTTTAATGTTTCAGTGCAGTTGGTTGCGATGGTCTTAGTGGGTGGACTAACCAGTATCTTAGGTGCTTATTTAGGGACTGGTTTTGTGCTGTTGGCCCCCATTATTTTGACTAATTTAGCGGTTTATTTAAATAAAGTCGGCTTGCTACCTGTTTCAATGAACTTGCTCTCACATATACCTTTAATGGTTTATGGCTTGCTGATAATAGGATTTTTGCTATTAGAGCCCTTAGGGCTTGGCAAGGTTTATGACAACATACGCAAGTACCTCTTAGTGTGGCCCTTCCGCCACTCTGATGTGTAGACCAAGTCAAAAGGTAAATAGCTGATTAATTAGGAGGAGACTAATGAAAAAACTATTCAAACATTTTGCTGTCGCAGCAGTTGCGACGGCATTATTTAGTTCCACTGCTGTGATGGCTGAGGACAAAGAACCTATTAAATTCACAGCTGCACAGGACTTTACAGCCGTTTATACCTTTGTGAGCAGCGGGTATAGCCAAGGTCAGCGGGATTACATCACCTTGATTAACGAGCGGGGCGGTATCGATGGCCACAAGGTTGAGCTCAGCGTTACGGATACTGGCAATGAACCGCAGCGGGGTATCGAGGCCTATAACCGAGCCAAGCGCGATGGCACTGTACTGGTAGACTTTTTTAGTACGCCAGTAGCCAATGCCATGGTGGACCGTGTGCTCGAGGATGAAATCCCGATGATTATGGTTTTGCATGGCCGCGGTGATGCCAGCGATGGTAATACTTTCCCTTACCTTTTCCCCTTATCTGCTACCTATTGGTCACAGGCCGCTCGTTTGATTGATTATATTAATGAAAACGAGGGCTCCCTTGAGGGTAAGAAAGTAGCTTTAGTCCATATTGACTCGCCTTTTGGTCGTGAGCCAACACCCATTTTAGAAGGACTCGCCGAGAACTTGGGCTTTGAGTTCCGTGGATTCCCATACGCAAGCCCAGGTAATGAGCAGTCTGCTACCTGGTCCGAAGTCCGCCGATTCCGCCCAGATCACATCATTATTTGGGGCGCCGGTGGGTCACAGCCTGTTTCTATTCGTGATGCCTTACGCAACGGTTTTCAGCCTGAGCAGATCTATTCTGTAGTATGGCTAGCAGAGGCGGATATGGATATTGTGGGTCCCGACATTGCCAAGGGGGTACGCAAGTTCCAGCTGGCCGAAAGCGGCACAGAAAACCCAATTATTCAGGCGATTGTCGATGAAGTATACGGTGCAGGAAAGGGGGCTGGTGAAAAAGAAGAGGTCGGGCTGACCTATTACAACGTGGGTGTAGCATCTATGGCGATGGCTTTAGAGGCAGCGCGCCTAGCAGTTGAAGAGTATGGAGCCCCCTTAACCGGTGAAAAACTTAGCAAAGGCTTTGAGCTGCTGGATGGTTTTGATGCCCAAGGTTTAATCCCCAAGGTGACCATTACCAAAGACGATCACCAGGGAGGTGGGGCAGGTCGTGTGGTCGAGTGGAGTGGTACTGCCTGGGAGCCCATCTCTGATTGGAAAGCATCTTTCCAAGATTTGGTCTGGGAGCAAATTGAAAAAGGCGCAAAAAACTACAGGGAGAGCAATTAATAATGCTCACATTAAATAATGTCGAAGTCATCTATGATCGCGTTTTCCTTGCCATCCGAGGCGTTTCTTTAAATGTCAAAGAAGGGGGAATGGTAGCCTTACTGGGTTCTAATGGTGCGGGTAAAAGCACCACCCTCAAGTCTATTAGCGGTCTACTCGCACCTGAGCGAGGCGAGGTGACTCGTGGCAGCGTCATGTTCATGGGGGAGAGCTTACTCCCCTATGGAGCTGCTCAGCGAGTGACCAAAGGGTTGGTTCATGTTATCGAAGGGCGGCGTATTTTTCAGCATCTAACACCTGATGAAAATCTCTATGCAGCATTTAACCCTAGAGGTACGCGGGCACGGTTAAATCAGTTGCGCGATATGGTGTACGGGTTTTTTCCCCGATTGCTCGAGTTTCCGCGGACAAAAGCAGGTTATTTGTCAGGGGGAGAGCAGCAGATGCTAGCTATTGGTCGTGCATTGATGACTGAACCCAAGCTATTAATGCTAGATGAACCGAGTCTGGGTTTGTCACCTAAGTTAGTACAAGAGATTTTCGCGATCATCCGCGAAATCAATCAGGAAACTAAAACCAGCATTTTGCTGGTAGAACAAAATGCGGCGGCCGCTCTGGAAATTGTTGATCATGCGTATTTGATTGAAAACGGTCAAATTGTCATGAACGGTGAGGCTGCGGTCTTAAAAGAAAATCCCGACGTGCAAGAGTTTTATCTGGGTGATGGTGACAGTGTGGATTACCACAATGTAAAGCATTATCGGCGTCGTGCGCGCTGGCTCGCCTAGCAGGTTCTACAGCTCGCTATTTTTATACATATACACACTTAAATTAATGTATTGGGAGTTTTCTAATGTCTCAATCACCAAATGCAGAGGAGTTGCGCACCAAAGAAGAGCGCGAAGCCGCATTAATGGCAGCACTACCTGAGCAGATTACGCATGCGCAGCAATCTGCGCCGGCCTTCGCTAAAATTCTGTCGGGCATTGATGCGCGAAATATTAATAGCAGAGAAAAGCTCCAAACATTGCCTATCACGCGCAAGGCAGATTTGCTGCGCATACAGCAAGAAAATCGCAATGAAAGCGTGTTAGGGGGACTTGCTGCTGTTGGTTTTGGTCCGGATATGCCACGTGTTTTTGCTAGTCCAGGGATAATTTTCGAACCGCAAGGTAAAAAAGTAGATTATTGGCGTATGTCCAGGGGTTTGCGCGCGGCTGGCTTTCGAACAGGCGACGTGGTGCAAAACTGTTTTAGTTACCACTTTACTCCAGCAGGATTCATGATGGATACGGCAGCACAGGCTTTAGGATGTACTGTTTTCCCAGCGGGAACCGGCCAAACTGAACAGCAAGTGCTGGCGATGATGGAGCTGAAACCAATGGCTTATATAGGCACGCCTAGCTTTTTACGCGTATTGTTAGAGCGTGCCCAAGAGCTCAGTCAACCAATCACCAGCCTCGAAAAAGCAATGGTATCAGGTGAGGCCTTGCCCGAGTCGCTACGCACATGGTTTGCAGATCAAGGTGTGCAGGTTTATCAGATGTATGGCACTGCTGATGTGGGTCTCATTGCTTATGAAACTACAGCACTAGAGGGAATGGTTGTTGATGAAGAGGTCATTTTAGAAATTGTTGACCCAGACACTGGCGAGCCTGTCCCAGAAGGTGCGATTGGTGAGGTGGTCATCACCACCTTAAATCGAGAGTACCCTTTGATTCGTTATGGCACCGGTGATCTATCAGCAGTATTGCCCGGTGATTGCCCCACGGGCCGTACAAATATCCGTATTACAGGCTGGATGGGTAGGGCTGACCAAACAACCAAGGTAAGAGGGCTATTTGTGCACCCTCAGCATGTAGAACAAATCATTAGTGCCACTCCACAAATTAAAAAAGCGCGTCTACAGATTAGCGGGAAAATGGCCAATGACCGCATGGTATTGCAGGTTGAAAGCACAGAACGATCTGAGAGCCTCAAAGAGGAACTAGTACAAAAAATTCGCGATGTCACCAAACTACGAGGAGAAGTAGAGTTTGTTGAAAAGGGCATCCTGACAGATGAAGGCAAGCTGATAGAAGATATCCGTAGCTATGATTAAAATCTAAACAACAAAAAAGCGCGCCCAAGAGGCGCGCCATATTAAACATCAAAAACAGGTTGTTTAGATGTTATCAAACTGATTCATGGTGTTGTCTGCACCACCGGCTTTCAGAGCCGCATCACCTGAGAAGTACTCTTTGTGATCGTCACCAATGTCAGAACCTGCCATACGCTGGTGACGTACCGTGGCAA
>DATGTW010000096.1:0-11888 GCA_035301625.1 Paenalcaligenes sp.
CCCGGGATACCAAATACATACTCTACCCCCTCTTTTTCCAGGCATTGCACCATCAGCTGAGCGACACTTTGTGTACGGTCATTCATAGTTTTCCCTCAGTTTTCCACCAAAAAAATTAAATAATATCGAAATGGGTTGCCCCTATTTTATTTTCACATCCCGTAGTGCCTGCAAAACAATCAAGAAGATTGCCAATACTGATAAGTCAAAAACCCTAGATAAGTCATCAACAGCGAACTAAATAAATGTAGAAAAATAATGATTAATCCCGCCAGTACCCGATCATTTTGAAAGCTTTCTACCACCTCGAGAGAAAATGTGGAAAATGTCGATAACGCCCCACAAAAACCCGTCAACAGAAATAAACGCCATTCGGCACTGAGTCCTGGCAGCTGGCTAAAGAAAGCCAAAGCCAAACCAGCCACATACCCCGCGATCACGTTTGCCAGATAAGTACCCAACGGCATCACAGACCACAAGGCATTAAATTGGACGCTCAGCCCCCAGCGCAATATGCCCCCAAGAGATGAGCCTACAGCGATGCTCAGAAGCGCTTTAAACATGAGGTTCTCCTATTGGCCTGGTATCTCAGGAGGCTCCTGCTGCTCCCTTGGTTGTTTGCTCGATTTCAGTTTCTGTGTGGCCGATTAATAACTCGCCAATCATCGTACTGTCTATATTTTCTCCGTTGAGCACGCGCATGAGAATCTCACCGCCTAATTCAGTCAGGGAAAATGAAAAGTCAGCACGCAGCAAACCTATTTTTTTGCGGTTACTCTCTTCGTTGATGATAGTGACGGTTTTTACATTGTCAGCCACTGTTTCGTTCACAGCCAACAATATATAGGTGTTTTCCGCATCATTTTCCTCGAGCGCCATCACACACCGTGCGTCTTTAACCGAAGCCTGATCCAAGGTTGTGATGGAGCTCATCTCGCCGGTAACTACCGCAGCATCTGTAGGGAATAGACTGCGCTTATCTTCTGGGCAAACAACCACAACATTCATTTTGCGTTTTCTTAATCCTTGGTAAACATACTGTGCAAGCATGGAGGTACCCACAATCACATAATGATTTTTCATCCGCAATAGCCTCTTTTGAACAATTTCTTGCGTGTCGCGCACCAAAGCACCAGCGATATAAACCACCGAGGTTGTAAAAATGGTGATCCCAAAAACCACAATGCTGATGGTGAACATTCGCGACTCAACCGTCACAGGGACAATGTCACCATACCCCACTGTCGCCATACTGATCATGGAAAAATAAAGTGCGGTAAAAGGATCATCAATTTTGGGCTTGTAATGATCCCCCAGATAAAGCGTTCCTAAAACAGAATACGCCGCCAAAACCGCGATACTAAATAAAGCAATTGCACTCGTATTTGTCGTGCTGTGGTTAGAAAACCCCCTCCAGGCATGCAACAGCAACACTAATAAAGTAATGGAGTACAAAGCATGCCAAAGATATTTTTCCCCCATGCTGATATCAATCAGTATCAGCAATAAAAGAATCAGAGCACTAAATAACCAAGCAATACGCGAACGAAATGATAGAGAAATGCCCAAGCCTATCAGAATAATGCCTAACGAAAACCGCGGCAGATCTAATAGCTGAATAAATCCCAGTGATTGCAACCACTCGGTAAAACCATGAGTGCGCCAATCAATATGACTGCCGTAAGCCCGCACAATGGGGGCTATCAACCACAATCCATTAATTATGGTTAATAAAGACAGAAACCTGGGAGCACTTAATAAAGTGGTAATTCGATGGGTCACTGTATGTAAAAAATGCATTGGGCTCACTAAATAAAACGAATTGTTTTTTGATTATACGGTCTTTTTCTCGCGGCCTAATAACAACCCACCCAGGATGAGCACCGCCCCTGCCAGCATAAGCGCATTCCATTGCTCTCCAAATAAAATCCAAGCCTGCAAAGCAGCCAATGGCGGAATCAAGAAAAACATGCGAGCTACTTGGTGCGCCTCACCCCGTTTTAGCATGATCATTAAAAACCATATGGCGCCAATGGATATGGCCAATACCAGCCAAGCAAGTGTCAGCCACAAAGACAGGGTCGATTCTACGCGAAAATCCTGAGTCAAGAGACAGGCTAACAGGAATACAAAAAACGCACCGAAATATTGAAAAAACAACCCCTCAACTTGACCCATCGCCTGATCCATTTTCTTTTGCCACAAAGTAGCAAATGAAATCCCGACCAGCGAAATCAAGCACCACACCAGTCCTACCCCGCTGAGTCGGTATTGAGTACTCGTTACATCCAGCCCGCCCCCGAGCACTAATGCAGCACCTACAGCCCCAATCAAAAAACTAAGCCATTGCTGTACGGATAACTTTACCCCAAAAATAGGTTTAGAAAGCACCGCCGTTAGTAACGGATGCATAGTCACCAATAAAGCCGTCACCCCTGGGGCCATGCCTGCTTGGATCGCAGCAAAAACACCCCCTAAATAGGCCCCATGCAATAACACCCCTACCCCCATTTGCTGGGCTTGCGAGCGCCGGTCTCCCCATTGCACTTTTTGCTTTCTGAATACTAATAATAAAAGTAACAACGGCATCGTTAATAGGCTGCGCATCAACAGCAGCATAAAGGGACCCGCATCTCGGACTCCAAACTCTGCCGCTGAGAATCCGGTAGAAAATAAAAAAACGAAAAAAAACGGAATCCACATGAAACGATAGCTTTTGGTGAAGTTTAAGTAAGAATAATTAAATTAAAATCAAAGTGTGAGCAGCGAATAAAAAAATTGCCCCCGCTCTAATAGAACGAGGGCAAAATTTCTGATTCAACGCCAGGTAAAATGATTTATCCTGATAGCTCGTGAATCTGTATTATCTGGCCTAAAGACCCAAAATGATATTTATGGGCATTTGGCAAAACGCAGATATGGCAGACGGATATTGATTTCACCGTACTCTGCACGTGCTGCATCATCATCCAGGCTAAGTGCCACAATGACATCCTCGCCAGGATTCCAATCAGCCGGTGTGGCTAATGGAACACCATCTGTTGCCTGTACGGCATCTAATGCGCGGATGATCTCAGCAAAGTTGCGCCCTACAGACATAGGGTAATTCATGGTCAGACGGATTTTCTTGTCAGGACCAATAATGAATACAGTACGGACAGTCGCGCTGTCTGCAGCTGTACGGCCATCGGGTAGATAGGCATCTGCTGGCAGCATGCCATATAGCTTGGCCACATTTAAAGTAGTGTCATCAATAATAGGGAAATCAGCCTGCGAGCCGGCAAAAGCCTCGATGTCGCGGATCCATTTCTGGTGATCGTCGACATCATCCACAGAGACACCAATAACTTTAGTATTGCGCTTTTGGAACTCGGGCACTAAGCGTGCAACAGCACCAAATTCAGTGGTGCACACGGGGGTAAAATCTTTTGGGTGGGAAAACAAAATTGCGTAGCCGTCACCAATCCACTCGTGGAAATCGATCTCGCCTGCAGTCGTATCGGCGGTAAAGTTGGGGGCTGTATCATTTAATCTAAGGGACATTATTATCTCTCCACAATAAACACTCGTAGGCTTTGCAGCACTGTTACTTATTATTCCAATGCTAGCATAAAGATATCTTGAACAAACCCACTGCTTAGTTATAAGCAATTAACCAAATAGAATCACAACCTGCTTTATAAGACTAAAACCTATAATCCTGTACCGATGCCAACCTAAAATACTAACGAACATCCTTGCAATGACAACGAGTGAATACAATGGCTGGATGGCATTCATTACAGAATAAAGCTAAAATTGGGCGCTTTTACGTCCTTTACCTTTTCTAAGTCATTATTTGCTGAATATTTCTTAGCCGCATGCAATCACCTAACTCTCGTCAACCTGCTTGGCTGCGGGCACTGCACTATAGCATGCCCATCGCCATGGGCTATATACCTGCTGCCATTGCATTTGGTGTTTTAATGCGCGCCGCTGGCTTTCCATTTTGGTGGTCTTTAGCATTAAGTGTACTTCTATACTCGGGCGCAGCACAATTTGCATTGATCCCCATGCTGGCACAGGCCATCCATCCACTTTCAATGTGGGTCAATATCAGCATCATCAATTTACGACACATTTTCTATGCTCTGCCCTTATTGAAAAGCCTACCTAAACATCGTGCTCAGCGTGCTTACTGCTTATTTGGCCTGACAGATGAGAGCTTTTCTACACTGATGACTTTGCGCCGCACAGAACAGCGCCGCATTATGCTGCCTTTTATATTTTTCAATCAATGCAGCTGGGTATTGGGTACCCTGATCGGGCTATTGCTAGGGGGTGAGCTCATTGAGCTGATCCCCAATCTGGACTTTGCATTGACTGCCTTGTTTGTCATATTGGCTTATGAACAATACAACAGCAACCGCCAAGCTTGGCCTATATATATGGCCATTGCCGTCTTTGCTGCAATGCATTTATTAATCCCTGATTATGCACTGCTACTAACCATCATTATCTGCGCCATTCTAATTATGCTAAGGGCAAAAACAAATGAGCAGTAATAGTAGTTTTCTTATTGTTCTTATCAGTACTGCCATCACTACCTTTTTCCTCCGCGCTGCACCTATTGTGATTCCGCGCAAGTGGCTCGCCTCACCGCTTTTGCAGGCACTCAATCGTTTTTTGCCATTATGCGTCATGGTGGCTCTGGTTTTAACGACCTTTACTAAATTCAAGGCCCCTATCCTGGCTCCCGTTAGTGCCCAAATACTGGCCCTAATCCTTGTTCTGCTCAGCTACATTCGATTTAAAAATGTCCTACTGTCCATGCTATTAGGCGTAGGCGGTTTAAATGGGTTGCTCTATTTATTTGGCAGCCTTTAACGTTCATGACTGTATGGGGTTTTGATAGAATGCAAAGAATGCAACTGAGTTCACTCAATTTTGCTCAATGGCCCAACCTAGACGCCCTCGGGCATTTACCTGCAAACTAACTCTCCAAAGAGGTTTTCATCATGACTCAACCCACCTGGCAACAAGTCTACGATTTTTGGTTCAAGGAATGCACCGCCGAGGACTGGTTTAACAAAAACCCAGATTTCGACAAGCTTATCTGGGATCGATTTGGCAGCATTTGCGAGGCAGCTGCGCGCGGAGAATGCTATGACTGGCGCGACACTTTGCGTGGACGTTTAACTGAAATAGTCGTTTTAGACCAATTTTCACGCAATGTTTGGCGCGATACACCAGGCGCATTCAGCCAAGACGGTATGGCACTGGTTTTAGCCCAAGAAGCAGTGCAACACCCCGAGTACGCTCAACTGGGGCAGCGGGAACGCCAATTTATTTTAATGCCCTATATGCATTCCGAATCACGTGCTATCCACGAAGTCGCTGTCGAATTATTCACAGCCCTGGGCGATGAACAAACCCTGGGATATGAACACCGTCATAAAGTAATTATTGACCGCTTTGCTCGTTACCCACATCGAAATAAAATACTGGGCCGACAATCAACGGCCGAAGAGATTGAATTCCTCAAAGAGCCGCATTCCTCTTTTTAATAATTGCATTACGACTGGAATTAGTGTTAACCGCCTGATGCATCATCCTCAAAAGTAGTTTCCAGATTATCAGGATGACAGTCATCGAGGCCACTTTGCTCATCTACCTCGCAGGTAATTCCTGGCATGTCCTCGAGATCGTGTAGCACCTGTTTTTCTTGGGGTGTGCAGGCAGCAATAAAAAAAGGCAGCGCTAAAAAAACAGGAAAGAGTATTTTTTGTGGCATGTTTTCCTCTCAAAAATAATTATTACTTATAGTTTATACTGAAAACTGCTTGTTTTTACTCACTAATACAAGGAGTACAAATAAATGAGTCGCCTTGCAGTTACAGAAAAGATTATTACCCAAAAAGTTGAAAAAGGACTTCAATGGAAAGATATCGCTGAAAAAGTAGGCGCGAGCAAAGAGTGGGTCACAGCCGCATGCCTGGGGCAAATGACACTCACAGAAGCACAGGCCGCTACTGTGGCTCAGATCTTTGATTTGAGTGACAGTGAACGCAAGTGGTTAATGCAGGTACCCTATAAAGGCTCTTTACCTACCGAGATACCTACTGATCCATTGATTTATCGTCTTTATGAAGTAGTCAATGTCTATGGCACCACCATCAAAGAGCTCATCCACGAGGAATTTGGTGATGGAATCATGAGTGCCATTGATTTTGATATGGATATCCAAAGAGAGCACCACCAGGATGGAGACCGCGTCAAAATCACCATGAATGGAAAATTCCTGCCTTATAAAGAATACTAAAGCTATTTAAAAAAACCCGATGCGATTGCATCGGGTTTCAATATTATTAGCAATAATAATATGCGCGATGTTTACGATGACGTCGCCCCTACTGACTCATCTGACTGTGCACTGGGATCCTGAGCAAAAAGTAACAATAAATTGATGCCATGCTTATAGTATTCCCCCTCGCCCATGAGCACATCTAACTGGATATTTGCCAACTCATCAGCTATGGGCTCGGCAAATGGCTCGCGTTCAGTATGGATGATTTTTAAATACGTCTTGCATTCAGGGCAGGTCTCGGCCATAACTGCCGGAGTTTGGTAATCCTCTTCGTCAACATCAGGACTCATTAAGGACATGTACTCTACACCATCCTGATGCAAGCAACGCGTACAACGAATACGGGGCATATGCCATTGAAGACCACAAAGAGAACACGCCACATAACGTTGGCCTGCCATCCCGCCAAAACTATGCACCATGCTCGTGGTAGGCAGGCTACCACAGCAAGGGCATGTTGTTTGCTCGCTAAGATTCATTTTTTGGTATTGTTCTTCTGTGCGCAAAGCAGTTGATGAGCACACCATATGTGCCCAATACACCTGCAGTGCAGCACCAATGAAAGGTGCTGCTGCCAAATCCACACCTGATACACTACCTGCCAGCAGTTGATCGGCTTGTACCTCTAGTTCTACTGCGGGCATATCTTTGATGCGTTGAAGTAACTGCCGAATATTATCCGCCTGTTCGCCGCGCATTTCTGCATCTAATAAATAATCAAGCAGCTGGTGCAATACCTTTTGCCAAACAGGGTCTCGTTGCCAGTCAAGAGCAGCTAATGGGGGCAAGCCATGAGTAGCAGCTTGGGCCAAAGCATCCTCATCAGGTAGGGGCACCTGCTCTAAATCAGCCAATGCTTGATGCTGAGCCTGTACTAACTCGGCCATCAAACCCAAATAAGCGCTGATGGATCCGGGTTGTCGTGCGAGTTGCTTTAAACGCATGCTGCGCTCGGCAAACAAACTGGCCCGATTTGGCCAAATAAAGGGATCCGGCTCACCCGAACCGCGGGTGATAATCTCTTCGGCAGGTAAAATACGAACAACAGACTCACTAGATTTGGCCACAGAGTACTCCTATCGGGCGTAAAAAACACAAGCGTAGCCCCAAAACCCTGGGGCTACGCAATCAAGACAACTAGTTTTTGCCAGTAGTCTCTTTGTACCACAGAGGGTGATGGGTCTTGGCCCACTCCTCGGTAACAGTGCCTTGGGTCATGGCACGCATGGTGCCTTTGACCCAAATGGCTGCATAGATGTGCACAAATACACTCAGTAGTAAAACCCAGGCTGAAATAGCATGGATGAGTGAGGCTATGCGCAGCACCTCTACCGAAAAGTTAGGTGCAAACCACGGACGCCAGAACAATACCCCAGTGATGACCAAGGCCAATAGACTCAGCGTCATCAACCAAAAGATCATCTTTTGCCCAAAATTATATTTACCTACGGGCAAATCGGGATTCACCTCGCCGCGCAACATGCGGCCAGATTGTTTGCGCCATTCTTTATCTGCACGTTTAAAGATATTGTCTTTGACAACACGGAAAAACATGATGATAAAGCCCAGAAACATCAGCACACCTAAAAAGGGATGCAAGATGCGTGTCCAGGTACCGCCCCCAAACAAGTTATTTAAGAAATAAAGTGACGGATGAAAGAAGGCCAGCCCGGATAGCGCCGAGAGGAAAAACATGATTGCAATAAACCAGTGATTCATGCGATCGCTATCTGAGTAGCGCTTAAGTGTTTTACTCATGTCTACTCCTTTTTCTGCTCGTCGGCGCTGGTTGCGCTGCTGTCATCATCGCCTTTAGGCTCGCGAATTGGGCCGACTTTCATGTAGTGGAAGAATCCACCCAAGAAAGCCAAGGCCGCACCCGCCAAAGCGATGGGCTTGGCCAGCCCTTTCCAGAAACCAACCGTTGGGCTGACCTGGGGATTAGCAGGCAACTCTTGAAGCTCGGGCTGAGATGCATCGCGCAGAATATACATGACGTGCGTGCCACCTACCCCCTCGGGGTCGTAAAGGCCAGCATTATCATGCCCGCGCTCTTGCAGTTGCTTAACACGAGTTTCACTATAAGCCACCATATCGTCTTTGGCACCAAAAGTAATGGCGCCAGTCGGACAGGTTTTTACACAGGCTGGCTCGAGACCGACATCGACACGATCCGAGCATAGTGTGCACTTATAGGCTTTGTTGTCTTTTTCGCTAATCCGCGGGATGTCGAAAGGACACCCGATGATGCAGTAACCACAACCAATGCAATTTTCTTGAACAAAATCTACGATACCATTGGAGTGCTGAACAATTGCACCTGGTGATGGACAGGCTGTAAGACAGCCTGGGTCAGCACAGTGCATACAGCCGTCTTTACGAATGAGCCAGTCGAGGTGATTTTCCTCGGGCTCGACCTCGTAAAAACGCATCACTGTCCAGGACTCGGCGGTCAGGTCTACGGGGTTGTCATAAGTACCGACATTAACCCCAACCTCATCGCGTAAATCGTTCCATGTCATGCAGGCAACTTGGCACGCCTTACAGCCAATGCACTTGGATTCGTCAATCAGTTTAGCAACCTTATAACGTTCCCGTGCATGGGCTGGAGGCGTTGTTGTGGCCGACCTAGCTACAATATCTAACTGTTGATTGGCCATAGCGTTATACCTTTTCTATATTGACAAGGAAGGCTTTAAACTCAGGGGTTTGAGAGTTGGCATCACCCACAAACGGTGTGAGGGAGTTTGCCAGGAACCCTTCTTTGGTGACCCCTTTGAAGCCCCAGTGAATCGGAATTCCGACCTGGTGTACTTTTCGCCCGTCGACATCAAGAGCACGGATGCGCTTGGTCACGACGCAAGTGGCAACCACCTGCCCGCGCTTGCTATGGACCCGTACCTTGTCGCCATCACGAATGCCTTTTTCTTTGGCCAACGCCACGCCAATCTCGACGAAAGGTGCGGGTTGTGTGATTGCGTTACTCAGGGCGTGCTTTGTCCAGAAGTGATGGTGCTCGGTCAACCGATAAGTAGTGGCCGCATAGGGGTACTTATCCTTGGTACCAAAGGTCTCCCAGACATCGTCATACACACGTGCGGCCGGATTGCTCGTGGCCAGCTCGTTATCGGGGTGGAACGGGTTAAAGCCTAATGGGCTCTCGAAGGGCTCATAGTGCTCGGGGAACGGACCGTCGACCAAGCCTGCCGAGAACAAACGGGCAACCCCTTCGGGGTTCATAATGAACGGCCCAACGTTTTCCTCGGGAGCTGCATCTGGACGCATATCGGGGACATCAGCACCCCCGGCCCAGGTACCTCGCCAAGCGAGGTAAGTGCGCTCGGGATCCCATGGCTGGCCGCTCGTGTCGGCACTGGCACGGTTATAAAGCACACGACGGTTTGCGGGCCAAGCAAAGCCCCACTCGGGATAGACACCTAATCCGCTGGGATCATATTGGCTACGGCGCGTAGTCATATTGCCAAGCTCGGTCCAGCAACCAGAGTAAATCCAGTTACCACAGGCGGTGGAACCGTCATCTTGCAACATGGCAAACCCAGGTAATTGCTCGCCGGCTTTGAGTAAAAGCTTGCGCGGAGCATCTGGATCCTCGGGATCAGCGGGCGCATAAACATCACGCAATGCCTTGCCGTTGATCTCCTTGAGGAGCTCTTCGGAACTGGGCTTTAACGGATTGATATAAGGCCAGTTTAAATTGAGCACTGGCTCGGGCAATACGCCCCCCTCTTCTTCGTAGAGCTCGCGCAAGCGCAAAAAGATGCGTGCAACGATTTCAGGGTCCAATTTGGCTTCGCCTGGTGGGGGTAAAGCCTGCTCTTTCCAAATCAAGGTACGGCTTGAGTTGGTAAATGTCCCAGCCTCTTCGACAAAGCAGTTGGAAGGAAGACGGAATACCTCGGTTTGGATATCACTGGCATCAACATCGTTATACTCGCCATAGTGCTTCCAAAACTCGCTCGTTTCGGTCTCGAGTGGATCGATAATGACCAAGAACTTGAGCTTTGACATGGCGTCGGTGATTTTCTTTTTGTGCGGCGCTGAACCCAAGGGGTTGAACCCTTGGCAGATAAAGCCGTTCATTTCACCATTATTCATGTACTCGTACATGGCCATGACGTCGTAACCCTTGTCGCGTTTGGGCACCCAGTCATACGCAAAGTTGTTGCGCTTGGTGGCTGCATCCCCCCAGTAAGCTTTCATCAAACTGATGAACCATTTGGGGAAATTTTGCGTAAAGGTCATCTGATTGGGACGCAATGGCTTGGGCGTACGCTTGTCCAGATACACCTGCAAGTTGGGGTCCTCATCCGTAGGCGCCAACATATAACCAGAGAGAACCTCGGAATACGCATTCATATCGGTAATGCCTTGGACGTTGGCATGACCGCGTAATGCGTTAACCCCACCACCTGGGCGTCCCATATTACCTAGTAACAGCTGAATCATTGCCATGGTTCGAATATTTTGCGAACCAATTGAATGCTGCGTCCAACCCAAGGCATAACAGATCGTCATGACCTTGTCAGGAGAGCTCATTTCAGCCATTTTTTCGGCAATTTCAAGGAAATCCGCCTCGGGAGTGCCTGTGACTCTGGTCACCATCTCGGGGGTATAGCGACTATAGTGCTTTTTCAAAAGCTGATAAACGCAACGCGGGTCTTGCATGGTTTCATCGACCTTGATGTAACCATCATCACCGATCTCGTAGCCCCACTGAGACTGATCGTACTTGCGCTTATCCTTGTCGTAACCACTGTAAATCCCGTCTTTAAAGGAATAAGTATCTTTGACGATAAAAGTAGCGTCAGTATAGTTTTTGACGTACTCGTGGTGGATTTTATCGTTACTGATTAAATAATTGATTACACCACCCAAAAAGGTAATATCAGTACCTACTCGGATAGGTGCATATTTATCTGCAACAGCAGCTGAGCGTGTAAACCGTGGATCGACCACTACGAGTGGCGCATTACGGTTTTGCATGGCCTCGACCACCCATTTAAAACCACAGGGGTGAGCCTCGGCAGCATTACCGCCCATAATAAGGACCATATCCGTATTGCGGATATCCGTCCAAGAGTTAGTCATGGCACCGCGACCAAATGTTGGGCCCAAACTGGACACCGTTGGTGCGTGTCAAATACGTGCTTGAGTGTCGAGCGCGACCATTCCAAGGCCACGTGCGACTTTAACAGCTAAATAGCCTGTTTCATTAGATGCAGCAGATGAAATTAAAAAGCCGGTAGAGTTCCAGCGGTTAACAGTCACCCCTTTGTCATTCTTTTGAATGAAGTTTTCATCACGGTCATCTTTGAGGTGACGTGCGATGCGGTCGATGGCCTCATCCCAAGAGATGTCACTCCATTCGGTAGAGCCGGGGGCGCGCACCTGTGGGTGGTGAACGCGGGACTCACTTTGGACCATATCGATCACCCCTGCACCCTTGGGGCACAGTGTGCCGCGGTTAACTGGGTTGTCGGGGTCACCCTCAATGTGAACGATGGTGGGGCGCACGTTTTTG